>NZ_JAKVUA010000005.1:0-144034 GCF_033978845.1 Tenacibaculum sp. 1B UA
TAAATTCTTCATCAAATCTGACCTAAATAATAATTATTTATCGAAATTAGAGGTGTCCTAAAAAGGGGAAGCCTACAAAGTTATATATTTAAAGTGAACACAAATAAAGTTGCAATGGAAAAAGTAGATAAGTATATAGAAAACATAAAAAAATGGAAGGAAGAAACAATGTTGCTACGTCAAATTTGTTTGGACAGTGGTCTTGAAGAAGATTTTAAATGGAAGCATCCTTGTTATACTTTTCAAGGAAAAAATATTGTGTTAATTCATGGTTTTAAAGATTATTGTGCATTACTTTTTTATAAAGGAGCTCTGTTA
Source organism: Tenacibaculum sp. 1B UA (assembly GCF_033978845.1). Taxonomy (NCBI): domain Bacteria; kingdom Pseudomonadati; phylum Bacteroidota; class Flavobacteriia; order Flavobacteriales; family Flavobacteriaceae; genus Tenacibaculum; species Tenacibaculum sp. 1B UA. Next base: position 319 of record NZ_JAKVUA010000005.1, read on the forward strand.
AAAGATACTGACGGAATTTTAATTCAACAAACAGAAAATGTACAATCAGCTCGTCAAATTAGGTTTGCAAAGCCAGAAGAAATTATAGATTTAATATCAACTATCAAAGCATATATATTCGAAGCTATAGAGGTTGAAAAAGCAGGTTTAAAAGTAAAAACTAAGAAAACCTCAGAGTTTGAAATGGTAGATGAATTTAAAGAAGTATTACAAGAAAACCCAGACATACAAACAGTTTTTGAAGCGCTAACCCCAGGTAGACAAAGAGGGTACTTATTGTATTTTTCTCAAGCTAAACAATCAAAAACACGTTTGTCAAGAATAGAAAAGTCGATACCGAAAATGATTGAAGGAAAAGGACATAATGAAAGATAATAAAGCTACCTAAATTTAGGTAGCTTTATAGAAACTTAGATGAAAACTAGATAAATTAATATTATTGCGTATTACAAAACCTTAGAGATAGCATGAAACATTTGTGTTGATACTGCGATACGATTCCAAATATTAATTTCTCCTATTTGTATAATAATTTGTGCTATTTCATTATCACTAAAATAACTTTTAAGCTTTTGGAAGGTTTCCTCTGTTAATCCATTATTGCTTATTTGTGTTATTTCATCAGTAGCAGCTAATAAAGCTTTTTCCTCTTCAGAAAATAAAGGCGATTCTCTCCAAGCACTCAACGCAAAAATTCTGTTTTGTGCTTCTCCGTTTTTTAGAGCCTCCACAGTATGCATTTCTATACAGTAAGCACAAGTATTAATTTGTGAAGCTCTTATTTTAATAAGGTTTTTACTTTTTTTTGAAAGCGTTGTTGTTTCAAGGTATTTGTAAATTTCTAAGATTGCATTATAGGCATTAGGCTCTAGTTCTTGAATGTTTAGTCTTTGTTTCATAATTTTAAATTTTATAAACCAAAGGTATTATTCCTTGTAAAGTTAAAACTTAAGCCAGTTTAAGAAGCATAATACAATGTGGAATCATAAATTTTGTAGGTAGAAAGTATCAAGAACATTTTTAAAATTTTAAACATAAATTGCTTTGCGATATTTGTTAGCATATTCAGAAGGAGTCATGTTTGTAACCTTCTTAAAAACCTCTCTAAACCCTTTAGGGTCATTATAACCAACTTCGTACATTATTTCGTTAACCGTTTTATTACCTCTTTCAAATTCTTTTTTAGCAGCTTCTATTTTAACACGTTGTACATATTTCATTACAGTATTGGCAGTTGCTTTTTTAAAACGTCTTTCAAAAGTTCTACGACTTACAGCTATTTTTTTAGAAAGCTCATCAACAGTTATTTTTTGCTGATAATTTTGTTCAATATGTTCTTGAATTTTTAAAATATCTTTATCGTTATGAGATTTCTGACCTTTAAAAATAATAAAAGGAGACTGGCTATTACGGCTAATATCTATTTCAAAAATTTTAGACGAGAGTACAGCCATTTCACGTCCTGCAAACTTTTCAACCAAATAAAGATTTAAATTTAAAGAAGAATAAGCTCCACCACTTGTGTATAAGCCGTTTTCATCAGTAATAATTCTATTATCAACAAGATTAACATCAGGAAACATTTTTCTAAATTCATCAGTAGCCAACCAATGCGTTGCACAATCTTGACCGTTAAGCAATCCTGTGCTGGCTAATAAAAAAGCACCTATACAAAGACTTGCTACTTCAGCCCCGTTTGCATATTGTTTCTTAATCCAAGGAATAAAAGCACTGTTTTTTGAAATTATTTGAGCATAATCTCCATGAATGGCAGGAATAATAATCAAATCTGTTTTTTGTACATCAGTAATTGTTGTGTTAGGAATAATATTAAATACCCCGTTACTTAACCTAGCTTTTTTGTGTGTGCCAACAAGATGTGTTGTAAACATTGTTTGCTTGCCTGATTTTAATAAAGCATCATTAGCCATGGTGAACATCTTATAAGTAGCCTCTAAATTACTCAAACTAGAGTCACCTTCAGGTACAAGAATAGAAATATGTTTCATAAGTCATTTTTCAAGAGATTAAACCATTTCAAATATAAGATAAGCTATTGTCGCAATCAACCCGTGGTATTGTCGGGAACATACCTTTGGAGTATGGATAAGACCTTTTATCTTTGGTAATCAAATAATTAAAGTATGGAGAAAGAGGTTTTAAGTGAGTATTATATCACAACTAAGGAGTTATTAAGGTTGATTTCATCGTTAACTGAAGAAGAGCTGAATAAAAAAACAAAAGAAGGAGATTGGACAGTAGCGCAAGTAGGAGATCACCTTAATAAATCTTATGCTTTATCAGAAGTTTTGACAGGAGAAGTAAAAGAAACTAAACGTAGTCCAAATGAAAAGTTAAAAGAAATACAACGCTTGTTTTTGAATTTCGATATAAAAATGAATTCACCTAAAGAAATTATACCAACCGAAAAGTTCATTAACAAAGAAATTTTGTTGACGGAGTTAAAAAGTAAAATACAATGGATGAACGATTTCTCAAAGAATGCAGATTTATCAAAACTTTGTTTAGACTTTAAAATTCCTGAATTAGGGGCGTTTACGCGACTTGAGTGGATAGGGTTTAATACAGTACATACGCAGCGTCATATTTATCAAATAAAACAAATTATTAAGAATTTTAAATTCTAAAATGAATGAAAATATGGGCAAACTTAGGAGTAGAAAATATAGAACGTACACAAAAATTCTATAAGAGATTAGGTTTCATTCTCAATGGAACTCCTACGAACGAAATAGTAAGTTTTTTATTTGGTGAAGATGAGTTTGTAATCCACTTTTTTAAAAAGGAAAAGTTAAAAGAAAGCTTTGAAGGTGAGGTAGCAAATCTTAATAGCAGTAATGAAATAATGTTTACACTTTCGGCTAAAAGTAAAGAGGAACTTAATGCATTAATAGAAAAAACAATAAAAGCAGGAGGATATATCCGTTTTGACCCTAGAAAAGACAAGAAAAAGTTTTATGATGATAATGGCTATTATGTTTGTGTGTTTCAAGATTTAGATGGGCATTTGTTTAACCTGTTTTGTAATTTGAGTAGATAATAAAAGAAAAAATTAGAATAAAAATAACCTTAAAAACAAGAAAAATGAAAGTAAATCCTTATTTAAATTTTGATGGAGATGCAGAACAAGCATTCAATTTTTATAAATCAGTATTTGGTGGTGAATTCATTGCAAATATGAAAATGAGTGACGCTCCAGATGTAGAAAAATTACCAGAAAATGAAAGAAATCGTACAATGCACATTTCGTTACCATTATCAAAAAATACTATTTTAATGGGATCTGATACCGTACCTTCAATGGGACATAAGCTAAATAAAGGGAATAATAATTACATTTCAATTCACCCTGAAAGTCGTGAAGAAGCAGATCGTTTGTTTAACGGCTTATCTGTAGGTGGAAAAATTGAAATGCCTATGGAAGATCAGTTTTGGGGAGATTATTTTGGTAGTTTTGTAGATAAGTTTGGTGTTTACTGGATGATTAATTACAACGAAGCGGTATAATTAACTTTTAATTTAATGGTAGAAGTCTTTAAAACATCTGTACAATCAGTTGAAGAGGAAACACTCCTTTTGGATAAGCTCCAAAGGGAGTTTTCTTACTATAAAATAAATTTTGATTTAGAAGATTGTGATAATATACTTCGTATAGAGTCTATAGGTAACATAATTGATCTTAACCCAATTATCAAATTAGTAAGATATTATGGATTTGACATTGAAGTACTGGAAGATGTGGTTGTAAAAGACTAAACAGTAGTAGAAAGTTAGTGTGTAAATTTATGGAAAAGCAAAACCCTGTTAGATATCTAACAGGGTTTTTGTGACCTCGGCAGGATTCAAACCTGCAACCTCTTGAGCCGTAATCAAGTGCACTATTCAGTTATGCTACGAGGCCGTTTTGCGGGTGCAAATATAAGAATGTTTTTTAAATTGTAAAGCAAAAAAAATAATATTTTTTTACCTTTTTTAACTTATTTGTCTTCTGCTATTTCTTCTTTAAAACTATCAATAGTGTCCTGAGCTTTTTCAAGATCTGATTCATAGATAAATACGTCAATAGAATTGCCTAAAGTTCCGAAACCAGCAACCCTTCCAGATTCTTTATTATCTTTAATTAAGCATGGAACTTTAATCTCATCAAGTAATTGATTTAATCTGCTTACAAAGATTTGAGATCCTGAGAAAACTTTAATATGATTGTTCATAATGGTAAAATTTTAATCCAACGAATTTATTGTAACATAAGCACGCCATCCAATAATAGCCAATTGAAATTTTGATGCTTTCGATATATCCAATTCCTTCTTAGTAAAGGAAGGTAGTAGAGCCTTGTTTAGGTTGGCTAAAAACTTAAAAAAACTTTTTCTCATTAGTAGTTGATTCTATTATCAAAAATAACGAAAAATAATTTGTTATGATGAGAAAAATCAAACTTTACTAAGTTTAAAATGAAAAGTATAGGTTTTAATTAGTTTAATCTTTTAAAAGATAAATTCCAGTAATAAATAAGCAATTTTAATAGTTATTAGAATTAGTTTTAAAGCAAGTATAATCATGTTAGATTCATGTGTTTTTAGTTAGTAAATAATGATGAATTCCGGAATTGTTTTTTCAATATATGAGAAAGGAAATATTATTACCAAACTTTTAAATCTAATTTAATTGGATTGGGTTTATATTTAAATCTATAAAAACACTATTAGTTTTAACTTATAGCTATATTGTCTATGTTTTAATTATTAAATGAAATATAAAAATGTCTTATTGGTTGTATTTAATAAGGTTTTAAAGAAGCTTTTTTTGCAAGATTTGAAAAGTAAAGGAAAAAGGATCTTTTAAACAGAAGAGTTTTAGCCTTTTGATTTTTTTGAAGTTTATTAAAGAAAAAAGTATTGGTTTTAAAAGTTGTATTTACACGGTTGTTTATGTTTCAAAACTTCGTTACAAAAGAGTATCTTCGCCCAAAAAATATCTTATGAGCATTCTATATATTATTATTGGTTTAACATTGTTAATTTTAGGAGGAAATTGGCTGTTAAAAGCAGCGGTAGGTTTGTCACTTAAACTACATATACCAAAAATAGTAATAGGTATGACAGTAGTGTCGTTTGCAACTTCAGCACCAGAATTAATTGTAAGCATAAAGTCTGCTTTAAATGGAGCAACAGGTTTGGCAGTAGGTAATGTTATTGGTTCTAATATTGCAAACCTAGCTCTAGTATTAGGTATAACAGTAATACTATCATCAATAGATGTGGAAAAAAGTTTTTATAAAACAGATTGGCCAGTAATGATGATTGCTTCAGTACTACTGTATTTTTTTATAGCAAATGATAAAATAATTCAATTTTATGAAGGAGCTATTTTGTTTGGAATGTTAGTAGTGTTTTTGATTTATTTACTGCGTTTTCAAAAACAAGCGGTTGTTGATGAGGTGCCTGAAGATGATGAAGAGTTACCACTATATAAAATAGCATTATTTTTAGCAATAGGAGGTGTAGGTTTATGGGGTGGTTCAGAGTTGTTAATTAATGGCTCGGTAACTTTAGCAGCAAATTTAGGGGTTAGTGATGCAATAATAGGAGTAACAGTAGTGTCGGTAGGAACAAGCGTTCCTGAGTTAGCAGCATCAATTATTGCAGTATTAAAGAAAGAAAAAGCAATTTCATTAGGAAACTTAATAGGTTCTAACGTATTTAATATTTTAGCTGTTCTGGGTATTACTGCAATGATTACTCCTGTAGAAGTAAAACCAGATGCATATAGCTTAATAAACAATGATATTTATTGGATGTTAGGTGTTTCATTTGCTATACTACCTTTAGTTTTCTTTCCAAAAGGAATGCGTCTTGGGTGGAGGGATGGAATTATCTTATTAGCAACCTATGCAACTTTCATCTATTTAACAATTTCGTAAAAACGAATTAGTCTTGAAATAAAAAAAAAGCCGCTATTAGCGGCTTTTTTAGTTGTGTTGTTGTGTTTGTTAATTATATGTTGGCGCCTTTTACGGTTTCTATAATTCTACCAGCTACTTTATAAGGGTCAGCGTTTGAAGCAGGTCTTCTGTCTTCTAACCAACCTTTCCATCCTTTTTCTACAGTAATAATAGGAATACGGATTGAAGCCCCTCTATCAGAAACTCCATAACTAAAGTCAGATACATGAGCAGTTTCGTGTAAACCAGTTAAGCGTTCATCATTATTGGCTCCGTATACATCCATGTGTTCCTCGGTAACAGGCCTAAATGCTTCACAAATCTTCTCGTAAGTTTCTTGAGAGCCACAAGTTCTTAAAGTAGTGTTAGAGAAGTTTGCGTGCATACCAGAACCATTCCAATCTCCTTTTACTGGTTTTGGATGGTACTCAATATAGTAACCATGCTTTTCAGTTAAACGATCTAATAAGTAACGAGCAACCCAAATTTCATCACCTGCTTTTTTGGCACCCTGTGCAAACAATTGAAATTCCCATTGTCCTGGGGCAACCTCTTGGTTAATTCCTTCAAAGTTTAAACCAGCCTCAATACATAAATCAGCATGTTCTTCAACGAAATCTCTTCCCCAAGTGTATCTTCCACCTACAGAACAGTAGTATTTTCCTTGAGGTCCAGGGAATCCACCACGTGGGAACCCTAAAGGTAAATCAGTTTTGGTATCCATTAAGAAGTACTCTTGCTCAAAACCAAACCAAAAATCATTATCGTTATCATCAATTTTAGCACGTGCATTAGATGCGTGCGGAGTACCGTCAGCGTTTAAAACTTCAGACATTATTAAGAATCCATTTTTTCTAGTAGGGTCAGGATAAATAGCAACAGGCTTTAGTAAACAGTCAGAAGCACCTCCAGAAGCTTGTTCTGTAGAACTTCCATCAAAAGACCAAACTGGACAATCTTCTAATTTACCACTAAAGTCGTCTTCAACCTTAGTTTTACTACGCATGTTTTGAGTTGGTTCATGACCATCTAACCAAATGTATTCTAATTTTGATTTACTCATGATTTTTGTGTTGTTTTAGAGTTAATTATGGGGCAAAATTGAGTATTTTTTGTTAAAGGGCAAAATTTTTAAGGGTATTTTTGTTTAAAATTAACTTTAAATTAATTTAACCCCTATTTTTTAGGGGGTATTTGTTTTTAAAATGTATTTTTGAATATCTAATTTAATACTTTATTATATGTCAACTTTAAGATTCAATGCTTTACAAGAGGTTTTAAATAGAAAAACTGTTGTAGTAGAAGAGAATGAACGTCGTTCAGAATTGTTTGGTAAAAATGTATTTAATCAACAAGCAATGCGTCAATACATGACCAAAGAAGCATACCAAAGTGTAATGGATGCTATTGAGTTTGGAACTAAGATTGATAGAAAAACTGCCGATCAGATTGCAGTAAGTATGAAAGATTGGGCGCTGTCTAAAGGAGCAACACATTACACACACTGGTTTCAACCTTTAACGGGGTCTACAGCAGAAAAACACGATGCTTTTTTTGAAACAGTTGAAGGAGGAGGAGCAATGGAGAAATTTGACGGAGGTCAATTAGTACAGCAAGAGCCAGATGCTTCTAGTTTTCCTAACGGAGGAATTCGAAATACTTTTGAAGCACGTGGCTATACCGCTTGGGATCCAACATCGCCAGCATTTATTTATGGTACTACCTTATGTATTCCCACAGTTTTTGTGGCGTATACAGGTGAAGCATTAGATAATAAGGCTCCATTATTAAGAGCTTTACAAGCTGTTGATACTTCAGCTACAGCGGTTTGTAAATATTTTGATAAGAATGTAAGTAAAGTAAATGCAACTTTAGGTTGGGAGCAAGAATACTTTTTGATTGATACAGCATTGGCAGCTGCACGTCCTGACATTATGATGACAGGAAGAGCTTTGTTAGGGCATGCTCCAGCAAAAGGGCAGCAGTTAGATGATCATTATTTTGGCTCAATACCCACGCGAGTATTGAATTTTATGCGCGATTTGGAACATGAATGTATGTTGTTAGGGGTGCCGGTAAAAACACGACATAATGAGGTAGCGCCAAATCAGTTTGAATTAGCACCGATTTTTGAAGAAGCTAACTTAGCGGTAGACCACAATTCCTTACTAATGGATGTGATGGAAAAAGTGTCGCAAAGACATAAATTCAAAGTGTTATTCCATGAAAAGCCATTTGCAGGAATTAATGGTTCAGGAAAACACAACAACTGGAGTTTGTCTACCAATACAGGAGTTAATTTATTGAGTCCAGGTAAAACTCCGATGAAGAACTTACAGTTTTTAACCTTTTTTGTGAATACTATTAAAGCGGTTCATGATTACGAAGAGTTAATCAGAGCGTCAATAGCAAGCGCAAGTAACGATCACCGTTTAGGAGCTAATGAAGCACCACCAGCAATTATATCAGTTTTTATAGGTTCACAATTATCATCAGTATTAGATGAGTTAGAAAATGTAACAAAAGGAAAGTTATCACCAGAAGAAAAAACAGATTTAAAATTGAATATTGTAGGTAAAATTCCTGAAATATTACTAGATAATACAGATAGAAACAGAACTTCACCTTTTGCTTTTACAGGAAATAAGTTTGAGTTACGTGCAGTAGGTTCATGGTCTAACTGTGCAGGACCTATGACGGTTTTGAATACAATTATAGCAAGACAGTTAAATGAGTTTAAAGATGAGGTTGATAAATTAATTGATACCAAAAAACTAAAAAAAGATGAAGCTATATTTAATGTATTAAGAGAATATATTAAAGCATCAAAAAGTATTCGATTTGAAGGAGATGGGTATGGAGAAGCATGGGAAAAAGAAGCAAAGAAAAGAGGTTTATCGAATAACAAAACAACTCCTGAAGCATTAAAAGCAAAAATTTCTAAAAAAGCAATTTCTCTTTTTGAAGAAATGGGAGTGATGAATAAGGTTGAGGTAGAAGCACGTCATGAAATTGAACTAGAAGAATATTCAAAGAAAATACAAATTGAAAGTAGAGTATTAGGTGATATTGCAAGAAACCATATTATACCTATTGCTATTCAATACCAAAATACCTTGATAGAGAATGTAAGAGGGCTGAAAGAAATTTTTGGAAATAATTTTGAAAGGTATGCAAATGAACAAATCGATTTAATTCAAAAAATATCAAATCATATTGCTGAAATAAATTCAAAAGTTGAAGATATGATTGAAGAGCGTAAAAAAGCCAATAAGTTAGAAGGACAAAAAAATGCTGATGCGTATTGTAATAAAGTAAAACCTTATTTTGATGATATTCGTTATCACTGTGATAAATTAGAGTTGATGGTAGATGATAATCTATGGCCATTAACTAAATATAGAGAGCTTTTATTTACTAGATAAAGTAGCTTATTTTAAAGAAGAAAATTCATTTTTAAAAAAAGGGGTTTTCCCCTTTTTTTAAAAAAAAGAAGGATTAAGAAATACAAAGCCAAAGACTACGTTTATAGCGTGTTTTTGGCTTTTTTTATTTGTTTTTTTTTAAGTAAAGAAATTTTGAATGGTTTTTGAAGCTAAAAAAATCGTATATTAGCTATGTTTAAACAGACAAACTATATATAGTTTCTTACAGTTTTATTTAAACTGATGGATGTAATCACGGTTATCAAACTAACCTTTACATTTTACCCCATAATTTTATCTTACCCTTATTTACTTAGCATTCTCCCACAATAAGCATCGTTAGTATTTGTATGCTTGTCGTAGATAGAGTATGCTAAAAATCAATTAATGTATTTTAAAATTATCTATTATGAAAAATTTTTTATTAGCGGCTATTTTTTTAGCTTCAGGAACAGTTTTCGCACAGTTCGCAAACCCATTACCAACACCAAAAGCTAATTGTTTGGGGTGTTCAGTACCACAAGTAGGGCCTTCTTATGGAGATAGAGGAGCAGCAATAAACACGAGTTACGTAGATCAAACTGGAGTTATGAATGACGTAAGTGTAGTTCAAACTGGAGTAGGTAACTTATCTAACATCGATCAAGATGGTCAAAATCAAGGATTTTCTGGAGGTTTAGGAAACGAAGCTACTGTATACCAAAGAGGAAGAAAGAATGAAGCCGATATTAAGCAACATGGTGACTATAACACTGGTTTTGTAAATCAAGTAGGATATAAAAACTATACACAACAAGATGTAGGTGTAGGTTGGGCAGAAAATAACAGAGCATATGCTTACCAAACAGGACGTCAGAATACTTCTATTCAAAAACAACGTTATGATAATAATGTAGCTATTGTAGCACAATCTGGTAGAAGAAATTTAGCTCACCAAGATCAAAGCACAGGAACTAATGGGGCGCCGGGTAGTGTAGCAGGTATTTTACAACTTGGTAACTATAATAAGGCTAAACAAGTACAAAGAGGTAGCTTTAATATAGATGGAATTGCTCAATTTGGAAACGCAAATATGGCTTCTACTACTCAAACATCAACTGGAGGTATAAACATTTCTGGTATAGCACAAACAGGTTATGGTAATGAAGCTTGTGTTGATCAAAACGCTGATGTTGGTATTAACTTAAGTTTAATTGGTCAGTTTGGTGTAGAAAACCATGCCTCTGTTATTCAAGACGCGCAAGGTTCAGGTAATGCTAGTTTTATTGGTCAAGCAGGTTATATGAATAAAGCCTGTGTTGAACAAACAGGACTATAATAATTTATTAACTAATAAAGTTAAGGGAAGAGAGAAAAACTCTTTCCTTAACTTACTAAAGTAAAGATAATGAAAGAGGTGAAAATAATATTGTTTGTAATGTTGGTTACTATTAATCTGGCTATTATGTCGCAGCAAAAGACATCTACATATTTTGTATCTGTGCCTCAAATAGGAAATGATGTTTCTTTTATAGTACTAGAGAAAAATATTAATTCATTAAATGGTTTACAAAATTTTAGTAATGTAACTGCTAATCAAAATTATTTATCAATAAATCAAATAGGAATAAATAATGTAGCGGAATTAAAAAGTGGAGCGAGAGATGTGCAATTAGTAGGGCAAAAGGGTAAAAATAACTATTATAGTTTTATAGATTATTACAACACTTCTCCCACAAAAATGGATATCCTTCAGCAAGGAAATGCAAATTCATTACAGGTGTATGGAACAAACTCTTTAATGGAAAATGTAAAAATAATTCAAAAATCTAATTATAAAACAATTATAGTTAGGAACTATTAAAAGATGTTAAGTTTTATTTTTTTTAGAAGCGATTTAAAATATATTACTCTGTTGTTGCTTTGTGTATCAGTGGGTTATACTCAAGAAATAAACGATGTGAAAGCCAAAATACTTGTCCTTAAAAAAGATAATTTTATAGTAGTAAAAGCACAAGCTGAAAATGAAGGAGTGTTGTTTAAAGATGAGCTTAACTACAACTTATTAGTACTAAAAAAAAATAAAGAAGGAAACTATTCTAACAATAAACAATCAGGAGAATTTTCGTTAAAACCTAATGAGAAAAAAGAGCTTTCATTAATAAGGTTAAGTTTAAATCCTGATGAAGAATTAAAAGCTTATTTATTTGTAAAGCACAGGGAGACATTGATAGATAAAGATACGCTAGTAATAGTGCCCAAAAAGATAGGTGTAATAAAAAAGGAAAAAATAGACGAATCTAATTTTGTATTAAAAGGATTGGTTATTGAAGAAGCAATAACAAAAATAGGGAAAGATTTTTATGATTTTTTTTACCAAGAGTATCTGCTCTCAGGCTTAAAATATCCTTTTATTATAAAAATAAAAGAGAAACCAGGATTAAGAAGAACTACAGTTTTAATTATTGAAGCTGATGATAAAAAGATTTTTGAGTTCATGACAATGCCAGGAGAAGATTTTCTTAAACGAGCTGTTAAAGCATCTTTAGTAAGATTAAGCAGTTACTCAAAACAGAGAAATACATTATTAAGTTATAAAATTTAAATAAAGTAAGTTATGAAAATAGCAACCAAACTTATAACAATTGTTTTATTTTTAATAAGTTCATTTACTTTTTCACAAGAACTAGTTTATAAACCAATTAATCCATTTTTTGGAGGAAATAATCCATTCGGATATCAGCAAATTTTGGCATCAGCAAATGCACAAAACGATTTTCAAGAAGAAGCACAAGATCCTTTTCAGCAACCTTCAGACTTAGAAAATTTTACCAATAGTTTAAACAGGCAACTGTTAAACTCATTATCTCAAGATTTATTTCAAGAACAATTTGGAGATCAAGGATTAACTGTTGGAACTTATGTGTTTGGATCTTTAGTAGTTGAAGTAACACCTACAAGCGGAGGTTTATCTGTAAATATTTTAAATACTCAAACAGGTGAACAAACACAAATTATAATACCAAACAATTAACAACAAAACGACTAACCATAACTTAAATTTTATGAGAAAATTACTATTCAAATTACTATTCTCTTTAAGTTTTATCTTGTTTTCTAGTTGTGGAGCATACCTAAATCAGCCATTCCAAACAACGAATGCTAGAATAGGAGAAAACACCTCTTTACAAAACGATTTAATTAAAAATATTCTACCTGTCGAAAAAGTAATCGTAGGAGTTTATAAATTTAGAGATCAAACAGGACAATATAAGCCGACTGAAAACGGCTCTACATTTAGTACCGCGGTAACGCAAGGAGGTACATCAATTCTATTAAAATCATTAGAAGAATCAAAATGGTTTACTCCAATAGAAAGAGAAAATATCGCTAACTTATTAAATGAACGACAAATAATAAGGTCGACAAGGCAAGAATATCAGGGAGTTAATTCCACAAAAATGCCGCCATTACTTTTTGCTGGGATTATTTTAGAAGGAGGTGTGGTTTCTTATGATTCTAATATTATTACAGGAGGTTCAGGAGTCCGATATTTTGGAGCGGGAGCATCTAATCAATATAGAGAGGACAGAATAACAGTGTATTTAAGAGCTGTATCTACATCAAACGGACAAATCTTAAAAAATATTTATGTGTCAAAAACAATACTCTCTCAAGGTATTTCAGCAAATTTATATAGGTATGTTTCTTTAAGAAGATTGTTAGAAGTAGAGACAGGGGTAACCAAAAATGAACCTATGCAATTAGCTGTAAAAGAAGCTATAGATAAAGCAGTCGAACAGTTGATTATAGAAGGTGTTGTAGATGGTTTATGGGCTCCTAAAGGAGGAGAACCAGTTGTCAGCCTTTTTAAAAAGGAATATCTAAAAGAAAAAAATGAAGCAGATAATACTTTACTTTTTAATAGAAAGCAAGAAACAAGAAGAGAGAGAAACTCAATGAGTGTAATGGCTGGAACTTCGATAATTTCAGGAGACTATTCGAACCCAGTTGCAAGATTTGGATTTGATTTAAAATACAGATATTTCTTTGAGAACCCACGATTTAGTTTTGGAGGAAGTGTAGGACGGTTTTCATTAGAAAATGAACGATCTTTTAAAAATACATTTCTTACCTCTAGTATATTCTTAGAATATAACTTACTTCCTTATGATAAGTTAACACCTTACGTGTATGTTGGTGTAGGTTCAGTTTTAGAGGAGAATCTTGATAATCCTATGTTTAAATTTCAATACGGAATAGGATTAGAATATTTAATAACCAATAAAATAGGGGTAGCTTTTTATGGAGAAAATTACCTTTTAGGTTCGGATAATCTAGATAAGTTGGTTAGGGGGAAAAGGAATGACTTTATTTGGAGGGTAGGAGTAGGTTTAAACGTTTATTTTTAAGAAGCAAAGCAATGAAAAATATAATAAAAATAACAATACTTTTAATTTGTGTAACCTTATTTAACTGTAGTGAAGATACTGTAGGTTTTGTGGAATTTGGTACAATTAAAGGACGTGTGGTAAAAAAGAGAAGTTTTGAACCTATAGCAAACGCAAAAATAGCACTATCGCCAACCAATAATACAGCTTTTACTGATGAAGAAGGTTACTTTTTAATGGAAGATATACCTGCACAAGAATATTCGGTAAGCGCTACTAAAGAAGGTTATTTAACAGGTTTTCAGCCTGTAGGTTTAGATGCTGGCACAGAAATTAATATAGTTTTTGAGTTAGATATAGAAACAGCATTAAACGATCCGCCAACAACACCAGAACTTAGAGCTCCAACTAATGGCGTAGAAGATTTAAATAATATGGTAGAACTAAGTTTTAAATCTACTGACCCTGATGAAGATGAAGTAACATACAGGATAGAAATTAAAAACGACTTTAATAATGATGTTATATCTTTTGAAAATGTAAAAGACACTTTATATACAGTTTCCGATTTAAAATTTGGAGTAAAATATTTTTGGCAAATAGGAGCATCAGATGGCATTAATGCTGAAGTATTAAGTGCAGTAAGTACATTTAAAATTACATCAACACCCAATAACAGGTATTTTTATACACGACAAGAAGATGGTAATAATGTAATATATTCTGGAGATTTTATCAATGAAGCTTCTGTAAATGAATTATTGTTAACATTACCAACAACAAACTCTTGGAGACCAAGAAAAAACTCAGCAGCAAATTTGGTTGCCTTCTTACGAACAGACAATAACGAAACTCATATTTATACAATGAAAACAGATGGTTCAGATGTTAAAAAAGTTACATCCAATGTTCCTGTAGTTGCATTTGATTTAAACGAAGTTGATTTCTCGTGGTCTTCAAACGGAGATCGAATTATATATCCGCATTACGATAAATTATACTTGATAAATAAAGATGGAAGCGGTTTACAGCAAATATACCAAACAGTTGATGGTAGTTACATTACTGAATGTGATTGGAGTAATGATGAGTCTAAAATAGCACTGAAAACCAATAACACAAGTGGGTATAATACACAAATCTATACGATTGATATGGCAGGAAATATAATTGACACTGTTTTAACAGGAATGCAAGGAGCTGTAGGAGGAATTAATTTTACAATAGACGGAAGCTCGCTGTTATACACAAGAGATATTTCTGGATATGAATCAAGTAATTATAGGCAACTAAACAGTCATATGTTTTTATATGAGTTTGCAACGACAGAAGTTACTGATTTATCAGAAGGAAAAGCTGATGGAACAAATGATTTAGACCCGCGTTTGTCACCAAATGAAGCCGAAATAATTTTTGTAAATACATCAAATGATGAGATTTCTGAAAAAACAATTTATAAAGTGCCTTTTAATGAAGGTACTACCACAAGAACAGCGTTATTTATAAACGCCACAATGCCAGATTGGGAATAAAGAGAAACGAACTATAATTAAAGAGCGAGCGTGTAAAAAACGTTCGCTTTTTTCTTGATAAAAGCGTAATAAAACCTAAATTTGCAGGCAACAACAACACAACACATGAGTAACGAAGTATCTAAACGCTACGCACAACGCGGAGTATCGGCATCTAAAGAAGATGTACACAACGCTATCAAGAACATTGATAAAGGATTATTTCCAAAAGCTTTCTGTAAAATTGTTCCAGATTATTTAACAAATGATGATGATTATTGTTTAATTATGCATGCAGATGGAGCAGGAACAAAAAGTTCTTTAGCATATATGTACTGGAAAGAAACAGGAGATATTTCTGTATGGAAAGGAATTGCCCAAGATGCTTTAATCATGAATATAGATGATTTATTATGTGTAGGCGCTACTGATAATATCATGTTGTCATCAACTATCGGACGTAATAAAAGTAATATTCCAGGAGAAGTTTTATCGGCGATTATTAATGGGACAGAAGAATTAATTGCTGAGTTGAAAGAGTTTGGGGTTACCATCCATTCAACAGGAGGAGAAACTGCTGATGTAGGAGATTTAGTACGTACAATAATCGTAGATTCTACTGTAACAGCTCGTATGAAACGCGCGGATGTGATTGATAATGCAAATATCAAAGCAGGTGATGTTATTGTTGGTTTAGAATCGTTTGGACAAGCAACATATGAGAAAGAATATAACGGAGGTATGGGAAGTAACGGGTTAACTTCTGCACGTCATGATGTATTCCATAAATACTTAGCAGAAAAATATCCAGAAAGTTTTGATGCTTCAGTACCGTCAGATTTAGTGTATTCAGGAAATACAAAATTAACAGATACGGTAGCAGATTCACCAATTGATGCTGGTAAGTTAGTGTTGTCACCAACAAGAACCTATGCGCCAATTATCAAGGAAATTTTATCGAAATTTTCTTCGGAAGAAGTGCACGGAATGATTCACTGTTCAGGTGGAGCACAAACAAAAATTTTACATTTTGTGGATAATTTACATATTGTAAAAGATAATATGTTCCCAATTCCACCATTATTTAAAATGATACAAGAGCAATCAAAAACAGATTGGAAAGAAATGTATCAAGTTTTCAATTGTGGTCACAGAATGGAATTATATGTGTCTCCAGAAATAGCAGAAGAGATTATTAAAATTTCAAAATCGTTCAATGTAAATGCACAGGTTGTTGGTAGAGTTGAAACTTCTGATAAAAAGAAATTAACAATCAAAAGTGAATACGGAACTTTTGAATATTAATACAGTGAGATAAAAAGTAAAATCCTCAGAGAAATCTGAGGATTTTTTATTTCATTTTTTCAAACACAAAATCAATCGAAAACTCATCGTTACTAACTTTAGCTTTCAGTAGATTGTTTTCTTTCCAGTATTGTATTGTTTTAGGGAATTCGTTTAGTTTGTTTTCCGCAGTAAAAGAAGTATCTGTTTGTTGGGTAAAAGCAAATAAAGTAGGATTTTCATTTACACCAGTTACTTGTAAAAACAACGAATCGTTTTTAGTAATGATGTGTAGGGTCTCTTTAAATACAGTATCGTTTTTTTGTAAGGAAAAACCAATTCCAGAAAAATCATTTTCCCAAAACTCATAAGTTCTTTTATGAGCTTCGTTATGAACACGTTCCCATTTACCAAACAACCAAGTTGGTTTTTTAATTTTCTTTTCTTGCAGACAAGAAAAAAGTAGTGAACAAGTAAAAAATAAGATTAAAATTCGCATAACAAAAGCCTTAATGAACTAAAGATATGAATAAAATTCGATAAAAAATCGTAAATTCGCACCCCAAGAAAAGATACTATGCTAGATAAATTACAGATAGTTAAGCAACGTTATGATGAGGTATCAGATTTAATCATCCAACCAGATGTTATTTCTGATCAAAAACGTTATGTGCAATTAAATAAAGAGTATAAAGACTTAGGAAAGGTTGTAAAAAAAGCAGACGAGTACGAAACTTTATTAAATACTATAGAAGAAGCTAAAGAAATTATTGCCGACGGATCAGATGCAGAAATGGTAGAAATGGCAAAAATGGAAATGGACGAAGCAAAAACTCGTATTCCAGAATTAGAAGATGAGATTAAATTTTTATTAATTCCAAAAGATCCAGAAGATGCTAAAAATGCAGTAGTTGAATTGCGTGCAGGTACGGGTGGAGATGAAGCAAGTATTTTTGCAGGTGATTTATTTAGAATGTATACTAAGTATTGCGAAAGCAAAGGCTGGAAAGTATCTACAGTAGATTTTTCTGAAGGAACCAATGGTGGATTTAAAGAGATTCAGTTTGAAGTTTCTGGTGAAGATGTGTATGGGACGTTAAAGTTTGAAGCTGGAGTACATCGTGTACAACGTGTACCACAAACAGAAACACAAGGGCGTGTACATACATCGGCAGCAACCTGTATGGTATTTCCAGAAGCAGAAGAGTTTGATGTAGAAATCAATCCAAAAGATGTACGTATCGATTTTTTCTGTTCATCAGGACCAGGAGGTCAATCGGTAAACACTACATATTCAGCGGTGCGTTTAACGCATATCCCTACAGGATTGGTAGCGCAATGTCAAGATCAAAAATCGCAGCATAAAAACAAAGAAAAAGCATTTAAAGTATTACGTTCTCGTTTGTATGATATGGAGTTAGCGAAGAAGCAAGAAGCTGATGCTGCAAAACGTGGTTCGATGGTAACCTCAGGAGACCGTTCAGCAAAAATTAGAACATACAATTATCCACAAGGGCGTGTAACAGATCACAGAATAGGATTAACCTTATACGATTTATCAAATATTGTAAATGGGGATATTCAAAAAATTATAGACGAGTTAATGCTCGCAGAAAATACCTCTAAGTTAAAAGAACTAGGAGAAACTATTTAATTAAAAGGCGTTACTACAATAGTAACGCCTTTTTTAATGTCTCAAATTCTTGTAGAGCCGATAAATAAAACATACCTTTGCAGAATATTAATGTTCTGTCCTTTTTAGGAGAAAATCTACAAGTCTTTATACTATTTTTCTGTTATCACCAGATCCTATAGTCTTCAGTTGCTTTATCAAGCGTTTTCAATAGAATTTTTAATCTAAAATAAATATCATGTAAATCATAGTTCATACTATGTGTAGTATTGCGCTGTAATTTATATGACTTAAAGTATGTCTAATAATAAAACCTTATAGTATGTTAAGAATAGTTGTAAAAGAAGGTGAAAATATCGATAGAGCCTTAAAACGTTACAAGCGTAAGTTTAGAAATGTAAAAGTTTTACAAGAATTAAGAGAAAGAAAGCAATACACGAAGCCTTCTGTAACTAGAAGAGCACAAGTTCAAAAAGCGGCTTATAAAGAGCAGTTATTTAAAGAAGAATAGTAGTATAGCTATATAAAATACAAAAGCGCAACCAATTTGGTTGCGCTTTTTTGTGAAATTAAATAGAGGAAAATTCATCTTATATACATTTAACTTTGCAAGTTTATGTGTCTTTTTATTTCTTCTATCAAAAAAGGAAGTTTAGTAAATCCATCTCTATCTATAAAATGTTTTCCTTCTTTAAGAAGGGTAAATTTAGCCTCTAATTTTTCTGCCATAGTTTTAGAATATTCAAAAGGAATAATATCATCATCAACTGCAGATATTGCAGTTCTAATACTCGTTATTTCTTTTAAGTGACTATAATTTAATTGGGGTTTTACAAATTCAATTAATTCAGGTATGGGTGTAGATTCAATGAATCCTGAAATTAGAAATAAGCCTTTAATTTTAGGTATGTTTAACTTATTTAAGAAGTTTAAAATAGCTATACATCCTAAACTGTGACCAACAAAAATTGTTTTTTCATCTATTTCTGTTACATGACTCTCCATAAAATCAACCCATTCATTTAGTTTGGGGTTTTTAGAGTTGGGCATGCTTAAAATAGAAACTTCAACAGAGTCATTTTTTTAATTCTTTTTAAAATCCTGAAACCAGTTAGAATAAGGAGACGCTGTATATCCGTGAATTACATAGATTTTATATTTGTCCATATTTTTAATTTGTTTCGGTGTGTCATCCTAAAATAAAAAACGCAACCAATTTGATTGCGTTTTTTTGTTTAGAATACTAATTTAACTACTCTATAATAGTTAATTCATCTACAATACGTTTAGCACCAGCGTACTTGTCAATTAACCAAAGTACATATCGAATGTCTACATTAATAGTTCGTTGTAAGTTTTTGTCAAAAATAACATCACCAGCCATTGCTTCAATATTACCATCAAAAGCTAAACCAATTAATTCACCTTTTCCGTTTAATACAGGTGAACCAGAATTTCCTCCTGTAATATCGTTATCAGATAAGAAGTTTACAGGTAATTCACCTTTACTGTTAGCGTATTTACCATAATCTTTTTTCTTATAGATATCTAACATGTCTTTAGATAAATCGAACTCGCTATCGTTTGGTTTGTGTTTTTTAACCATTCCTTTTAACGTTGTGTAATTATTAATACTGGCATCGTTTCTAGGGTCTTTTGGTAAAGCTCTTACTTTTCCGTAGGTTAAACGTAAAGTGGAGTTAGCATCTGGATATTTAATATTACTTAGACCAGACTTACGTAGTCCATCTACTAATAATCTAAATGATTTTTGGTAATCATTTAATGGTTGTACTAAGTTTTCAGGTTGCTCTCTGTATTTGCCTAGTAATTGAGATGATAAGATATATAGTGGATCGTTAGCTAATAACTCTTTGTTTGGGTACTTTAAGAAAGCCGTGGCACGCTCCTTAGATGTAAAAATACTTAATTCAAAAATAGCATCGATATAATCAGTAAAGTCACCGTTTTTAGCGGTTTTAGTTATGATTTCAGGTAATTCATAATTTGCTTTAGCAGCATATAATTTAAGTTGCTCAGCTAAAACCTCTTTTTCTAAAGGTAGATGATAGTTTGTATAATTACTTTCTATAAAGGCATTTAATCTAGGCATTAAATTCTTACGAGCAGCTTCATTAGCATCAATATAAGACTCAAACCCTTTACCTATTCGATATGGTAAAACTGCAAATTTACTAGAACGTAATAATAACATTAAGTAGTTATCATGCTTTGCTTTGTTGTTGGTTAAGTTATAGTAATTATTGATGTTAGTAACTACATTTCCGTAAGTTGCTTTGTTAGACTCTTTGTTAGCCCATTTGTCAAATTTTTTTTCAACTTTACGTTTAGCCTCAGCAGTTTTATGAGCTGTTAAAGCATCAATCATACCCTGTCTATTTTTCCAGTAATTGGCTATACCAGCATATTTAGATGCATACATCAAGTTTATTGAAGCATCTTTATCCATGTATTTTTTCATTACATCCATACTCAATTTAGATCCTTCTACCCAAGCAGGATATGCGTAATTTACGTTTTGCTCAATTCCTTCTGCAGGCATCCAACGATTTGTTCTACCAGGGTATCCTAAAATCATAGCAAAATCATTTTCTTTTACACCTTTAATATTAACAGGTAAATGGTACTTTGCTTTTAATGGTACGTTATTTTCAGAATATTCAGCAGAGTTTCCTTCTGCATCCGCATATACTCTAAATAAAGAAAAATCTCCTGTATGACGTGGCCATTCCCAGTTATCAGTGTCTCCACCGTATTTACCAACTTTATCAGAAGGTGTACCTACTAATCGTACATCTTTATAATCTTCGTATACAAAATAGTAATATTCATTTCCTTGGAAAAAAGAACGTACAGAAACAGTGTATTTTCCACCTTCACTATTTTCTTGTTCTATTTTTGCAATTTCTTTGTTAATAGCAGCTTCACGTTCTTTTTCTGTCATAGAATCGTTTACTTTAGCTAAAATACGTTTAGAAACGTCATCCATTCTCACAAAGAATCTTACAAAAAGACTTTCTGGTTTAAGCTCGTCTTTTAATGTTTTAGCCCAGTACCCGTTTTTAAGGTGATTTTGCTCTTCTGAAGATAATTCTGCAATAGCATTATAACCACAATGGTGATTTGTAAGTACTAATCCATTATCAGAAATAATACTAGCTGTACAACCACCGTTAAATTGAACGATAGCATCTTTAAGGCTTTGGTTGTTGATACTGTAAATTTCTTCTGCGGTTAGCTGAAGTCCCATTTTTTGCATATCACGTTCGTTTAAACGTTTAATATGCATTAAAAACCACATTCCTTCATTAGCGAACAATGAAGCAGGTAGCAAGGTTAAAAAAGCAATTAAAAAAAGACTTGTTTTTTTCATAATATAATTTGAATAATAAAAAATTAAGTTGATTTTGTTTTTTAGTTTAGAATATCTTCTTTTAAAAAAACATTAAGTTCTTTAATCAATTAAAGAATCAGCTCGTAAAAATACTCAATAATTTATTTTGTATAAGGAAGTAAACGTTAAAAAATATAAGGATACGTATGTTAATTTTAACACAATAGATAGCGAAGAAACGAGCTTTATAATTTTTAAAAAAATATCCCTTACAAAATTAGGCTTGTAAGGGATTATTGTGGAGACGCCGAGAATCGAACTCGGGTCCAAACAAGTAGCTCAAAGGCTTTCTACATACTTAGTTTTTGTTTAATTTTCGATTAAGACCTGACCAAAAACTGCCCAATCTTAACTTATCTTCTTTAGTTTCGAAAACCTATCGAAGCGCTAAGTTTTCTATGTTTACTTTTACGATGCCCAAAAATGAAACGCCGTAAACCAAGGCTTTTCGTGGACATAAAGCTTGCGCACCTTGTGCGCCGAGGCTAATCTTACTATTAATTCAGATTATGCAGCTAAAGCGTAGTTATCTTCGCCGTTTAAATGGTTGAAATAAGTTTAACGAGTTATCATTTCACTCCTCGGTATGCTTACATTTTCACTAATCTTGCTGTCAAAACCAGTCGTCCCCAATATGTCAAAGATGCTATAAGTACCCTTGCAAAAAATATACCAAATAATCTTTGTAATTCTATGCAATTTCGTTTAGCAGTAATATAAAGCAATACTGTCGAAACAAGAGGATGCAAATATAAAAAAATACTACTTGTACAATCATTTTAAAACAAGTATTTTCGCTGTAATTGTTATAAACTATAACATTATATGTAAAATTGTTTAATTTTAATACAAAGGTCAATTATGAAATTCGGAATTATTAAAGAACGTAAAAATCCACCAGATAGAAGAGTTGTGTTTTCTCCAGAAAAATTACAAGAGTTTAAAGAACAGTTTACTCAGGCTGAAATAGTGGTAGAAAGTTCTGATATCCGAGTTTTTTCTGATGAGGCTTACACAAAATCAGGTTTTGCAGTAGCAAATGATGTTTCTGACTGTGATGTGTTATTAGGAGTAAAAGAAGTTCCTGTAGATAATTTAATTCCAAATAAAAAATACTTTTTCTTTAGTCATACCATTAAAAAGCAGCCATACAATCGTAAGTTGTTAAAAGCAATGCTTGATAGAAATATAGAAATGTTTGATCATGAAACCATTATTGAAGAAAATGGAGCGCGTTTAATTGGTTTTGGTCGTTATGCAGGTTTGGTAGGTGCTTATAATGGTTTTAGAGCGTTAGGCATACGTGAAGGATTGTTCAACTTACCCAAAGTAGAAACGTTACCTGATTTGGATGCTGTAAAAGCCGAATTAGATAAAATTAGCTTACCTAACATAAAAATATTGTTAACAGGAACAGGAAAAGTAGCCAAAGGAGCACAAGAAATATTAGATCATCTAAAAATTAAACAAGTAAGTGATGCTTTATATTTAACAACTGAGTTTACTGAGCCTGTATATTGTATAGCAGATGTTATGGAATATGCAAAACGTAAAGACGGTAAAGTAGGAGATAAGTTTGAGTTTTATAAAGATCCAACTGGGTACGAAAGTAATTTTATGGCGTATGCTAAACAAACTGATTTCTTTATAGCGGGACATTTTTATGGTGAGGGCGCTCCATATTTATTTACACGTGAAGACGTAAAACACCCTGAGTTCAGAATAAAGTATGTAGCAGATATTTCATGTGATATTGATGGACCAGTAGCTACAACATTACGTGCATCAACAATTGCTGATCCTATTTATGGTTATCATCCAGAAACGGAATCAGAAATTGATTTTAAAGACAAAAAAGCTATCACAGTAATGGCTGTTGATAACTTGCCTTGTGAATTACCAAAAGATGCAAGTGAAGGTTTTGGAGAAATGTTTTTAGAACATGTAATTCCTGCTTTTTACAACGATGATAAAGACGGAATTTTAGCGCGTGCAAAAATGACAACAAATACTGGTAAATTAACCGAACGTTATGCATATTTGCAGGATTACGTAGACGGAAAAGAATAATACAATTTAACTCCCGCTTCGGCGGGATTTTTTATTTAAAATGATACCAGACAAACAGTTTTTAATTGACACAGCTAATATGAAAATGCCCTTTGGTAAATATAAAGGAACCTATTTAATAGATATTCCTGAATATTATATTGTATGGTATAAAAATAAAGGATTTCCTCAAGGAAAACTAGGGACTATGATGTCACTAGTGTATGAATTACAATTAAATGGGTTAGAAGATATTCTTAGAAAAATACGTAGAATATCTTAATTTAAAGCTACTTTCTATAAGTAGAACGATAATAATTCCCAATGTATAAGCTACTAAATCACCAATACTAAAAGTGGCGCCAAATATTATAACAGCCATACGATTATTCTCCAAACCAAGAAGCGCTAAAAGAGGAGTTAATTGTAAAAACTCTACTATATAAGCAAAAAGTAAGACTGAAAGGCCGATAGTTTTATTTGATAGGTTAAAGAATGACTTCACGAAATAAAAAAGAAGGATAACTACTAAAAAGTCACCAAAAGTGTGCCTTATAAATCCTGAAGTTTGAGCTATTAGAATTTCTAGTATTAAAAGAAAGATAAAAGCTAGAAAGTATTTCGATTGAAATTTCATGTTTGTGTTTTTAAAAGCAAACTACCATATAGTATGATAGTTTGCTCATTAATTATAGTTAATTAACCGTTTTGCCAGTCTATTTTTCTTGAAGCATACATCACTGAGGCTAGAATTATAAATAATCCTATACTACCCACTAATAAAGCATAATTTTCTAGTTGAATAATTACAAAAATAAAGGCATATAATGTGGTAAGAGATGCTCCGATAAATAACGGAAACTTAATGCCTTTTAAAATTGATTTTGAATACAATGCAATTAACAATACGACGGCTATAGAAGCAATTAAATATGCCTTTAAAAAACTACTATGTTCAGAAATTGATATTAGTAATGTATAGAACATAGTTAAGGCAACACCAATCATTAAATATTGAAATGGGTGAATGGATATTTTACTCATTGTTTGAATTAAAAAGAAGATTAAGAACGTAAGTCCAATCACTAAGAATCCATATTTAGCCGATCGTTCACTTTTTTGATATTCGTCTACAGGAATCATAAAGTTTACACCAAAAGCATATTCTTTTAAGTTTGGAATTCCATTAAAAGATTGTTGAGAAAAAGGTCTGTTAATATCTAATATTTTCCACTTAGCATCAAAACCATTATCAGAGATTTTATCAGAATTAAAAGGAAGATATTCTCCAATAAAATTAGCAGTTTTCCAGTCAGAGTTTATATGAACGGATGTCTCTTTTCCAATAGGAATAAAACGAATTTGTTTACTTCCATTAATGCTTAGCGATAGGCTAAAGTTTGTATCTGATTTTTTAGGAAGGTCTTCTTCATTTAAAAACTTACTTTCTAATTTATGAAGGTTTAAATAGTTGTAATATGCTTTTTCGTTATTATTATCCTCATATTTAGAGGTAAAAGCGTAAGTGTTTTTATGCAGTTTTATTTCAACTAAATTATTAACTCCTTTTAGATTAGAAGTTTTTATAATTAATCGAGATTTATTCCAAAGTATATCTTCTTCATTAATATCTTTTTCACTAAAATCAGGTTTTGTAAAGTTTCCATCAATGTTTATTTTACTATTATACACAGCCGTTTTATAAATACCACGTTTTTTCTCTTCAGGATTTATAGAGGATTTGATATTTAATTCCTTCGGAAAAAAGTAAGCATATCTAATTTTTTCCTCAACCTCAGTTCGTGTTTCCTTTGTTTTTTGATTTCTAACAAATTTTTCTTTATAAGTTTTGTATGGAACTTTTAAAATAGGACCGTATAACAATACCTCTTTTCCCCATTTTTGATTGATTTCTTGAACTACTTCTTGTTGTCTGTTCATTCGCTCAACAATTAAGCTCTTAATAAAGGATAAAGGAATCAATAAGATGAGAATTAAAAATCCAATCATGAGCATTCTAGCAGTGATTGATGTTTTTACCCACTTTCCGAATCTTCCATTTTGTTTGTTTAGTGTTTCCATAGTTTATTGTTTTAAAAGAACTTTGAATTTCAAAGTTTAATTGTAAAAAAATTAGTGTTATTTATTTTTAATCAGCCTTTCTAAGGCTTCAATATGTTTTTTAAATTCCTGTTTACCAAGCTCAGTAGCATAATATCTAGTATTGGGTTTTCTGCCAATAAATTGTTTTTCTATCCTAATAAATTCAACTTTTTCTAAAGCTTTAGTGTGGCTTGCCAAATTACCATCAGTAGCACCTAATAATTCTTTTAGGGTAGTAAATTCAGCATATTCATTTACCATAAGAACAGACATAATTCCCAGTCTAATTCTATGATCAAAAGCTTTATTTATATTTAAAATAATGTTTTTCAAAAAAGATAAATTTTAAAGTACGAAAATAGTTCTTATTTTCTATCGTGTTTAAAATACATAAGTGTACCGTAAACAATATGCATGATTCCAAACCCTATAACCCAAAACCAAAAACCATAACCAGGTAACATTGCAGCAATAAGTCCTAAAACAACTTCAGTATAGCCTAAATACTTAATGTCTCCTACAGTATATTTTGAAGCATTAATCAGCGCTAAGCCATAAAAAAGTAACATTAATGCACCTGTTTGTCCATATTTTTGATGCCCTAGAATGATAATGATATAGATTGCTCCAGAAACCAGAGGAATAAGGAAATTTAATAGTAATCTTCTTGTGGTGGCATCCCAAATTTTTTCTCCATTCTTTTTAGCTTTTCTTGTGGTTAAAAAGATAGCTGTAGCAATACTTAAAAAGCCAACTAACAATAAATCAAAGATGACCATTTGGAAAATTTTTCCATCTAACATCAAATAACCGTTTGAGTTGTTGTTAACCAACCAATATGCATAAGCAGCTCCAATTAAGGCATATATTCCTGCTAAAATACCAGACAAGCCGCTTAATGATATAAATCGAGAGGATTTACTCATTAGGTTTTTAATTTCTGATATGTCTTTTAAATAATCTTCTGAACTCATTTTTAAAGAACTTTGAAAAACAAAGTAAAGCTAATTTTGAGAAACAACCAAATAAAAAATTAATGTATTTTTGAAAGCATGAAACCAGCCGAAGAATACATACTTAAACAACCAGAACCATTCAAGTCTATTTTACTACACTTACAAGTATTGATAGAAAGTAATTTTGAGGATTTAGAATTAAAATATAAGTGGAAAATACCAGTATATTATATCAATGGGAAGCAATTGTGCTACATGAATGCATCCCATAAAAAAAGTTTTGTAGATGTTGGATTTTGGGCAAAAGGTATTTTAGAAGATTTTGATATTTTTTTAGTTTCAGAAGGAAGAGCAGTTGTAAAATCACTTCGTTATTCATCAGTAGAAGAAATTAACGAAGAAATACTACTACAAGTCATAGAAGAAGTAGCAAAACACAATCATAAAGGTTTTTGGAGGAAATAATTACTGAATTAAAAACTCAAGCATAACTTCTTTGTCAATAATCAAAAATAGTTGTTTACTTTTTTCAAGATGAGTTGTCGTGATTGTAGTAATATTATTTTTTGTTAACACTTTATCTGGTTTTACAGCATATCGGTATCCACTATATCCAAAGGAAACTGATTGATTAGGACGTAAATTTTGAATTTTTAACTCAATAGTAGAGTTTCTATCTAATATTCCTTTGGAAGGAGTTATTAACTCTAAATCTGATTTTAAGAAAGCAGCATCGTAAATTGGTTGATTGTAAAAGTCTTTTTTGTCCATTCTACCAATTCTTAATTGCCAAAGTTTTTTTTCAGGAAAATGTGTTTTAAAGTATTTTTCTTCAGGAATGTTGTAGTAATAAGGATTAAATAAAGGTTGCCATCTGTTGTTATTTACAACACCCGAAGCCCACGTAACATCAACATAAACCCATTTGTTATTCAGTTTAACAGCGTTCCAAGCATGATTTGAGTTGGTTTTAGGATTAGCTATATCGTTTGAGGAATTTCTGATATATCCTTTTATAACTTCATTCTCAATTTGAAGCATAGAGCATATTTTGGCGAAAGTTTGCGCATATCCTTCACAAACAGCTTTTCGAGTTAATAAAGTTTCATTGACAATACCGTCTTTTATTGCCTGTAGTTTTTCTAATTTTTCTTGCTCATTCCTGTATCTAAAAGAAATTCTTTTGTTTTTAGGATGATAATATGC
The DNA here is from genome assembly GCF_033978845.1 of Tenacibaculum sp. 1B UA. NCBI lineage: Bacteria > Pseudomonadati > Bacteroidota > Flavobacteriia > Flavobacteriales > Flavobacteriaceae > Tenacibaculum > Tenacibaculum sp. 1B UA. Next base: position 28,236 of record NZ_JAKVUA010000005.1, read on the forward strand.
ATCTAAATCATACTGTATGTTATGAGCAAGCCAATAAAAGGCAGCTTGTACTTGCTGTTCTTTAGTTTTAAAATCGCTTGCTATTTGCTGAGCTAGATTTTCTACTTTACTAAATTTCGGGTAGCTATTTACTTTCTCTTCAATTAAAGAAAAGTCTTGTGCACTTACGATAGTAGTAGCTAGAAAGAATAAAAAAAGAAGTTGTTTCATATATAAACTAAAAACGATTGTATGAAACAAAAACTGTGCCTATAAATTATTAATAGTTTTTCTAATGGTAACCAAGTTGGTTAATAAACCCTCTAAATAATCAAGATGTAACATATTAGCACCATCACTTTTAGCATTGGCAGGGTCAAAATGAGTTTCGATAAACAATCCATCAACATTATTAACAACACCAGCACGAGCAATAGTTTCAATCATATCAGGACGTCCACCTGTAACACCGCTTGATTGGTTTGGTTGTTGTAACGAATGGGTAACATCTAATACAGTAGGAGCGTATTGACGCATGGTAGGAATTCCGCGGAAATCAACAATCATATCTTGGTATCCGAACATCGTTCCTCTGTCAGTTATCCACGCTTTTTTATTTCCTGCATCATGAACTTTTTTTACTGCATGTTGCATGGCTTCAGGACTCATAAATTGTCCTTTTTTCAAATTCACAACTTTACCAGTTTTTGCAGCAGCAACTACTAAATCGGTTTGACGAACTAAGAAAGCAGGAATTTGTAATACATCTACATATTGAGCTGCTTTTTCAGCATCAGAAACTTCATGAATATCGGTTACAGTAGGAACATTAAAAGTTTCAGAAACTTTACGTAAAATTTTTAATGCTTTTTCATCACCAATTCCTGTAAAACTATCAATTCTACTACGATTCGCTTTTTTAAAACTTCCTTTAAATACATAAGGAATTGCTAATTTATCAGTAATGGTAATTGCTCTCTCAGCAATTCGCATCGCCATATCTTCACTTTCAATAGCACAAGGGCCAGCAAGCAAGAAAAAATTGTTTGAATCAATATGTTTTATATTTGGAATATCAGTTAAAGTCATCCTTAAAAAGTTTTAAACAAAATTAAGAAATTAAATTGGCTATATTTAGGCTTTTAAATAAATAAAGAATGAAAAAAGTTTTATATCCATTAGCACTTGTAAGTGTATCAGTTTTACTGTCGTGTAAGCAAACTAAAAATACTAGTAACGAGGTTGCTATGAATACTGTTGAAGTAACTCAGAAAAAAGAAAGTAAAGAAGAGTTAATTGACTCTGTTTTGGTAAGAAAACACTTATATACACTTGCTTCAGACGAAATGGAGGGTAGAAAACCAGGCACAGAGGGAATGGAAAAAGCAACTCAGTATATAGAGAATGAATATAAAAGAATTGGTTTAAAGACTTTTGATACATTAACTACCTATCGTCAAAACTTTGAATATAAAGGAATTAAGATGAGTAACATTATAGGCTTGTTAGAAGGAAAGTCTAAAAAAGATGAATTTGTTATTGTATCAGCTCATCACGATCATTTAGGTGTAAAGAAAGATGGAGAAGGGGATAGAATTTTTAACGGAGCAAATGATGATGCTTCAGGAGTTACAGGCGTATTATCTTTAGCTGAATATTATGCTAAAAAGGGAAATAATGAGCGTAGTATTTTGTTTGTATGTTTTACTGCTGAAGAAATGGGATTGGTAGGTTCTGAATACTTTGGTAAAGGAATTGATGCGAGTAAGTTTGTAGCTGGAATTAATTTAGAGTTAATAGGAAAGCAACCTAAAACAGGACCAAAAACAGCATGGTTAACTGGTTTTGATAAATCAGATTTTGGTAAAATAATTCAGAAGAATTTGGAAGGATCAGGATATAAGTTGTTTCCAGATCCATACCCGAAATTTCAATTGTTCTTAAGATCGGATAATGCTTCTTTAGCACGTTTAGGTGTACCATCTCATACATTTTCAACCACTCCGATTGATATCGATGCAGACTATCATAAGGTAACAGATGAAGCTGAAACCTTAAATATGACTGTATTAACAGAAACCGTAAAAGCGGTTGCTAGAGGAACTCAAAGTATTATTGAAGGAAAAGATACACCCACTAGAGTAAAGATGGAGTAAACGTTTTGAAAACTTAATGTAAAGAAGGAGCTATAGGCTCCTTTTTTTATTGGAATTGTATGTTTGGTTTTATTAAAGTGTTAATTATGTATGGGTTAAATTTATTAAAGTGTTAAAATTGTATTAAAATTTTACTATATTCGAAAAGTTTAATTTAAATCCCTTCAGAAATGAAAAAAATACTTTTAAGTCTAACAGTTGTTTTAACTATGATCTCATGTTCTAATAACGATGAAACATTAGATATAAAACAAGATCAAGGTTTACTTACCAAAAAAGAAATCAATTCAAAAATCAAGGAATCTTTACAAAAAACAGGAGATTTTAAATGGATGTCTCAAGACACTCATACAATATGGAGTGCGGTGAATCATGGAGAAAATATCTTGACTATAGGCTACGGTACTTCAAAAAATAATTATGCTAGGAGTGAAGAAAGTACTAATATAAAAGACGAGCTAATAACTTTAGTAAAAAGTTTTGAAACAACTTCTGCTAAGGGAGAAACAGAGCTGTATGTAAATGAAAATATTAATGTATTAGATATTAAAGTTACCAACAAGGAAACAATAAATGTCTTATTAAAAGATAGTAGAGTTCGTTATATTGAACCGGGAGGATATAGTTTTTTAGAGTCTACTGCACAAGCTAAGTCAAGTTCATCAGGTTCTTCAGGATGTGGCTATGGTACGGCTAATTTAAGCACCAATGATTATAGAACAGTAGCACCAGGGGCTAAATTACCATGGTCTTTTGATGCGCACAATATTTCACAAGCTTGGAATTATAGTACAGGTTCGGGAGTAACAGTAGCTGTAGTTGATTCTGGTTTGTCACCAGAACAAAAATGGATGAACCAATATTTTAATGATGGATATTCATCAGGAAGAACAGTTCAGAAATATGGAACCTTTGTAGATTCTTGGTGGGCGTGGTCAAATAATTATGATGGCGTAAATGATAAGTGTGGTCATGGAACGAAAATGGCAGCAGTAGCAACCGCACCAAGAAATAATGATAATTTACCTGTAGGGGTTGCTTACAATGCAAACTTGGTAACGTATAGAGCTGTTGAAAATGTGGTAATTGATGATTATCATGAAAAAAGAGGAGTTGTTGAAGCATTAACAGCGTTGGCAAATAGAAGTGATGTAAAAGTTATTTCTATGTCGTTAGGTTCTCCGTTTAGTATTGGTAATGTATCGGATGCAGTTAAGTATGCACACAGCAAAGGAAAGATGATTTTAGCTGCTGGAGGAACTTCTACTTCGTTTACTACTTGGTATGGAGTAATTTTTCCAGCGAATATGTCTGAAACGGTGGCGGTAACTGGTGTTAAAGAAGGACAATATAGTAAGTGTGATGTATGTCATACAGGATCACAAATTGATTTTACGGTACAAATGCAACGTACTAATGGTACAGATAACAAAACTCCTGTATTAAGTTATTACGATGGACAAGCAAATTATGTAGGAGGTTCATCTGTAGCAACAGCAACTACTGCTGGTATTGCAGCATTAGTATGGGCAAAACACCCTTCTTGGTCAAGAGAACAAGTTTTACAAAAAATGAAAGAATCCGCTGATTTTTATCCGAACAAACATTCAGAGTTTGGATATGGAAATATTGATGCTTTAAAGGCAGTTCAATAAAAATCAATTAACTAACCTTAGAAAAAGCCTCGTGTAAACGAGGCTTTTTGTATTTTTATAAGGTATAGTTTTTGATTAAGTACAATGTAAAGAATTTATATATGAAGTATTACAAATATTTTTTTCTGTTAGTTATTATTGGTTGTTCCTCTTCTAAAGTAGTATATGACTACGATAGCCAAACAGATTTTAGTCAGTATAAGACCTTTAATTTTTTTGAAGATGCTGGCAAAGGTTTAAATGAGTTGGATGTAAAAAGAGTCACTTATGAAATAACGGCTGCTTTGCAAGCCAAAGGGATGCAGTTGGCTGAAAAACCAGATATGTATATCAATATTTTATCTGAAGAACGAGAGTCTGTTAATAGAAATACAATAGGTGTTGGCTTAGGAAGTGGAGGAAGAAATGTTGGATTTGGAATTTCAGGAGGTATCCCTATTGAAAGTAGAAAAATAAATCAGCAATTAACCATTGATTTTGTTGAAAGTAAAGACAACCAGTTAATATGGCAAGGAATTGCTACTAGTGAAGTAAGAGAAAAAGCAACACCAGAACAAAAGAAATTACATTTTCAAAAAGTAATTGGTAAGGTGATTAATAATTATCCGCCAAAATAACAGCTACTTTTCTAGCACTTAACAATCTATAAAAACAAAACACTAAGAAGACTTACAAAAAAGACCTTGACGTTTTTGTAAAAACGTCAAGGTCTTTTCATCAAAACATCAAGGTGTTTTTTAAAGACTATGTTTTAAGCTAATTTTATTAGCGTTAAAAAAGCCTCTTGGTTTTACCAAAAGGCTTTTCAAATTACACAACAAATACACTAATTTGACGAATCTAAATGTAGACTTTTAGAAATTTTTTGCCAGTCAATGATTTTAAAATTTTGATGTAAACTGTCCTTACCTTGGGTATTAGCACCATCTTGCGCGATAAAGAATCCTTTAGGGTATTTTGAGCCAAAATTAACAGAAGTTACATCAATTCCGTCCGTATCGTAGGTACCGTCAATAGCACCGTCTTTTAATGAGAAACTACCTAGGTATTGATTGCTAATTCTATCAAAAACAGCATAACTGTTATTTCCTTGTGAGGATAAAATAATATATCCTTTTCCATTTCCAGCATCGTATAAGGTAACACCTTCAAAATCATCTTTCATATTCAAATCTTTGGTGCTGATAACCTTTACACGGTTGTTTAAAGCATTAGGTTCTGCATCGTACTTCCAAAGTGCTTTGTTCTCTTCTCCAATATATACTTTGGCGTGTACATCATCGGCAACAATACCTTCTCCTTGACTTCCTAATAAAAATTCACGGACTAACTTAGCATCAATTTGAGTGTTGCTTTCAAACAACTCCCATTGCTCAACACCGCCTTTTTTACCAACCATAAAAACATAAAACTTGTTAGTTTTAGGACTTTTATACATTCCTAAACCGTATACTTCTTTTAAGTTAGAAGTTATTTTTCTTGCAGCAGCATCTTCTAATTCTCCAGTAGGTTTTACAATCAATATAGAAATAGTATTATGGGTTCTATTACTAGCAGTAACAACCGAAACTTCTTTTCCGTTTAGTGAAAAACCATCACGAATATCAACATTGTTTACACGACCTATTTTATAAGAATACAAGCGTTTTCCATCTAAATTATAAACTTCTAAACCTTCTTTTTTGTTTGTTCCAATTATGGTTGATTTTGTTATATCAACAGGGTTTATCCACACACACGGATCATCAGCAGCATCGTCAAAAGAAGTAACGGGTTCTGTTTCAGCGTCAGCAACTAAAGCTACTACTGGTTTGGCTTGTGAGTTTTGATGGACTATTTTTTCAACTTTACAAGCGCTTAAAATAAGGCAAGTAAGTGTTATTTTGTATAGATTATTCATTCTTAAAAATTGTATTTTAAACCGGCGTTCCAGTTATAGTTATAAAACTCAGCTTGCATTGTTTGGTGTTTTGTTCCTTGGTAAAAACGTAATTCTTGATTGGTTAAGTTTTTTGCTTCAGCAAAGATTTGTAAGTTTTTGGTAATACGGTACGAAGCATTTAGGTCTACAAACAATTGTTCGTCATAAAACACATCCGTAAAGGTATCATCTCCGTATTCAAAAATATAATCATCAGCAAAGTTTAAAGAGGCTCTAATTGATAGTTTAGAACTTTCATAGGCCAACGATCCGTTAAACATGTTTTTAACAGCACCAGCCAAAGGCAAGCCATCTTCTCTGTCGGCAATACCATCTGTTTTAGAGTCTGTATAGGTATAGTTACCATACACTGTTAAGTTTCTTAAGAAGCCAGGTAAGAAGTTTAATTTACGTTGTAAAGCCACTTCAAAACCATAAATTTCAGCAGTACCTCCGTTAAAAGGTCTTGTTACATCGTAGGTTTCTGTTACACCTCCAATGGTAATTGGTTCTTCAGTAACTGAATTGTAAATAAATTTATCTAAATCTTTATAAAAAACTCCTGCTGATATAATACCTACATTACTAAAATAGTGTTCAAACATTAAGTCAAAGTTCATTGCTTCAGTAGGATCTAAATTAGGATTTCCATACTCAGCTTCAATATCATCACTATTAATATTCCTATAAGGAACCAAATCAAAATAGTTCGGTCTTGCAATAGTATTTGTCCAAGCTGCTCTAACAATGGTGTTTTTATCAAGGTTGTATTTAGCTTGTAAGTTAGGTAGCCAGTTTGTGTAGTTTCTAGTTCCTGATGTTTTAGTTACGTCGCTTAAATCATCAGCAGTTTCAACATCAATAGCAAAACCGTTATAATCTATTGTTGTTTTTTCAACTCTTACACCAACTATAAAAGAAAAGTTGTTACCTAAGTTTTGTTGTAACATTCCGTATGCAGCATAAATGTTTTCATTAGCATCGTAGTTTTCAGGAACAAATTCATCTAATACAAGTTCACCTCCTTTTAAGTTTAAACTTCCTAAAAATTCTTTTGAAACAAAAAGCCCTGATTTATAATCATCGCCTGCTAAATAACCATTAATAGTATAGTCTTTAGTAGTAGTGGTATTCATGGTTAGAAATTGATTTTCTAAATCATACTCATAAAAGCTATTATCTCTTACTTTTTCTTTGTACTTGTGCTTAAACCCAAACTTTAATGAGTTTTTGTAAGCTCCTGTAGTATTAATAGGAATTAAAACATCAACATTAGAACTAATTTTACGCTCTTGTGTAAATCCCTGCTGTTGTGTTATTTCATTGTATTCAAAAGTTGAAGGATCGTTAAAATCGTTATTTGTTGGTCGTAATACAGGGAAGTTTGTTCGTGAGAAGTCTTGCATAACTTCAATGTCATCGTTTTCAAAACTGATATAACGTTCGTCTGGACGTTCTTCTTTTGCTTTGGCTGTTCCCGTTTTCCAGTTCAATTTAATGTTTCCAAAAATAATGTGTTCTCCACCTACAGATATATTGTAAGTACTCTGACGCTCTAAACGTGTGTTGTCGTTTGTATCATTGTTGATACCTCCTTTAGTTTGACGACGTACTTCAGCTTTTGATACTCCTGTAGCATCTGGTTCATCTATTTTTCTAAAACGTACTCTATAACGGTTTTCATAGTCGTTTCTCTGATTGTACATAGACTTAAAGAAAAGCGTATTGTTGTTGTCAGGTGTCCAGTCTAAGTTGGCGGAAACACTCATTCTATTTCTTTTTACATCGTAACGTCTAATATCGTGTTCACCAATGTATGTTTTGTTATTTTCTTTTTCCCATTCAAACTCAACATTATCTGAACCATAATCGTTAGAGTTGTATGAAGCATTGATTACATAGCCTAGTTCGTTTTTAAAAGCTCTATTGGCAACTAATGCAGAAACATTATAGTTAGGCGTATTTCTTACAGGGTTTTGTCCGTAAGAACCAGCAACGAAAGCTCTAAAAGTGGTAGGAGCAGAACGTGTAACTAAATTAACAGAGCCACCAATAGCGTCTCCTTCCATATCTGGTGTAACAGCTTTGTTAACCTCAATGGTTTGAATCATGTCTGAAGGAATTAAATCCATTTGAACTCTACGGTTATCTCCTTCGGCAGACGAAATTCTGTCACCATTTAAAGTTACCGAGTTTAATTGAGGGGCTAATCCGCGAATAACTATATCTCTAGCTTCTCCTTGGTCGTTTTGCATAGAAATACCCGGAACACGTTTTAAGGCATCACCAATATTGGCATCAGGAAATTTTCCTACTTGATCGGCAAAAATAATGTTGGTTATATTCTCTTTGTTTTTTTGTTGATTTAAGGCTTTTGCCTGTCCTTTACCAATACTTCCTTTAATAACAACTTCATCCAATCTATCTATTTTAGGTAGTAAGGAAAAGTTTTTAGATTGAATATTGTTTGTAAGTGTAATGGTTTCTGTTAAGGTTTGATAGCCTAAGAAAGATATTTGAACTTCGTAATTTCCTATAGGAATATTTAAAAGTTCGTAGTTTCCATTAAAGTCGGTGGAAAATCCAACTTGTAAAGAAGGAATGCTTATTGTAGCTCCAGGTAAAGGTTGATTTGTTTCGTCTAAAACTCTTCCTTTTAACCCCGATTTGCTTTGTGAATATCCTAAAATACTTATAAAGCAAAGCGTAATTAGTATTAATTTTTTCATTTTGAAATCTTTAGTGAAATTATCCATGGCGAAATTATTTATGATAACTAGCAACCAGATTTCAAATTTGTTAGTAAACAATTATTAAAACTTATATATAAAGTTTACAAAGTGTTAATAGGTTAATGTTTTTATAATATTTATGTGTTTTTTATTTAATGTAAAAGTTACTTTGTAAAAACATTGGTAATAAGTGTTTAACTCAGAGGGTTTACAATAAAAAAACCTCTAAAGTTACTTTAGAGGTTTTTATAAATTTTATTGTTATCTTTTTTAGAACTGGTAACGGATACCTAAACCGAAGTCAGAGTTAAAGTCTTTATAGTAATCACCGAATCCTATGTCAGGTCTGTAATCTAAAGAAATCATTAAAGGGATATCAAAACTATATTCGATTCCAATTACACCAGAAACAAAAACGTATGTTTCTGACACATTTACATTCTTTGCATTCCAGTGACCTAAACCACCACCAGCACCAGCGAACCAGTTAAAACGATTTTCTAATTGCCATACCCATTGGTATAAAGCAGTAGCTTTAAATCCATCATAGCCACTACCATTTCTTAAACCTAAATCAAGTTCTAAACGATTGTTATCGCTTAATCTACGTTGGTAAGAAATTTCAGCTCCAAAACCATCATTGTCTCCTAAACGAAGACCAATAGCGTTGTCAGAAATTTCTTGTGCATTTGCAGTGAAAAATGAAATGGTTAAAAAACCGATGAATAAAAAGAATTTCTTCATAATTTTTAATTTAGTGTTTTGTGAATGCTAAGATAAATTATTTTACTTAATTAGTAGTCTTTCTCCTTTTGAATGACTACTAAACTCGGGAGCATACATACTTTGAATAGTTGTGATTCCATTACTAAAGTTTCCTGAATTATTTACACGTACATCATACTCAAATACATATACCCCTTTAGGTAAACGATCAAAAAAGAAATTTGTTGCAGCATCTTTTGTACTTTCATAATACCCTAAACCATCTTGCCATTTGTATTGTGATAATACGTTAATCGGTTCAACTCCGCTTGCTCTCATATCTTTCATGTGTACAAATTCCATATCTCTATCCGAACGAAGTTCAATTCTAACAGTTATTAAATCTCCTACATTTAATTGTGTGTTTTTTGTAACTTCTTGAAGTTGTTTACCCATATAAGTATTTACTTTTTTAAATAGTTTTTTCTTTAACTGTAGTGGAGTTTTTGCTGAAGTGATTTTATCTAAATCTTCAAAATATTGCCAATACAATCCACCCCAAGCAATACCTTTTCCTTTTTTAGTAATACTCACCGTACTCATTTCTGGAGTTATTTCAGAACCGCTCCAAGAGGTTTTAAAATAGCCAGTACCAGCTTCAACCTTTGTATCTTCTAATTTAGAAGGATTGATGGTTTTATTTCCAATTTTCACATCTACCATATCAGTTACCGAAATCCAATCACTACCTTGTAATAGTAAAGCATATACAGCTTCGGTAGTTGCTTTGGTAGTTTTCCAACGATTGGTTTGCTTATTTTTTAGTAACCATATTTTTAGGTTGTCAATAGTTTGAGTGTCATCTTCAATTTCTGAAAAAGCTTCAATTAACAACGACTGTGTTTCAATAGGTGCTTGATGCCAGTACCAACTTGGTTGATTTTCTTTCCAATACATTCCTAACTCATCAGAAGTAATACTGTTCTCTCTTAAAGATTTTAAAATTTTATTAGCAATTGATGTATTACCATTTCTAAACTGTATTAGGGCAATTTGTCCTTTTCCGTATAAACTAAACTCTTTCCAGTAAGTTGTTGTTTGATTTTTGTAGTATTCAATAGCGGTTTTACTTGTACTATTAACATTGATATCTTTATAAAAAGAACGCATGTATAAATACTGAATGATAAAGTAGTTTAGGTGGTTTTGTTCTAAATACTTAGTGTATTCTTTTTGCCCTTTTTCAGCTTTAATACGTTCAGCACTTTCTAATAACTTCTTGTGTGTATGTTCAACTTCAGTATCTAAAAAGTGGATAGCATCTACAAGCATTTTCTGTAAAGAATCATCTTTATTATCAATACCTAATTTTTGTAAATGTCCAAAACCAGTAGCAATATGATTCGTGATATAAATATTAGGATTATCATTCCCTTTAAACCAAGGGAACCCTCCATTGCTTAACTGCATTTGCAGTAGTTTATTAATAGCGTTTTGTTGCTCGTTGTTCATTTTGTTTAAATCAAATAACAAAGCAATACGCTTCTTTTGTTCTGTCTCTGATTGAGCATCACGTAACCAAGGAGTCTCTTGGATAATCAATGATTTTAACTCTTGATTCTTTTCTAAGTTGCTCAATAAAGCATCTGAAGATTTCCAAGCATTGAACACCTCTTGTATTCTTGGATTTGAATTTGCAATATGACTAGCGAGTGTGTTTGCATAATAACGAGCAAATGTTTGTTCACTACACTCGTACGGGTATTCCATTAAATACGGTAAAGCCTGTACAGCGTACCATGCAGGGTTTGAGGTAACTTCTAACGTTAATTTATGGTGACTGAGCGTAGTCGAAGTCTGATTTTTTAGTTTATCTAATGTGAATGTTTTGGTTTGATTTGAACGAACCCACATAGGTAAGGTTTCAGTAACTAACATTCTGTTAGATAAAACAGGCAATACATTTTGTTCTCCATCAGAAAAATCTCCTGCCTTGGCAATTACTTTATATTGAATTGCTTGATAAGTATCAGGAATTGATAAATTCCAAGATACATTCGTGTTTCCGTTAGCATCAACACTAAAAGCCTGGTTTTTAGAAGAATTACTTAACAGATTGATTTCTTTTCCTGTAATAGCATCAGTTAATACAAGTTGCGCTGTACCTTCTAAGTTTTTATCAGAGATATTAGCAATTTTAGAGCTGAATGTAATTTGATCTCCTTCTCTTAAAAATCTTGGAGCATTAGGCATTACCATTAATTCTTTTTGAGTAACAGTAGTTAATGTTTTGGTCGCCGATTGCAATTCTTTTGTGTGTGCTAATAACTGCAACTTCCATCGTGTTAAAGCTTCAGGAGTCGTAAAACTAAAAGTAATATTTCCTTCTTTATCGGTTTGTAAATGAGGATAGAAAAAAGCAGTTTCTTGTAGGTTTTTACGAATTTGTACTCCGTCTAAAGAAACTTTTTCTTGTTTAGGTTCTTTTTTAGCTAGAGCAGTAACAACCATTTCATCTAGTAAGTTTTCTTGAGTATCTAAAAGTTCTTTCTCTTCAACAATCATTTCTACTTCTGGAGAAGGTTGCATTTTAGCGTTCATAGCTAAGCCTCTTAAACGAATATTTCTATTCATTCCGAAGTAAAACCCAAACCAATTCAATTGGTCATATCGTTGAGTTTTAAAGGATGAAGGATAGTTATTATTAAAAACTCTGAATCGTTCATTACCAAAACTCTGATAAGCATTTGCGTTACCACTATAAGAGTAATATGTAGAGGTAGAGATAGGGTTAAAGCTCCAATTATGTGGTTTAAATTCATCTAAAGAAGCATCGTACATACTTGCAAGCATCTCTGCTGCTACTTTGTTGTTTTTATCGTTTTTAATGGTAAAACTCCATGTTTCTTGAGTTCCAGGTTGTAGTTTGTCTCTAAAAGTATTGGTTTCTATACTAATGGTTTCTTGTTCGTTTGGAACCGAAATAGGAATTATCCCACTTACAAAACTATTGTAATTCACAAAATAGTATTTAATAACAAACCCGCCAATATCTTGTTTCGTAACAGGAATTTCAATTGTTTTGATTTTGTTATTTAAATGAATAAGCTCTGTGTTTACGATGGTATGATTCTTTTCTATTTGAACTATAACCGTAACATCTTTAGAAGCAGAACCAATTTGTAACTCAGCAATGTCATTTGGTTTGTAAGTTGTTTTGTTTGTGTTATATGTGAATAACTGATTGTCGGTTACACTTTTTTCTTTGTTATCAATTATTGTAAAGAGAGTTTTGTCTGTAACATTTTGTCCAAATTTATCTTTAGAACTTAATACGGTTATGTATTTACCAGAAGCCCATTTTTTATAGTTATTAAGTGTAATTTTTTTAGATTCTTCTGTATTGAAGTTTTGCTCAAATACTAATTTTCCTTTTTTCCAATTTTGAGGGTTTTGCTCTTCCGAAGTGTAAGCTTCATGAGGAAATAAGTTTCTAAACTCACTTTCTGAAATGTCTTGATAATCTGGAGTATCCCAAGGTCTTTTACGTAACGGGTTTTTAGGTGCTTGTAATTTGTATGTTTTAATGCTTCCTTTGGCAGGAACAAGCTCACCGTTTAAGTTTTTACTTGATATTTCAATTGTTGTTTCCTTGTCTGATTTATGTATTGTTGAAGGAGTTTGTACTGTAGCAAGTAATGCATGATACCCAACTTTTACAATAGTGGTTGCTGAGCGAGTTTCTCCATTAACATCGGTAACATCAGCTGTGATTTCATATTCAAAAACAGGTAAGTTTTCTTTGTTCACACTTTCATCGGGTAAAGCTTTGAAAGTAATTGAAAAGTTACCTTGTGCATCAGTTGTTAATTCACCGTGTGTAATTTCTTGTGCTTCTGAAGTAAACTGAGGTTTACGCCAGTACCACCAAATAGGATATTGTACTTTACGATGTACGCGATATACTACTTTAGCATCTGTAATAGTTGAACCAGCAAAAGCTTTTGCAAACCCGTTTACGGTAATATTATCATGTAACTTATAGGTTTTTGTTACAGGTTTAAATTCTGTTTTAAACTTAGGACGTTTATATTCCTCAACTGAAATACGAGTGATATAATCTTCTCTCTCAAAATCAAAATCTATAGTCTTATAAAACCTGCTTTCTTGTTTTTCACTTTTATCAATAGAAAACCAATATTCACCAGTTAACCCTGTATTTGGTAGTATAATTTCCCCTGAAGCAGATCCGTATTCGTTTAGCTTAAGTTCTAGTGTTTTTACTGCTTCACCGTTAACATTATTTAATGTTACTTGTACAAATTCACTAGTAAAAGGTGTTGATTTGTTCTCTTTTTCTTGAACAAAAATAGTTTTAAAGTATACGGTTTGCCCTGGTCGATAAATGCTTCTATCTGTAAAAATAAAAGGCTTTATAGAGGTATAACTATCATTTGCAGTTGGAGAGGCTTGTTTTTGGTATTTATTCAGGTAATAGTTACCAAAAACTGCTGAATCGTTTTTGTGAGTTACAATAACGTACACATTACCATAACTAGCATCACTTTTAAAAGAAGCAAATCCGTTTTTATCAGTTGTTAGTTTTTTATGAATTGTTTTTCCATATCTACGCTGTTTGTTTTGTAATAATAATTCAGCATTTTTAATTGGTTTCCCATTGATTCTATCAATAACTTGGTAGGTTTTTACACCATCATTATTGTTTTCAACCAAAACTAAATTGGTTGCTTGTAAATGAGCAGTAGCATATAAACTAGTAGCATTAAAAGTAGCGTTTTGGTGTGCTATAATTAAATAATTCCCTTGAGTTAATTCGGGAACTACTACCTCAGTTGTATGTGACAAATAATCTTTTTCGTTACGTAAGTTACTATTCCATGAAGTAGTTTTTGCAAGCTTTTTTATAAAGTTAAAACGTTCTTCTTCTTTGTAAATTTGTTGAAGTTCATCTAATTGTTTATGATCAATTTTATAAGCAGAAAAGTACAGTTTATCGATATTGTTATAAGTAACTAGTAACCTAGAGTAAGATTGGATTGGTACAAATTTTTCAGAAAGAATACTGAGTGATGTAGCTGTAATTTGTTGTTGTAAAGCTTCACATTTTTCAGCAGCTAAGCTTTTAGGAAACTGCTCAATAACCTTTTTACAGATAGCAAGTGCTTCTCTGTTTTTAAAACGAAACTCTTTGCTTTTTTTAGTTTTATAAGATCCAGCTTGTTGATTATAAATTCTAGCTATTTCATAATTATACAATCCAGAAACTTCATTGTTCTTGTAATTATTAACTGATGTTTTTAGTGTTTGTAACAATAACTCTTGTTTGTTATTTAAAGTTATATGCTGCTTAACAAACTGTAATCGTTGAATATCAGCATCCACAAGCGCATTAAGATTCTTGTTTTTTAAATGAAAGTTAATTAATTTTTGATAGATTTTTAAGGCATTAAACTGTAATGATACATCATCTTTTGTAGTAAGGTTTAATGCAGAAAACTTATCAGCTTCACTTAAGTATAAAGCGTTATCAATTTTAAATTGATAAGTAGGTTTTGTAATGTTAGTTTCTGTGGTTTTATAAAACTCTAAGGCATTGTGCGCTAAAAAATCAAATAGGGTAGGGCGGTATTTTTTAGAGTCTTTTTCTGTTTGAATAATATCTTTAAAGGTATAAATATCAGTTTTTTGTAGTGCAGATTCATTTTCTAAAGAATTTTGATAGTGACAATGAATTTCTGCAAACAGCGTATTTAAGTCCCATGTTCTAAAATCATTTCCATCTACTTTTTCTTGTGTTTGGGTACGATTGTAAAATTTCCATCTATTTTGATTAAAATATTGCCAGTATAAGTTAGCTAATACATTTTCTAATACATTTTTAGTCGGAAAATTATGTTGATTAATTTGTTGTTTAAACTCATTAATAATTTTTAATTGTGCATTTTCTTCTAAAGTTAGAGCATACTTACTTTTATAAAACAACGATTTTATAATTTGAGGAGCATTGTTACTTTTTTCAGCTTTATCGTAAATAATGTTAACTATTTTTAAAGCAGATTTTGGTAGGTTTTCAGCTTCAAACTTGTGCACCTTTTCCCAAAGGTTGGTATAGTTTTCTTGGGAGTTTGCTAAGGTTGAAAATAAAATCATTAGTAAAATGGGGGTTATTCTTTTCATTTATCTATATTTTTTGATGATAATCATAAATTTATATGAACAAAACACTTAAAAACAGTAGTTTTTTACAAGTTAAAGTTTGTAAAGATACTATTTGAGTGAGTTAACATAGCTATTTAATGAGTTTCGATTTAAAGATACTTAAAATTCTCGCTTGGTTTTGTATTTTTGACGCTTACATTACAGATAACAACACTATGAAAATTCACTTTATAGCTATCGGAGGTAGCGCAATGCATAACCTAGCAATCGCATTACAACAAAAAGGATACCAAATAACAGGAAGTGATGATACGATTCATGATCCTTCAAAAACTCGTTTAGCAAATAAAGGTTTATTACCGAATGAGTTTGGTTGGTTTCCAGAAAAAATAACCACTGATTTAGATGCTGTTATTTTAGGAATGCATGCAAAAAAAGATAACCCAGAGTTATTAAAAGCGCAAGAACTTGGAGTGAAAATTTATTCATATCCAGAATTTTTACATGAGCAATCTAAAGATAAAACTCGTGTGGTTATAGGTGGTTCTCATGGAAAAACAACGATTACTTCTATGATTTTACATGTGTTGAATTATCATGATAGGGAAGTGGATTATATGGTAGGTGCACAGTTAGAAGGTTTTGATACTATGGTGCATTTAACCGAAGAAAACGAGTTTATTGTTTTGGAAGGAGATGAGTATTTGAGTTCTCCTATAGATATGCGCCCGAAGTTTCATTTATACAAACCAAATATTGCATTGTTAAGCGGGATTGCTTGGGATCATATTAATGTATTCCCAACGTTTGAAAATTATGTTGAACAGTTTTCAACCTTTACAGATTCTTTGACGAATGGAGGAATTATGGTGTATAATGAGGAAGACGAGGTGTTAAAAGAAGTTGTTGAAAACTCTAATCACCCGATAAAAAAATATCCTTATAAAACCCCAGATTATTTTATTGATAATGGAATTACTTATTTAGAAACAGCTGAAGGTAATTTACCGTTAGAAATTTTTGGAGAGCATAATTTACAAAACTTGGCAGGATCAAAATGGATTTGCCAACACATGGGAATTGATGAGGATGAGTTTTATGAAGCAATAGCTAGTTTTAAAGGGGCAAGCAAGCGTTTAGAAAAAATTGCTGAAAACCCTTCAACTGTTGTGTTTAAAGATTTTGCCCATTCACCATCAAAAGTAGAAGCTACTACAAGAGCGGTTAAAAATCAATATTCAAATAGAACTTTGTTAGCATGTTTAGAGTTGCATACTTATTCCAGTTTGAATGCTGAGTTTTTATCAGAATACAAAGGAGCTCTAGATAAAGCTGATAAAGCAGTAGTTTTTTATTCTCCCCATGCAGTAAAAATTAAACAGTTAGAAGAAGTTTCTGAAGCGCAAATTGCCAAAGCTTTTGAACGAGATGATTTGATAATTTATACAAAACCAGAAGAATTTAAAGAGTTCTTATTCAATGAAAACCTTGAAAATACGGCCTTGTTATTAATGAGTTCTGGAAACTACGGAGGTTTAGATTTTGATGAGGTTAAAGCTTTGGTTGATTAAAAAATCTATCAAATAGATATTTTCTGTATTCTTTTACATAAAAAGACTTTAGAATAACTGAGAAGCGGTGTTTGTATAAAAAGTATAATTCCCACTTTTTTTTGTTAGCAGCACTTTTTTTAGGGTTATTCATAAAGAAAAGTACTTTTTTGATATACTTTTTAGTCTTATGTGTTTTGGTATATTCTAGTGATTGAGGAGAGTTAAATATGTAATTAGTAACTGAAAGAAAGTTTTTTAAACTATTGGACTCTGAATGGTCAAAATTACTTAAAGTTGTTTTAACAGAAGTTTGTTTAGATAATAAATAAAGATCATATGAATTTCTTAGAGATATAGTTTTAGTCCATTGACCTTTATCGTTAATTTGTTTATTAAAGCAAGTTAAGAGAACTTGATTATTATAGGAAAGAACCGTGGCGTTATTAACCAGTTTAGTTACACTTTTTTTTATAAAATTAAAGTCAAATCCTTTTTCATTAGAAATCATTTTATAGTGAACTTCAATTGCAGCAATTTTCCCTTTTTTAGTTATTTTTGGATAGTGTCTATTTAAGACTGTATTATCTAAATAGTCGGGAGTTTTTTTGTGGTATCCGTTTTTTTTGAGGATATTAACAGTAAGGTTAAACAGTTCAGGCTTGACCAAAAAATCAATATCACCTACCATGCGTTCGGCAATATCTTGGTATAATCCTTCAAGTAAATTACCTGTTCCTTTTAAAAAGATAGGAGTGATGTTGTTTGAAACCAAAAGCTTATTAATTTCTTTAGCTTCTGTTATAATACTTTGATTACGTTCTCTGTTGAGGTTAGTAATATGTTGCATGTATTCAACTAAGTTAGTAGGAAGATAATGTAAAAAATGAGCACGTTTTAAGTTGCAGTATAACGCAGGAAAAACATAGTGAGCTGTACTCACTTTAACAACAGCATCCCAATCTACTAAATCGGCTTCTATTTTTTCTTTAACTAATTTATAATTAACTTTTTCATGAGTAATGGTTAAGCACTTAGCCACAAAAAATAAGGTTTCTTTATAGCTCATCAGTGAATATTTTTGAAACTGTAGAAATCATTTTTTTGTTGTTTGAATAGGTCAATTGGTAACAAGGTAGTTTTTCAAACCAGTTTAGAAAAATTTTTACGTTTTGTGGTAATGGAGATAACCAAGAGTCAGGAACTAACTGTTCAAAAGCTGTAATATTTGAAATTTTGTTAATAATTAAATCGCTGTTTTCTTGATATTTGATAAAAATCAAAGCTTTACAAGGACATTTTAAAGAATAATTATGATTGTTAGTAGGTAAGTATCGAACAACTTTATTCAATCTTTTAAAATGATATTCAGCAGACATTTTTAGTTCAGGATATAACGGAAGTAAAGTTTCTAAGCTATTTTTTTTAATAGAGATTGCAGAAGGGAAGCTGTGTACATTTAAAGAGGTGTCAATAGGAACAAAATCATCGGCTAAACAAGTAAAATTGCTAGCTTGTAACAACGCTAGCGAAGTACTTTTCCCGTTTCCAGAATCTCCTAAACACAAAATAGTATTGGTACCATTGCTAGCTGCTGAAGCATGAAAAACACCCATCCACTGATTTTCGTCTTTTTGATGGATTTTTTGCACTAATTCCATAGAAAATTTCCCTTGAAAATAATGTATTTCTTTTAGACTCCAAGTATCGATAATAATATCATCTACAGAAAAAGAAATAGCATTATCATTACTAAAGACTTCAAATTTATGATTGATATTTTTGGTTTCTTCAGTTTCTAAATGAGCAAATTTTGGATGAATTAGAGAAATTTCTATGTCAGAAGCATATTTTACTTCTAAAATTAGATCCTTGATTTTATAATATTTTATTGAAGCAAAAGATGTTGGTTTAATTACAGTAAGAAGTTTGCTTTTACTGTTAGTTTCTTTTGAAGAGATAAGTAAAGTCTCAATATCTATAACTAAAGCGAATGCTTCTTTATAGGTAATATCAATTTGCTTAGTAATCTGGGTAGTTATCTCTTGCTTATCAACGTTTTGGTTTAAAAGAGAAAGTATTTCAGCCACAAGAGGGGCTACAACAAGATATTCATTATTATCTTGAAACCAAACAATACTTTTATTCTCTATGTTTCGTTTAATTATTTTATTTATCATGATTGACTAAAAATAGAAAACCTCGATAATTTTATCGAGGTTTTTTGAAAAAATATTTTAAGGTTTTTAAAAGCCACCTCCTGGTGCTTCTGGACTTTGTGCTTGTGCTTTTTGAGGATTTAAAATCATGTAAGTTCCTAAAGCCGTTAAAGCAGCATATTTACTATAACCGCCAATTTTTTTTAAGGCTTCTTTACGAGTGATATTTTTAGAGTCTGTATCAGTCTTTTTTATGTTTTTCTTCATAATTGCTCGATTTTTATAGCTTACTTATTTTAAGATTATTTTTTTAGTGATTTCTCCTAAGTCAGAGTTTAATTTTACAATATACACACCACTAGATACCTCAGAAAGGCTTATTTTGCTTACTCCGTTAGAGGTTATGTTTTTATTTAAAATTTCTTTCCCTAAAATTGAATAAACTGTTACATTGGCTTTAGTTTGTAATCCTACAATGGTAACTTCATTATTAGAAGAACTATATATACTAATATTATCTAATGAAGGATTAATAGGAGGTGTTTCAAGTTTTTTAGAGCTAGTATGTAAATAGAATTGACCAATACCGTTTGTGTCATTCGCAAGAGTAATGGTATAGGTCTCTTCTGATAAATTGGTGAAAACTCTATTTGTTCTATCTTCTAAGTATATTTTAAGATTAGCTGGTAGGTTTTTAGAAGTAACCGAAAAAGTTATTTCTTTACCTGCTTTCCCTTTAATACCTACTGGAATAATCATGTTTTCATGATCGGTGTTTGGTAATGTTTGGATAGCTAAATTTTTACCTTGATTGTTAGTAAGTAGTTCTGTAAATACGGCTAAATCAGAAGAGTCTTCTCCAAACATTTTTGAGTCGTAACCTTTATCGTATCCAGTGGTTTTACTAGATGCGTAAAATACTTTTGCAGACCTTTTGACTTCTTTGTTATTAACTGATAATTCAAGAGAAGGAATAGGTTCTTGCCTCATAAAAGTATCAGTGTTTTGATGACTTTGATTGGCAGAAGAAAACGTAATATTTCCATTTGCAGCTGCTTCAACAAAGAAAGCCTGACCTGGAGCAATTTCTATATCATCTATTGCATTTTTGGTGATGTATTGTGTACCATCCCATAGCCAAATAACTTCATCTGTAAGTATAGCAGTATTTGCAGCTGTAAAACTAGCAGAATTAATATAAGATGTATATGGGTTCCCTATAAGGTTATAGTTTGTTCTACTACCTGTTGTGATTCCTTTACTAACGTTAGAAGTGTTTATTGTTCCAGTAACTGAAACATCTCCAGGGGAAGCTAATTTAATAGAAACACCTGTTCCACTAGTCACTGTTCCCGTACTACTACTTTGTATATATAACCATGCAGGTCCTGTAATATTACTATAAGGAGCCAGTCCTAAGTTACCACCCGTTCCAGAAGCTAAGGTGTGGTTGGCAATAATATCTTGAACCGTTTCTCCAACAACAGGAGGTGATACTAAGTACCAGTTTGTAGTTGGTAAACTTCTTTTATAAGTTACAGTACCAGTAACAGTACTTTGTGGTATAAAAGAAGCTCCGTTATGAATAGTTAACGAATTAAATGTAACTGCTGATGAAGCAGTAGGGTAGTTTGTTAGTCCAGAAGGAATAACAATATCTGTATTTGTTGATGGAATGACATTAAGATCCCAGTTTGAAGCAGTATTCCAGTCGTTATTTGTAGTCCCTGTCCAAGTAATGGTTTGTAAACCTACCAAAACAGCAGTTGTACTCCCCACACTGTTTAATGTTAGGTTAACATCATTAGAAGCAGCATCTTTTAAAGTACCACCATTAGCAGCTAATGTACCAATAGTAATACCGTCAGTGTCTAAATCACCTGCTTGTACTGTATATCTAAATAGTAAGGCATTCGTTCCGCTTCCACTTTGGTAAGTCGCTTGTCGGATAGTAGCACCTATAGTAATAGCTATTTGAGGAGTGCCTCCTGCTGTATTTACGGAGACATTTTCATCAAAATTAACGGTGAAGTCTAGGTTTTGCCCAGTTAAATACGTTTCATTAGCAGGAACGTTAACACTTGTTACTGTTGGTACAACTGCATCTACCAATACACCAGTTGTGGTTCCTACACTGTTTAATGTTAGGTTAGCGTCATTAGAAGCAGCATCTTTTAAAGTACCTCCATTTGCGGTTAATGTACCAATAGTTATACCGTCAGTATCTAAGTCACCTGCTTGTATTGTATACCTAAAAAGTAAGGAGCTCGTTCCACTGCCACTTAGGTAAGTTGCTTGACGTGTGGTAGCTCCAATAGTGATAGCTATTTGAGAAGTTCCCCCTGTAGTGTTTACGATTACATTTTCATTAAAGTTAACGGTGAAATCTAAGTTTTGACCTACAATATAAGTAGCATTTGCAGGCACATTAACACTTGTTACAGCAGGAGCGACCGCATCGACTAATACAGCAGTTGTTACTCCAATGCTATTTAATGTTAAGTTAGCATCATTATTAACAGCATCTTTTAAAGTACCACCATTTACAGCTAATGCACCAATGGCGATACCGTCAGTGTCTAAATCACCTGCTTGTACTGTATATCTAAACAGTAAGGCACTTGTTCCGCTACCATTTTGGTAAGTAGCTTGACGTGTAGTAGCTCCAATAGTTATGGCTATTTGAGGAGTTCCTCCAGCTGTGTTTACTATTGTGTTTTCATTAAAGTTAACTGTAAAATCTAAGTTTTGTCCTGAAATATAAGTTGAATTTGCTGGCACATTAACACTCGTTACGGTTGGAGCAACAGCGTCTACTAATATATTAGTAGTTGTCCCCACACTATTTAATGTTAGGTTAGCATCTTTACCTCCAGAATCTTTTAAAGTGCTTCCGTTAGCAGTTAATGTCCCAACAGCTATACCATCAGAGTCTAACTCACCTGCGAGAACTGTATGTCTAAAAACTAGAGCGTTTGTTCCACTACCACTAATGTATGTTGCTTGACGTACAGTAGAGCCAACAGTAATGGCTACTTGAGGAATTCCTCCTGTAGTGTTTATTGTTATGTTTTCATTAAAATTAACTGTAAAATTTAAATTTTGACCAGTAATGTAAGTAGCATTGGTAGGTACGTTAACACTTGTCACGGTGGGTGAAATTGCACTTGAAATAACGGTAGTTGTATTATCTGTGTCAGTATCTGTACCATCATTTATAACTACTGTAAAAGTAGTAGTCTCGGTAGTAGTTGTTCTGTTATCAGTTGGATTGTAAGATAAAGCTCTTAATTTTGTTTGTAAATCAGCTGGGGTGGTACTAGTTATAGTATATGGGCCAGAGCCAGAAAGACCTGTACCTGATAATAAACCTTTTACATTATCATCTAAAGTAATAGTTGCAGATAAATTGTCTCCATCAGCATCTATAGTTGTAATATTCGAAAAAGGGGCAATTGTACTGTTATCGTTTACAGTTTGACCCGCTGAAGTTCCTCCTATAACAGGAGTTGTATTTCCAATTGAACCTTTTAAAATGATATTATCAAAAGCAAATTCTTCTTGAGAGTCTGGCATTTTAAAACGAACTCTGATTTCAATTGAATTTCCACTTACTGCGCTACCAGTTATTGCATCTAAATTTAAGCTAAAAGTTGTCATAGCAGTATTTACATTACTGGTTTCACCACCTTCCAAGATACCATTTAAATTGTCATCCCTTCTTAGCCCTAAGGTAGGGGTAGGGGTATCACCATCTCCATAAAAAGCAAGGACAGTTGTATAACTACCTCCGTCAATTTTGTAATCAACAATAAAAAAATCATTAATTTCATACCTAGTGGGAGATGTATTAGGAAACGCAACGTCTATATCTATTGATAGGTTTGATTTACTTGTAATGTCAATAGGATCTAATTCAATATATGAATGACCATTATAAAATCCTCCGTCAGTAGTAAAGTTGATATCCTCTCCTCCTATAAAATTGGTAGCATTACCAGTAATACTACCATCAAAAGTGAAGCTACCAACAGTTCCTCTGCTAATTCGATCTGGACCAGAAACAACAAATGTTTGAGAAGGATAGTCAGTTCCTGTATCTGCATTACCTATAGCATAACCATTAAAATCAGTTCCTTCAAAATCTTCAGTATATATTACAGTTTGTGACAATGCAATTGGAACAAATGAAAAGATTATAAAGAAAAGCAATAAAGTAGTTTTTTTCATAATGTAAGTTTAGTTTGTTTATAATAAAGATAACTAAAAAAAGCTAAATCAGATGATTAATTGTGTTTAATCATCTGATAATTAAAGTTGTAAATATGTTTTTAGTTTCTTGAAGGAAAAACACCAACTAATGCAATAATAAAGTTTATAGCTAAATAAGGCTGCATATTATTATGAGGTTGACTCCCTCCTTGGTTTAATGTTGTTGTAGCCGTTGTTACAGAACTAGTGTTCATTTCAGTGTTTGGAGGTTGGCTACTGAATACTTCTGAACCAGTTGAAGACCCACTGGCAATTGAAGAGCCTGTACTTATCGTGTCATCATCACCAGAAGCACTTTGTCCATGTAATTTAGAAGTAGAAGTTGCCACATGATTATGAATAGGCATTTCTAGAATGTTAAGTGTATGTGTTTGTTCTCCTCCTCTTTGACCTAATGGTCTAGGAGAAAGCCCTGGTCCTACGCTACCATCACCAGAATGAATAGGAGCTCTACCACGTAAATCAGGTAAGGCAAAAGTTGTTCTTCCGTCCCCACCGTAGGTGGTGCCTAAAATTGAAAATAAAGCTGAATTTTGAGAAATAGCAAGTAGTTGTCCGTTACAAAAAGCCCAACCTCTTGGAGCAAAGTTTCCTCCAAACATTGTAATTTGTCCTATAAATGGATCCATAAGTAATAAAGTTTAGTAGTTAATAATGTTTAGTTCAACAATTTAGTAAAAAAACAACATATATAATGTAACTGTTTAATTATTTGTTGTTTACGGCTGCTTTTGAAAGTTTGCGAAATTACTAAATGTTGAATGTTTGTTTTCTAAAATCAAATTTAAAGACAAACAGAACTAAACTTTAATTCTATTGTTTAAGCGTGTTTGATTGATATGCAAACGTATATTTTTAAGGTATATACGTTTAAGGAGAAATATTATTTATTGGTAAATGTATTAGCTAAGTTAGTTTTTTCTCCAGAAGAAAGGAGTTAATAAAATTAACACGGTAAATAGCTCTAGACGACCAATTAACATTAGAAAAGAGCAAAACCATTTTGCGCCTGCTGATAAATGGTTAAAATTATCTACAGGGCTTACACTTCCTATGGCAGGTCCAATGTTTCCTAATGAGGAAGCACATGCTCCTAAAGCAGACTTTATATCCAAACCTAAAAGAGCTAAAACAACGGTACCTATTATAAAAATTAACATGTATAACACAAAAAACGAGAGGATATTAAATATAATAGTTTGTTTTACTGCTTTACCATCATAACGAACAGGTATTATAGCATTTGGATGTAGTGATTTTTTAAATTCTAAAAAGCTGTTTTTTAGCATAATAATATGACGAACAATTTTTACACCTCCTGATGTAGACCCAGCTGATCCTCCTAAGAAAAATAAAGAGAAAAATATAGCAGTAACAAAAAAGCTCCACATTGTAAAATCAGCAGTAACAAAACCTGTTGTTGTTACTACAGAAATTACAGAGAATAACGAATGTCTTATAGCGCTCTCTACTTCACCCCATATTTTAGGATGTGCTATACTACTTTGTAAATTAGGGTCTTGTAAAAAGATAATCATTAAAGCAACAATGGTCGATATTCCAATAATTCCGAAGAAATAGTATTTAAATTCTTCACTTTGTATCACTCTTCTGACTTTTCCTTTTAAAGCAAAATAAGTAAGAACAAAATTGGTTCCTGCAATAAACATGAAGAAAATGATTATATATTGAATCAATGGAGTTCCATTCCAGTGGGCTACACTTGCGTTTTTAGTAGAAAATCCACCTGTACTTACGGTTGCCATAGCATGATTAATAGCATCAAACCAAGTCATTCCAGCCACTTTTAGTAGTAAAAATTCAACAGCGGTTAATAATACATAAATTAACCATAATCGTTTTGCCGTATCAGTAATTCTTGGATGTAGTTTATCTGCTGAAGGTCCAGGAGCTTCAGCCATAAAAAGCTGCATTCCTCCAATACCTAATAAAGGTAAAATAGCTATAGTAAGTACAATAATTCCCATACCTCCAATCCAGTGTGTACAACTACGCCAAAACAAAATCCCTTTTGGCATGGACTCAATATCAGTTAAAATAGATGACCCTGTGGTTGAATATCCTGAAATTGTTTCAAAAAAGGCATTGGTAACACTTGGGATACTTTCTGTAAGTAAATAAGGAAGCATCCCTGTAAATGATAAGGTAAGCCAACCTAAAGTAACAATAAGGTAGCCTTCTTTTTTATGGATGTTTTTATTGTCAGGCTTATTAAAAAAAAACAATAAAGAACCTATAGCTATGGTTATGATTCCAGCATTTAGAATTCCAAGTTTGGCGGATTCATCGTAATAAAAACTTATGGGTAAAGTAAGCCACATAAATAAACCATTAAGGATGGCTGTAACTCCTAAAAAACGATAGACTAATTTAAGATTAAGATTTTCCATTATTTGAATAAATCTTCTACAATATTTATGGCTTCGGGTAAACAAAAAACAATAGCTTTGTCACCGCTTTGCATTTGAAAATCACCAAAAGACATTAATGCTTCTCCGTTTCTAATTACGCCACCAATAATAGCTTCTCTAGGAAAACGCAATTCTCTAATTATTTTTTGGGTTACTTTAGCACCAGGATGTACTTCAAACTCAAAAACTTCAGCATCAACATTATGCAGATTAGCTAAAGCTACAATTTCTCCTTTTCTAATATGGCGGAAAATGTTACTTGCAGCAATTAACTTTTTATTAATTAGAGTATCGATACCAATAGTTTGAGAAATATTGATATAGTCCATATTTTCTACTAAAGCAACTGTTTTTTTTACACCTTTAGATTTTGCTACTAAACAAGACATGATGTTTGTTTCAGAATCTCCAGTAACAGCTACAAAAGCATCCATTTCTCTAATACTTTCTTCTTCTAACAATTCTAAATCCCTACCGTCACCATATATTACTAAGGTATTACGAAGGTCTTCGGCAAGTTGTAAGGCTTTGTCTTTATCTTTTTCAATCAACTTCACTTTAAAGTTGTCTTTACAAAGTTTTCTAGCTGTTTTTCTTCCAACACGGCTACCACCCAAAATCATCACGTTTGTAATATCAATATATTCCTTTCCGATAATAGGATACAGTTTGTCAATACTATATTTTGGTACAGAAAAGTATACTTGGTCGTTTATTTTGTACTCAGTATCTCCACGAGGAATAATTGTTTGAGAGGTCCCTTCACGTTTTATAGCAATAGTAATAAAATCTACTAAGCAATATTTTTCTTTAGTTTCTTTAACTGTAAGATCAAGAATAGGAGATTTATACCCAAGTGTTGTCCCCATGATATTAAAAACTCCGTTTTCAAAGGCTACTGTATCGTTAAAAGAAGATTGGTTAAGTAGAGATTTAATTTCTTCAGCAGCTAATTCTTCAGGGGAAATCATAAAATCTACTCCGTAATCTTTGAAATTGATACAAGGGTTGTTTAAAAATTCAGGGTTACTAATTCTAGCAATTGTTTTTTTTACCCCCAATGCTTTACCTATTACAGAAATAGTAAAGTTTGTGTTAGGACTTTCAGTTACTGCTAACAATAAATCTGCTGAGTTAACGCCTATTTCTTTCAATAGTTTTATAGAGGTAGCATCTCCTTTTTTGGTAATAACATCTAAATGATTGTTTAGATATTCTAATTTTTCACCATCAAAATCGACTACGTATGTGTCTTGTGCTTCGTAAGAAAGGAGTTTAGCCAAATGAAAACCTACGTCTCCAGCCCCGGCTATAATAATCTTCATATTAAAAATTAAAAAAGATAAGAGACAAAGATACTGTGCTTCTTTTGGTTGTGCAAAAAATGAATTATATTTATAAATCTATAAGAAAAAGTAATTAACATTCATGGTTAAATAACTGGATTAACATATTGAGTTGTAATGTAAGGCTGTGAAAAAAAAGAAAAAACATGAATAAGATTTCTATTAAATCGTGGGCATTAGATGATAGGCCAAGAGAAAAACTAATGTCTAAAGGAAAAACAGTATTATCAGATGCAGAGTTGATTGCTATTTTGATAGGTTCAGGAAACAGAGAGGAAAGTGCTGTAGCTTTGGCTAAAAGAATATTGTTAACGGTAAATAATGACTTAAATACATTAGCAAAACTATCGGTAGAAGAATTGATGAAATTTAAAGGAATAGGAGAGGCGAAAGCAATATCTATAGTAACTGCTTTGGAGTTTGGAAAAAGAAAACAATTTGAAGAAAGAACAAGCATATCTAAAATAAGCAGCTCTATTGATGTAGTAAAAATTATGCAACCACTTATAGGGGACTTGTATTATGAAGAGTTTTGGGTGTTGTATCTAAACAATTCAAATAAAGTCTTAGCAAAACACCAATTAAGTAAAGGAGGGTTTACAGCTACTTTAGTAGATATACGATTGCTGTATAAAAGAGCATTGGAGCTTTCTGCAATAGGTGTAATTGTTTGTCATAACCATCCTTCAGAAAAACTATCACCAAGTAAATCAGATATTAAAATAACCGAAAAAATTAAACAAGCAGGTATTACTTTAGATATTAAATTGCTAGATCACCTAATAGTTACTGAAAAAGCTTATTTTAGCTTTGCAGATGAAGGAATTTTATAGTCGTTTTACACGATTACTAGTTACTATTTATGATACTTATTTATACCCATAAAGTTACTCCTAGAGTACGTTATATTTTCAAACATATTTTTACTCGTATTTTACAAGTTCAAATTGATTTTACAGGTAAAGTAGAAGAGTTTGTGGCTTACAATGGACCTAAGTTTTCATATACAAATGTGCCTTTAGGAAAAGAATTTTTCGTCCAGAGCAATGAACTACTTTTTCAGCAAGGTATAAAGGATATAGAAATAGTAATTCAAAATTGGGATGAAGTTCCTTGTTTCTTTCCAACTGTTGAAGCTTCTGAAATTCCGTTTGATATTTTTGCTGCTAGCTTTTTCTTAATTTCAAGATATGAAGAATATTTACCACATATAAAAGATAAGTATGGGCGATTTACAGTTGGTGAAAGTATAGCCTATCAAAATGGATTTTTAGAAAAACCTATGGTAGATATTTGGGCATATAAGTTTTTGGAAACCTTAAAACAAAAATTCCCAGACTTTAAACATATAACAAGAGAATATCAATATATTTCTACAATAGATGTTGATAATGCTTATGCATATAAGTATAAGAGTTTTATAAGAACTATTGGAGGATTTTTAAAAGATGTTTCTCAATTTAAGGTTTTTACAATTTGGGATCGATTTACAGTATTTTTCAATCTTAAAAAAGACCCTTTTAATACATTTCAAAAAATTATTGAGTTAAAGAAAGCTCATAATGTAAGAACCATATTTTTCTTTTTAATAGGCGACTATACTACATTTGATACGAATGTGTCCGCCTCCAAAAGAAAATTCAAATTGTTAATAAAAGATATGGTTGATTATGCTCGCGTAGGGTTACATCCGTCATATTACACAATGAATGATTCTGTAATGTTAAAAAAAGAAAAAGAACGTTTAGAAACGATAACTAATATACCTGTTAAACGTTCAAGACAACACTACTTACGAGTATCTTTACCAGAAACGTATCAGCAGTTAATAGATTTAGAGATAGATGAAGATTACTCAATGGGATATGCAACACATGTAGGGTTTCGAGCAAGTACTTGTACTCCATTTTATTTTTACGACTTAGATTTTGAAATTCAAACACCTTTAAAAATATTTCCGTTCGCATTGATGGATACGACATTAAATGATTATATGAAGTTAACACCAAAACAGTCGTTAGGAAAAATTAGAGATTTAAAGAATGAAGTAAAGGCAGTAAATGGTACTTTTATTACAGTATTTCATAATGAAAGCTTGAGTAACTATTTAAGATGGAGAGGGTGGAGTAGGTTGTATAATTCAATGCTTAAAATAGTAGGAAATGTTTAGAGAAGAAATGGAAATAAAACATTTATTTTTTGATTTAGATCATACATTATGGGATTTTGATAGAAACTCAAAACTTACTTTTCAACAAATTTTTGAAGAACAAAATATAACCATCCCAATACATAGTTTTTTAGAAGTGTATATACCTGTAAATTTAAAATATTGGAGGTTATATAGAGAAGATAAGGTAGAAAAAACAGCATTAAGATATTATCGCTTAAAAGAAACTTTTGATAATCTAAAATACGAGATTTCTGATGATTCAATAAATCAAATATCTAAAGACTATATTGGATACTTACCAAATTTCAATTATTTGTTTGATAATGCAATAGAAGTGTTAGAGTATTTAGAAAGTAAATATCATTTACATATTATTACAAATGGCTTTGAAGAAGTACAAAAATTAAAACTGAAGAAATCGGGAATTCATAGCTTTTTTAAACAGATAATTACATCTGAGTGTGTTGGAGTTAAGAAACCAAATCCTAAGGTTTTTGAATTTGCGTTAGAAAAGGCAGGAGCAAAGGCAGTTGAATCTGTTATGATAGGAGATAGTTATGAAGCAGATATTATAGGGGCAATAAATTCAGGAATGAGAGCAATTCATTTTTCAGAAGAAGTAAATAACAAAGAAGTTCAACAAGTAACTTCATTAATAGATTTGAAAAAATATTTATAAGTTTATAAAAACAACTTTTTTTAATAAACACAACAAAAACTAAAAATGAAAAAAATACTTTTTATAGCATTATTTGTAACAACAGCAAGTTTTGCACAAAAAACAATTAACAACTATAAATACGTTATAGTACCAAATAAGTTTGATTTTGTGAAGGGAAAAGATAAATACCAAACAAGTTCACTAACAAAGTTCTTATTTAATAAATACGGTTTTACAGCACTTTTAGAAAATGAGAAGTTACCTGATGATGTTGTAAACAATAGATGTTTAGCTTTAACTGGCGTAGTTAAAGATGATTCGAGCTTATTTACTACAAAGAGTATTGTAGAACTCAGAGACTGTTATAATAAGGTGGTATTTACCTCACAAGTAGGTAAAAGTAAAGAGAAAGATTACAAAAAGGCGTATCATGAAGCTATTCGTAATGCTTTTAAATCAGTACAGGCATTAAAGTATACGTACAAACCATCAAAAGAAGTAGCTGCTGTAAAAGAAGAAGTAGTAGCGCCAGTGGTTTCAGCTGTTGAGGTAGTAAAAAATAAAACTATTGAAGTTAAAGAGGGAAATACTATAGAAAATACATTATATGCTCAATCAATAACTAATGGATTTCAGTTAGTAAATACAAAGCCTGAAGTTGTTTTTCAAGTATTAAAAACGAATGTAAAAGACGTTTTTGTAATCAAAGATAAAAATGGAATTTTATATAAAAATGGTGATTCTTGGTTTGCAGAATATTATAAAAATGGAACTAAAGTAATAAAGCAGTACCAAATAAAGTTCTAACACATATTTTCACTACTCTTTAAAAAATGATAATAAAGAGTAGTGAAAAAACACTTATGAATATCCATAAAAGAGAAGCAAAAATAATAGGCTTAATACCGCTTTCCTTTAAGTCTTTAATGGTTAAATTCATTCCTATTAAAAATAAAGTTGCTACCAAGAGTCTTTTAGATAATTCTACGATGTTCATCGAAAAATTTTCTGGAACAATTTGATAGCTGTTGAGTAACATTGCTATAATGAAACCTATTATAAAATAAGGTATTTTAATCTTCCTATCACCAGATTTAAAAAGAAACATAGCAAAAAAAGACAAAGGTATAACCCATAAAGTGCGTGCAAGTTTTACGGTAGTTGCTATTTGCAAAGCTTCATCACCATACTCTAAAGCAGCCCCTACTACAGAACTAGTATCGTGAATAGCTATGGCGCACCAAATACCAAATTGCTTTTGAGTTAGTCCTAAAATATGACCTAAAGAAGGAAATATAAATAAGGCAATAGCATTTAAAAAGAAAACGATTCCAATAGCAATGCTAATAGTTTTATGACTAGCTTTAATTACAGGTGAAATAGCAGCGATAGCACTGCCTCCGCAAATAGAAGTTCCTGAAGTAATCAAAAAACCAATTTTTTTATCAATTGTAAAAAGCTTAATAAAAAATAGGCCTAGAATAACGGTTAGAATAATAGATAAAGTAGTTAAAGTAAGCCCTTCTTTACTTGTTTGTATAGTTTCAGTTAATGACATCCCAAAACCTAAACCAATAACAGATATTTTTAAAAGTATTTGAGTTGCTTTTTTCGTTTTTTCAGGAAAAGGATTACTAAAAATATATGTTATAATGAAGCCAGATATTAAAGCAAAAGAACTAGAAATATAACCGGTTAAAGCTAGTGTTATGAAGAATGTAAAAAAGCTAATTTGACAGAATTGTTTCATTTTTTCTAAGAATTTGATGAAACAAAACTACGATTGAAATATAACTAAAGAGTAAATTAAATAGTTATACAAAATAACTAAAAGTTATAATTGGTTTTGATTAATTTATAAAGTAAGTTCATTTTTTTTGATTGATAATTTGTTCTACAAACAAAATCAAATTCACGCTCAAAAGAAAGTCCTTTAATATCAACAATCTTTAGTTTGTTTTGAATGAGCTTTTCTGTTACAGCATGAATAGATAAGAGAGCATAAGAGTTAGAGTAGTGTAAATATTGCTCAATAGCCTCAGTATTGTTTAATGTAATTACTCTGTTTAGTTTAGTAATGTTATTTTTCTTTAAAGTTTCTTCAATTATTTCACGCGTACCCGAACCAATTTCACGACCTATATAAGGTATTTTACTTAGTTCTTGTTTTGATATAGAGTTTTTACTATTAGTATTGTTAGTACTTGTTACCAGTACAATTTCATCTTTAATAAATTTAGAATATCGTAATAATTGATTAGAGGATTTTCCTTCTACAATACCAAATTCTAATTCTTGATTTAAGATCTTATGTTCAATATCTTTAGTATTGCCACTAATTATATTGAATTTTATATTGTTGGAGTTTTGTTGTATTTTAGCAAGTACTTTTGGCATTATATACGTAGCAATTGTCGTGCTTAATCCTAAATTAAATTCAAGAGAAGTGCTTTCTTCATTTAAAAGAAAAGAATTCTCTAATTCTTCAAACAACTCAGTAATTTTATAAGCGTAATCAAGAAAAATTTTCCCTTCATTTGTTAATGAAATAGAATTTCTAGATCGGTTAAAAAAAGATGTATTGTATTCTTCTTCTAATTTAGAGATAGTTTTAGAAACAGCAGGTTGTGAAATATTCAACTCTTTAGAAGCAAGTGTGAAACTTGAATGCTGAGCAACTTTGATAAAAGTTTTTAGTTTATAATTCATAGCCTTTATGGTATACTAACTAATAATTGTACTTATCTTTCCAACGTTGCTTTAACAGTTCTCTAAATTGATTTTCACGAGCATTGTTTCCAGGTTCGTATAATTTAGTGTTTTTAATTTCATCAGGTAAAAACTCCTGGTTTATAAAATTACCTGCGTAATTGTGAGAGTATTGATATTCCTTTCCGTAGTCTAAATCTTTCATTAGTTTAGTAGGAGCATTTCTTAAGTGTAAAGGGACTGACAGGTCTCCTGTAGTTTTAACAAGGTTTTGTGCTTCACCAATAGCTATGTAAGAAGCATTACTTTTAGCAGAATTGGCTAAATAAACAGCACATTGACTTAAAATAATCCTAGATTCTGGATAGCCAATTACTGAAACTGCTTGAAAAGTATTGTTGGCTAAAATTAACGCAGTAGGGTTTGCGTTACCTATATCTTCAGAAGCAGCAATTAGCATTCTACGCGCAATAAATTTTACATCTTCACCACCTTCAATCATACGAGCTAACCAATATACAGCAGCGTTAGGGTCACTACCTCTAATAGATTTTATAAAGGCAGAAACAATATCGTAATGTTGCTCACCAGTTTTATCATAACGAACCGTGTTTTTTTGAATTTTAGATAACACTAACTCATTGGTAACTTCAATTTCATTATTAGCAGCAACTAATAATTCAAAAATATTCAGAAGTTTTCTGGCATCACCACCAGAAACTTGAAGCAGTGCATCAGTTTCTTTTAAGTCAATTTTTTTTTGAGAAATGATTTCATCTTTTTCTATTGCGCGATGTAACAAAGCAATCAAATCATTTTTATCAAAAGAATTTAATATATAAACTTGGCAACGAGAGAGTAGGGCAGGTATGACTTCAAAACTTGGATTTTCGGTAGTTGCTCCAACCAAAGTTACCCAACCTTTTTCAACAGCACCTAATAAAGAATCTTGTTGTGATTTACTAAAGCGGTGAATTTCATCAATAAACAAAATGGGATTTTTCTGTGTGAACAATCCACCACTTTTCTTTGCTTTTTCAATAACTTCACGAACATCTTTTACTCCGGAGCTAATAGCACTCAAAGTATAAAAAGGACGCCCAGATTCATTTGCAATAATATTAGCTAAAGTAGTTTTACCAATTCCTGGAGGCCCCCATAAAATTAATGATGGAATAATTCCTTGTTTTATATGATTGGTTAATATTCCATTTTCGCCTACTAAATGTTGTTGACTAATATAGTCGCCTAAACTTTGAGGACGGATTCTTTCTGCCAAAGGTTGATTCATAATGTAAAAATAGCAAAGATTTATGACAGAACTTCAGAAATACTACTTTGGATTTATTTTTGTTATTTTCAAGGTCATGAATACAGAACAACAGCTAAAATTTTCTCCATCCATTTTTACTATACCTTTTTTATTTGTTATAGTAATATGGTTTGTGTACTGGATAGAAATTAAATTCGGATGGAATTTTAACAAGTTTGGCGTTTTTCCGAGAAGTTTTGATGGTTTAAAGGGGGTTATATGCTCGCCTTTTATTCACAGTGATACTAAACATCTTTTTAATAATTCAGTTCCTTTATTTGTGCTCTCAGCTTGTCTTTTTTACTTTTACAAGGAAGTAGCAGTTAAAGTTTTGTTGTTTGGAGGGATTATGACTGGATTATTAACTTGGCTAATTGCAAGAGAATCGTACCATATTGGAGCGAGTGGAATTGTGTATCTACTTTTCAGTTTTGTTCTTTTTAGTGGAGTTATAAAGAAAAACTACAGATTAGTAGCTGTTTCTTTCATTACTATATTTTTATACGGAAGCATGGTTTGGTATGTATTACCAATTAAAGAAGGGATGTCATGGGAAGGGCATTTATCAGGATTAATAACAGGGATTGCTCTAGCTCTATTATACAGAAAAAGAGGGATTATAAAAGAAAAGTTTGAATTCACTAAAACAGAGTTTGATTCTATGTTCGATGAAGCAGGAAATTATGCTCCACCAGTAATTGAGGAAGAAGTTGAGTTAGAAGTTGAGTTAGAAGAAATTAAATACAAATATTTTTATAAAGAAGAAGAATAAAATAATCCTGCTGAAAGCAGGATTTTTAATATTATAAACGTTGTCTTACAACTTCATACAAAAAGGCACCACAAGCAACAGATACGTTTAGAGATTCTATTTCACCTAGTAACGGTAGTTTAGCTTTATAATCTGCCATTTTTAATACAGAGTTACTTACACCTTTGTGTTCAGAACCCATAATGATTGCAATAGGTTGATTAAAATCAACATCAAAAACTGAATTTTCAGTTTTTTCAGTAGCAGCAGCTAGCTTAATGTCAGCAGCTTTTAGTTGAAAAATAGCATCTTTGATATGATCTACTTTACAAATTGGTATTTTAAAAGCAGCACCAGCAGAAGTTTTAATGGTTTCAGCATTTACAGGAGCACTACCACTTTTTTGAATGATGATTCCGTTTACACCAGTACATTCAGCGGTTCTGATGATAGCTCCAAAGTTTCTCACATCAGAAACTTGATCTAATAATAAGAATAGGGGAGTATCGTCTGATTCTAACGTAGCTTCTATTAAAGTTTCTAAATCTTGAAAATCAATAGGAGAAATTTTAGCTACAGCACCTTGGTGGTTGTTGTGCTTTGATAAACGATCTAACTTCTCTGTAGGAACTACACTAGTTGATATTTTGTTTTTCTTTAAAAGTTTATCTAATTGAAAAAATAACTCTCCTCGTAAGCCTTTTTGAAGGTATGCTTTATTAATTGAAGCTCCACTTTCTATAGCTTCAATAATTGCTCTAATACCAAAAATATTTGTGTTTTGTTCCATGCTGCAAATGTAGTTGATTTTATGGTATAAAAAAACCACCTTGTTAGAGCTAGTTTTGAAGTTAAATAAATGTCTCACCCTGAAATAGCGTTACAAAAAAACAGATTTCAAATAAGAATATACCAAAAAAGTTAATTTATGACCACTGATAGTGGTTACAGTATTATAGAGAAAGTTATAAAAAGTTATTCTTTAAAAACAAAATACTATTTTTAAATAAGAATTTTTGACTCATATTAAAAATGATTCAAAAAATTGTAAATCAAAATCTCACTATTTACACCTCCAAAAGACCTCATATCTCTTATGAATTATTAACACAAGAGCAAATGCATAATAAAGATAAGATTAAAAGTAAAATAAAAAAAAATCTCATTAAAAACGATTGTTTCTAATAAGATTTAGTATTTATCAAACCTCATAAAATTTAATGATTATTAATGAAGTATAATAACTATATTAATTATTATAGTAAGCTATTCTCTCGATGTTATCGAGAGAATAGCTTAAGCTTACTTTTTAATTAATGAATGGATTATTTTGAATTTCAGAGCGAGGAATAGGGTAAGTTAACCTTTCATCGGTATGAGGAATAGATAATCCTGAAAGAAAAACATGATTAGTACCTCTAGTCATCATTTGTTTGTTTCTCTTCATAGATAAGTAGCTCTTACCTTCACCCCATAGTTCAATTCTTGTTTGTAAGATAATTTCGTCTATTAGAGCCTGACCAGAAAGAGCATCTACATAAGCGTAATCAGCAGGATCAGAAAATCTTCTTGAAAGAACTTCTTTTAAAGTTGTTCTAGCATCTGCTACCATACCTTCTTTTGCTGCCATTTCAGCTGATAACAAATACATTTCAGCAACTCTCATAAATACATAATCGTCTTCAACATTTCTTTGCCCTCCAATAACTCTGTCAGCATTATAAAACTTATTTCTAGGTTGCCAATTGTTAGTTGGATCAAATTGAGTCTTTCTAATATCATTGTCATCTATAGAACTGTATAACAAATCATCAATACCTTTATTGTCACCAGCCCACTGATAACTGTATGTAAAGACATCCATTTGTCCCCACCACGAAACAAGATCTAAACCATTAGCTAAGGTGATATCGAATCCCCAAATCCACCCAGGTGTATTTATATCATTAAACCCACCTGTAACTTCACTAGCACTCATTAATGGATATCCCGCAGCAATTACTTGATCCGCTAATTTTTTTGCTTCTAAATTCGAAGCACTATCACCTTTAGCAGCATATACATAAGCAAGTAAACCTTTAGCAACATCTTGATTTATAATAGCCTTTCCTTTTCTTGAAAAACCATCTAAAAGAGTAATAGATTGTGTAAGATCACCAATCATTAAGTCAAAAACCTCACTCATAGGAGATTGTGGTTGTATAGTACCTACTTCAGTATAAATAGGAAGTATTGCTTCAGCACCATCGTATTCTCGTTGATATAATTGAGATAAATAAAAATACGCGTAAGCTCTTAAAGACTTTGCCTGACCTAAAGAATATTTAGCGCTTTCAGATTCAGGTGTTACGTCATTACCTCCAAGAGATTCAATAATTAAATTGGTTGATTTTATAACTCTATAATAATATCTCCAAGGGATATAGTTATCAGTATTAGATGGATCTAAAGTAGATTGTAAGTTTGCAAAATCACCATATCTATTATAGTTATTAGCTGTTAATGCTAAATCACCTGATAAGAAATCAGTATAAATATCATAACCTTTTTGACCAAAATCACTATGATCATCAGTTCCTCCTGTAAAGGTGTTTATCATCATAGAGTAAACACCATTAAGAGTTGACTCTAAAATAACAGGGTTTAGTTCTCCTGATTTACCTGTATCATCAACATTAATAAATTCTGTAGGAGTTTTATCTAGTAGCTCATCACTACAACTAAACAATGTTGTAATTACAGTAAGAGCAAGCACTGTTTTAATTAAATTATGTTTCATTCTATAATTTTTTAAATTAAATTTTAACACGAATACCTAATGTAAATGTAGATAATGGATTATATCTGTACCTAGCAGAAGAACCTACTAATGATGCAGATGGATTAAATCCTTTTCTCTCACTTAATAAGAAAAGGTTATCACCAGCAAACCATATATTAACAGCAGATAATCCTGTGTTTTCTAAATATGTAGTAGGTAAGCTATAACCAATCCTTACATTATTTAACGCTAAATAATCAGATTTTGTTAAAAAACGAGTAGATTGACTAGTAACTCTAATGTTCTGGTTACTATATAACCTAGGTACATCTGTTATATCTCCTGGGTTTTGCCATCTGTCTCTTATATCTACGTGGTAGTTATTCGAACCAGCTTGACCATTACCCATTACACTAGCATAGTTAGGGTCATAACCATACCCCCCTAAACTATATGCAAATTGAGAGCTGATATCAAAATCGTGTATTTTTGCAGATAACCTAAATGCTCCTCTAATTGTAGGAATTGCCGATTTACCAA
Source organism: Tenacibaculum sp. 1B UA (assembly GCF_033978845.1). NCBI lineage: Bacteria > Pseudomonadati > Bacteroidota > Flavobacteriia > Flavobacteriales > Flavobacteriaceae > Tenacibaculum > Tenacibaculum sp. 1B UA. Next base: position 66,230 of record NZ_JAKVUA010000005.1, read on the forward strand.
CAAATTTATTTGAAGCTTCAGTATAATCACTAGTGAGAGCTTGTTTTATATCTGCATCAGGGTTTCTAACTTTATATTCGTATAACTCTAAAATTTCTTCACCAGAATCAAAAGAATCATTGTTGTTTGTGTCTACATAATTAGTTTCCCATAAAGGATTACCATTAGCAGGGTCTACACCAGCCCAAACAGGCATGTAATAATCATATCTACTTCCACCTTCAGCTCTACCAAAATTATCATCAATATCAATTATTTTGTTTCTTCCTTCAGGCTCATCATAAGGCATTTCAGTTATTTCGTTATCTAATAATTCACCATTAACAGATAAGTCTAACTTAAAGTTTTCTTTATCAATAATGTGACCAGTTAAATCAAATTCAAAACCTTTATTTACAATTGAACCGTCATTTGTTGTTATAAGAGCATCACCCGTTGAAATTGGAATACGTACATCAAAAAGTAAATCATCAGTATTTTTTATGTAATAGTCAAATGAACCATCAAGAACATTGTTGAATAATCTAAATTCAGTACCTACTTGGAACATTTCACTAGATTCCCATGTTAATTCTGCGTTTTCTATAGCTCTTAGGATTAAAGAAATATCACCGTTTAAATTATCAATATCATAACCATTTTGACCTGAATAGAAATCAGCACCAGCTTGATCTCCCATTATACCGTAACTAGCTTTAAGTTTTAAGTAATTAACAAAGTTTGCATTACTCATAAAGTCTTCTTTACTCATTATCCAAGATCCTCCAGCAGACCAAAAAGTAGCCCATTTATTTTTTGCAAAACGAGAAGACCCATCTCTTCTTATTGTTCCTGAAAGGTAGTATTTATCATTATAACTATAATTAGCTTGTGCAAAATAGCTTTCTAAACCTGTTTCTTCTTTATAACCTTCAGGGTTTGATCCTACATTTACATAGTTAGAAGGATTATCTAAACCATTAAATAAGTTTACAACAGTATTTTTACTTATATAAGTACGGTCTCTTTCCCATTCATTACTTTCGTGTGCTAATAAAGCATTTATATTATGTTTTCCAAAATTTTTATTGAAATTGAACATTTGCAAAAAGTTCTGAGATAAAGCTTGTCTTTGTTCTTTAAACAAACTACCACCTTGTCCTGCAGCAGATCCATAGAAAGGATTATTAATAGCATTATCAACATAACTATAATAATTTGCTCCATACTTTGCAGTAAAAGATAAGTAGTCAGTAAGGTTTACTTTAAATGAGAAATTACCGTTTATTGAATGACGCTTATTTTGATCTAAATCTAAATTTGCATCAGCAATAGCATTTGTTAATCCTCCAAAACCTCTAGTTGTACCATAATCATATTGGTTTCCTCCAAATACAGGATCTTTAACTATATTACCATTAGCATCGCGTAAAAACAAAGGATAAATAGAAGGAATATTATCTGTAAACCAAAAAATAGATCCAGAATCTTCAGATTGTCCATTAGCTGTTTGTGTAGCATAAGAATAATCAATATTTGCATTAGCTTCTAACCAATCAGTAGGGTTATGTGTTAGGTTTAATCTTGTTGAATAACGTTTGAAATCTGAGTTTACTAGGTATCCTTTATCATTTAAATAACCGAAAGATGAAAAATATGTTGTCTTATCGTTACCTCCGCTCATACTTAAATTAGCCTCTGTTCTTATAGAAGATTGAAATCCATAATCAGACCAGTCTTCAGGAGTATATTTTCTAGTTACTCCAGCTCTAACCTTACCAGTGTTCGGGTCTATAAGCTCACTAACATTTGAAATATTCCACATGTTATAATCAGGGCTAATTCCACCACCTGAAAATAAATTTGCGTTAGCATATGCTGCAGGGTCAGCATTACCTAAGAATTCACCTGTATTTTTTAATGACTCCCAAGAAAGTCCTATGTACTCGTCTTGAGATTTCACTACTTCATAAGCAGGTAAAAGTCTCATGTTAACCCCTGTTTTCACATCTACAGAGATATTTGAAACCCCATTTCTACCTTTTTTAGTTGTGATTACAATAACACCATTAGCACCTCTTGATCCATATATTGAAGTAGCCGTTGCGTCTTTCAAAATAGTTGTAGATTCAATATCTGCAGGGTTTATATTGCTAATACTATTTGTATAAGGTACACCATCAACTACATATAAAGGAGCACTATTACCATTAATAGTACCAAAACCTCTAATTCTTATTGTAGCTGTAGAACCTGGTTGGCCTGAACCATTAACAACAGTTACACCTGCAACCTCACCAGCTAAAGCTTGAGATACATTTGATACAGACTTAGCTTCTAAGTTTTCACTCTTAATTACTGTAGCCGTACCAGTATATGCCTGTTTGGTAGAGGTACCGTATCCAGTAACAACAACTTCTTCTAATAAATTGTCTGTTTCTAACACAACGCTAATTTGGTTAGAAGACCCAATAGTTTTTTCAGTAGTTTTCATACCTATAAAACTAAAAACTAAAACATCCCCTGTTTTAGCTTGAATAGAGTAGTTTCCATCAAAATCAGTTTCAGTACCCTGTGTAGTACCTTTTTTTAAGATCGTAACCCCCGGTAATGGACCAGATTCATCTGAAACAGTACCTGAAATCGTTCTTTCTTGTGCAAAGGATATTTGCACAATTAACGCTAGGAATAGCGTTAAAATTCCATTAAACTTTGTTCTCATTATGTAATTATTTGAATTAATTAGCTGCTAAAATCATAAATATATCTTAAATAAACAATTTTTTAACATAAAAAAGTGCCTTGTTAACAAGGCACTTTTAATAAAAGATGTTATATAAATGTTAATTTACGTCCCAAAATAATTTAGACATCATAGTATCTCCATCAGAGAGCCCTTGTCTAGCAGTATCCCAATTAGAATTATTTAATAATTGTTCTTTTTGTGGATAGTTAACTCTGTTAGGTATTGTGTTTAAGCCTGGTACTAAAGTAGTAAAAGTAGCAGAACCAAAAGTGTCACCTGGAACAGTTAATGTATTAGGGTATCCAGTTCTTCTATACTCAGTCCATGCCTCTAGTCCGTCCATATATAAAGCAATATATTTTTGAGTTAAAACATTTTCTTCATTAGCAACAGGTAACATTGTTACATAGTTATCAGCATCAGTATCAGATACACCCCAAAACATCATTGAAGCCTTAACACCATTTTCATAATTTGTTTGATTCCATCCGTTGAATTCAGATCTAATAAATTCCATTTCTGCATAAGATAATAGATTTTGATTATAATCTGGTTTTATTATTTCGGAGCTAGGTATACTTTCATTTTCAACAGCTCTTGCAACAGCATTACCAAATCCATAAGGAATACCAATAATTTCAGTTGTACCTATAGGATCAAAATATTTAGTAACCCTAGGGTCTTCTTCTGTGATTGAAGAGAATGGTCCAACACGATTATATAGTAAGTCTGTAAAAGATAGGGCAGGTCCAAAGTCTTTACGAGCTTCAACAGTAAAAGCGTTATGCCAAGGCCCACCAGTTATATCATCAGTACCGTATTTAAAAACAGCATTATCTTCATTAGAAGTAAAAGCTTTAGTATTAGATTCATTATAAACGGACATAGCTAATGCATTGTCATACTTGTTAATATGAGTTGCTAGTCTAAGCCTTATAGAATGTGCGAATTTAACCCATTTTTCTCCAGTCATTCCATCTGGTGAACGATATATATGGTCTCCTTCTTTGTAAACAGGTTTTGATATGTCTATTTTGTTTGCAGCATCTAATAACTCAATTAATAAATCTTCATAAATAGTTTTTGCATCAGTATAAGCAGGGCTGTTAATACCTTCTTTTAGGCGTAAAGCTTCAAAAGCAGTATTATCTTTTTGTCCATAACTCCAATAAGGTACATTCCCAAAAGTGTCAACTAATTTAGAGAAAGTAAATGCCATCATTATTCTTGAAGCCTGTATCTGATTATTGTTATCGCCATAAGTAGACATTAAAACAGCTGTTTGAGGATCTTCATTTAATTCGATGACTTTTTTTAAGTCAGTTAAAATTAAATAAGGTTCCTGCCATAAATCATCTACTTGCGAAACTCTTAAGGCATATCTATTTTCATCAGTGTAAAATTCATCAGCCCAGTATTGAGCAAATGCTAATGTCGCTCTCGCGCCAGTCCACTGATTATTTAATTCGTAAGCTAAATTAAATTGAGCACTAGTTACTAATTGAGTAGAAGGTGCTGTTACGGGATTGTCAGGGTCATTAATGTAATCTGTATCACATGCTAAAAAAGAACTTAGCAAAAGTGAAGCGAATATATATTTTATTTTTTTCATCTTATTTTATTATTTAGAAAGATAAGTTTAAGTTCATACCAAAAGATCTAACAGAAGGTTGTAAACCTCCTTCTAAGCCTTGAATGTTACCTGAACCTGTTGATACTGTTTCAGGGTCAATTCCATCATAATCAAGTCCCCAGGTATATAAGTTTCTGCCAAATAAACTAACTCTAGCTTTATCAAAAACTTTTAAAAACTCTCCTTTAAATGTATAACCTAGAGATACCTCTCTTATTTTGTAAAAGTCAGCATCAAATACATTTTGAGCATCAGGTGTTCCTAAACCACCGTAGTGTGAAGTACCATAAGTCTGACCAGATATTTTAGTTGTGTTAGGAGCAGTATTGGTTACCGTATAACTACCGTCATCATTATAAGTTACAGTACCAGTTACACCAGGTAGCACAATACCGTCTTCTCTTATGTTATTGTCAACTGTTTCTTGTAGCATACCAGAGTACATACCCCACATATGTGATGTAGAAAAGTATTTTCCACCTTTACTCATTTCTAGTAATATACCTAAATCAAAGTTTTTATATTTAAAGCTATTTCTTAAACCAGCACTGAAGTCAGGGGTAGCAGAACCTAAAGCAACTAAATCATTAGTAGCTGCATATGTACCATCACTAGTAATTACTTTATTTCCTTGATCATCATAAATAAAGTCAGTACCCATAATCGAACCATAAGCTTTACCAACTGTAGCTGCTAATTGAGCTTGGAAAGGAGCATTTGTTAAAAGAACAGAGTTTAGCCCTTCTTTTAATTCAACTAATTTGTTTTCATTTTTTGCAAAATTCACATCAATGTTCCATGTAAAGTTTTCATTAACTATTGGTTTTAATCCTAGTTGTATTTCTACTCCTTTATTAGTCATTTTACCAGCATTAATCCATTGAGAGCCATAACCTGTTCCATAAGAAAGGTCAACAGGTATAATTTGATCTGTTGTTTCGTTACTGTAATACGTAACATCTAAATTTACTCTTCTGTTTAAAAAGTTTAATTCTGTTCCAACTTCCCATGTAGTAGTTGTTTCGTTAACTAAGTCAGAGTTTAACAGGCTTACGGGAGATGTAACTCTACCATCACCTTTAAAAGGAGTGTCTAAAGTTAAGGTGCTTATAACTCTGTATGGATCCGTATCGTTTCCTACTTGTGCCCACCCAAATCTTAATTTACCATAGTTGAACCAGTTTGAGTTAGGGAACAAAACATCGTTGAATACCCATGCAACAGAAGCTGAAGGATAGAAGTATGAGTTATTGTCTTCTGGTAAAGTAGAAGACCAGTCATTTCTACCTGTTAAGTCAATGAATAATTGATTAGCAAAAGATAAACTAACACTTCCAAACAAACTATTCACTACTTTGTCTATATTATCAGCATTTTTCTCTAAAGGCCCCTTACCATTGTTAATATTATAAATGTTAGGTACTGATAAGCCACCAGTGGTTTGGTTGAAGCGATAATTTAAAGTGTGGTTTCTTTTGTTGGCCCCAAACAAAGCAGATAGTTTAAAATTGTCTGAAAAGTCTTTTTTATAATTAGCAGTAAACTCGTAGTTGTATTCTTTAAAATTGTAGGCTCTTTCTAAGAATTCAGATTGAGCTTGAGAACCTATAGCTTTTTGTTCTGTGTTTCTAAAGTTGTATGTGTCAGCATATACACTACCTTTAATACTTAAATCATCTGTTATTTGGTAATTTAAACTGGCATTTCCATATACACGGGTTCTTCTGTCGGTAGGTAAGTTTTCGGTTATATTCCAGTAAGGGTTGTCAGAATATTTAGGTTTAGAATTGTTCCATGCAGTTCTATTCCAAGTTCTTTGGGTTCCGTCATCATTTTTATAGTTCTGTAGTCTTTTGTAGTCTAATTGTCTTTGTCCCCATTGAAAAAACTTTTGGGTAACACTATTGTCATCATAACCAATAACAGGTCTAGAACCAGATGTTTGAACATAATTTATACTACTAACAGCAGTTAAATCATCGGATAACTTTTGATTGATACTAAATTTTGCAAAATGACGATTAACTTCAGTGTTTGGTACAATACCACTGTTTTCTTGAATACCTGCAGAAAATAATACACTACCTTTATCACTAGCTGAAGTTAGTGTTAGGGTATTGTTAGTAGAAACACCTGTTTTAAAAAATGAATCTACGTCGTTTTCAGGTGCTATCCAAGCTCTTGGTTTTAAATAATCATTAGGGAAACTAGCTTGATCAAAAGCATCCCAGTGTAATACTTTTAAGTTTGGGTTATATTTAGGTCCCCAACTTTCATCGGTATTGTATTGAACTAACATGTATTCGGTTCCACCAATGTTTTGTATTGCAAAACCATTGCGACCTATTCTGTTATTGTCATCATCAAAATCTGGAATTATAGATCCTCCACCGTATTCTCTTTGAAGGTCTGGTAAGACAGCTACTTCAGAAAAAGTAATAGAAGAACTAACGCTTACTCCTAGTTTTTTTGAATTCTTACCTGTCTTGGTAGTAATTAAAACAACACCATTAGATGCTCTAGACCCATACAGAGCTGCTGCTGCACCTTTTAAAACGGTAACAGTTTCAATATTACTAGGGTCAATATCATTAATTGTACTACCAAAATCAACACCACCAGCACCTCTTTGAGCGTTAGAACTGTTAAAATTTGAGTTATCCATAGGTATTCCATCAATAACGAATAAGGGTTGATTTTCACCAGTAACAGAATTTGATCCTCTAATTAAGATTCTTTGAGAACCACCGATATTACCAGAAGGAGAGTTGATTTTTAAACCAGCTACTTTTCCTGACAAAGCACTTATGGCATTGTCATTTTGAGCAGCATTTAATTCAGCAGCTTTTACTTTAGGAGCTGCAAAAGCTAAAGCTCTTTCACTTCTCGATTGCCCTAATGCTGTAACTACAACTTCGTCTAATACGTTATCTGTAGCCATTGTCAGGTTTATTGTGTTAGAACTTCCAATTGTTTTTTCAGTAGTTTTCATACCAACAAAACTGAAAACAAGAACATCTCCAGTTTTTGCTTTAATAGAATACTTACCATCAAAATCTGTCTCTACACCAGAAGTAGTCCCTTTTATTAATACGTTAACTCCTGGTAAAGGACCTGTTTCGTCAGAGACAGTACCTGAAATTACTTTTTCCTGTGCAAAGGACATTTGCACAATTAACGCTAAGAGTAGCGTTAAAATTCCATTAAACTTTGTTTTCATTATGTAATTATTTGAATTAATTGAGTCAAAAATCATAAATAAAACTTAAAAAAACAAGATATTTGTTAAATAATTCTAAAAAAACATGGTGTTTTTGTTTTAAGAGTTGTGTTTGTTGTTGTTGTTTAAAGGTCATTCAATTTTTTAATGCTTATATAGAGTTTTGTTGTCTTTTTTGTGTTTTTATGGTGTTGATAAAAGGATTTGGAGAAGGATGATGTAATTAATGATAGAGTTGTATGTTGTTTTTAAAAATAACTTCTTGATATTTGAATAATTAGAAAATTATCGTACATTTGCACTCTCTTAAAATTAGAGTAATTTAAGTACAAATTAAAAACAAGTAATAATTTAGTATGCCAACTATTCAACAATTAGTTCGTAAAGGAAGAACCAAAATAACTAAGAAGAGTAAATCGGCTGCATTACAATCATGTCCTCAAAGACGTGGAGTTTGTACGCGTGTGTATACCACTACACCTAAAAAACCTAACTCAGCAATGCGTAAGGTAGCAAGGGTAAGATTAACAAACGGTAACGAAATCAACGCGTATATTCCAGGTGAAGGGCATAACTTGCAAGAGCACTCGATAGTATTAGTTAGAGGTGGAAGGGTAAAAGATTTACCAGGTGTTAAATATCACGTGGTACGTGGAGCATTAGATACTGCAGGAGTTGAGGGTAGAACCCAGCGTAGATCTAAGTACGGTGCAAAACGCCCTAAAGACAAAAAGTAAAAATTAATTAGTAACTTTTTTAATGTAAAGACATGAGGAAAAGAAGAGCTAAAAAAAGAGTTTTGTTACCGGATCCTAGATTCAACGATCAATTAGTTACACGTTTTGTGAATAACTTAATGTGGGACGGTAAGAAATCTGTAGCATTCAAAGTGTTTTACGATGCAATGGACATCGTAAACGAAAAGAAAACTGACGAAGAAAAGTCGGCTTTAGAAATTTGGAAAGATGGTTTGTCGAATGTGATGCCTCACGTAGAAGTTCGTTCTCGTAGAGTAGGTGGAGCAACATTCCAAATTCCAATGCAAATTCGTCCAGACCGAAAGGTTTCTATGGCGATTAAATGGATGATTTCATATGCGCGTAAGCGTAATGAAAAAACAATGGCACAGCGTTTAGCTGCAGAAGTATTAGCAGCTGCCAAAGAAGAAGGTGCTGCTGTTAAGAAAAGAGTAGATACTCACAAAATGGCTGAGGCTAACAAAGCATTCTCACACTTTAGATTTTAATAGAAATGAGTAGAGATTTAAAATTTACAAGAAATATAGGTATTGCTGCGCATATTGATGCAGGAAAAACTACAACAACTGAACGTATTCTTTTCTATACAGGAGTTTCTCATAAAATTGGTGAGGTGCATGATGGTGCTTCTACAATGGACTGGATGGAGCAAGAAGCTGAAAGAGGTATTACAATTACTTCAGCAGCAACTACTTGTACTTGGCAGTTTCCATTAGAAAATGCTAAGCCATTACCTGAAACTAAAGATTATCACTTTAATATAATTGATACTCCAGGTCACGTTGATTTTACTGTAGAGGTAAACCGTTCGTTACGTGTGTTAGATGGATTAGTATTCTTATTTTCTGCAGTTGATGGAGTTGAGCCACAATCTGAAACTAACTGGAGATTAGCGGATAACTATAAAGTGCCTCGTATCGGTTTTGTTAACAAAATGGACCGTCAAGGAGCAAATTTTTTAGCAGTTTGTCAGCAAGTAAAAGATATGTTAAAGTCTAATGCAGTACCAATCGTGTTAAATATTGGTGATGAAGCAGACTTTAAAGGAATTGTTGATTTAGTTAAAAACCGTGCTATTGTATGGCATGATGATAATTATGGGTCAACTTTCGATGTTGTAGATATTCCAGAAGAATTAAAAGAAGAAGCTCGTGAGTTACGTGGTAAGTTAATCGAAGAGGTTGCTGCTTATGACGAAAACTTATTAGAGAAATATATGGAGGATGAAGATTCAATTACAGAAGAAGAAGTGCACGCTGCACTTAGAGCTGCTGTAATGGATATGTCTATCATTCCAATGGTATGTGGGTCTTCATTTAAGAATAAAGGGGTGCAGTTTTTATTAGATGCTGTATGTCGTTATTTGCCTTCTCCAATGGATAGAGATAATATTATAGGTACTAACCCAGATACAGGTGAAGAAGAAATTCGTAAGCCAGATGCAAAGTCACCTTTCGCAGCGTTAGCGTTTAAAATTGCTACCGATCCTTTCGTGGGGCGTTTAGCATTCTTCCGTGCGTATTCTGGTCGTTTAGACGCAGGTTCTTATATCTTAAATAACCGTTCAGGTAAAAAAGAGCGTATTTCTCGTATCTATCAAATGCACTCTAATAAGCAAAACGCAATCGATTATATCGAAGCAGGAGATATTGGAGCTGGAGTAGGATTTAAAGATATTAAAACAGGTGATACTTTATCAGATGAGAAGAATCCAATCGTTTTAGAATCTATGGATTTCCCAGACCCAGTAATTGGTATTGCTGTTGAGCCAAAAACTAAAGCTGACGTTGATAAATTAGGAATGTCTTTAGCTAAGTTAGCAGAAGAAGATCCTACATTTACTGTAAAAACAGATGAAGCTTCAGGGCAAACTGTAATATCAGGAATGGGTGAGTTACACTTAGATATTATTGTAGACCGTTTAAAACGTGAGTTTAAGGTTGAAGTAAATCAAGGACAACCACAAGTAGAGTATAAAGAAGCTTTAACAGCTACTGCAGATCACAGAGAGGTTTATAAAAAGCAATCTGGTGGACGTGGTAAGTTTGCTGATATTGTGTTTACTATGGAGCCTGCTGATGAAGGTGTAACAGGGTTACAATTTGAGTCTATTATTAAAGGTGGTAACGTTCCTAAGGAATTTGTACCGTCAGTAGAAAAAGGATTCAAAGAAGCAATGAAGAATGGTCCTTTAGCTGGTTACGAAATGGATTCGATGAAGATTACTTTAAGGGATGGATCTTTCCACCCTGTAGATTCTGATCAATTATCATTCGAATTAGCTGCTAAGTTAGGTTACAAAGCTGCAGCTAAAGCTGCAAGAGCTGTAATTATGGAGCCAATGATGAAGTTAGAAGTGTTAACTCCAGAGGAGAACATGGGAGATATCGTTGGAGACTTAAACAGAAGAAGAGGACAAGTAAACGATATGAGCGATCGTGCTGGATCTAAAGTAGTAAAAGCAATCGTTCCTTTATCAGAAATGTTTGGATATGTTACTTCTTTAAGAACATTATCTTCAGGTAGAGCAACTTCTACAATGGAATTCTCTCACTATGCAGAAACTCCAAGTAACATTTCAGAAGAAGTAATCGCAAACGCTAAAGGTTAATTAAGATGAGTCAAAAAATTAGAATAAAGTTAAAATCTTACGATTATAATTTAGTAGACAAGTCTGCTGAAAAAATCGTAAAGACAGTAAAGAGCACTGGTGCTGTAGTAAACGGACCAATTCCTTTACCAACAAATAAAAAGATTTTTACCGTATTACGTTCACCACACGTAAACAAAAAATCAAGAGAGCAATTTCAATTATCTGCCTACAAGAGGTTATTAGACATTTATAGTTCTTCTTCAAAAACTATTGATGCATTAATGAAACTTGAGTTACCAAGTGGAGTTGAAGTTGAGATCAAAGTATAAGTAAATCAATAACTTTCGGTTTAATTTTGTTAAGCCGAAAGTTTTTTTTACTTTTGCACACCGAAATTTTAGTTTCGGAGTGTGAAAATTTCTGAAAAGTATTCAGAAATGACATGTCCTGAGGGTTTCGCGAAGGAAAAACGGTAAAAACAAATTCAGAGAGTGAAGATGTTTTCGCTCTTTTTTTTTGAGAAGTTCAAAGGTAAAACAAGAAACATTTGTTTCAAATATTTATTTTATTAATAGACGCGCTGGATAAAAAAAATATCTAATCGTCTGAAAATTAACAAATATGTCTGGGTTAATAGGGAGAAAAGTAGGAATGACCAGCTTATTCGACGAGAACGGGAAGAATATTCCTTGTACTGTAATCGAAGCGGGTCCTTGCGTTGTTACCCAAGTCAGAACCGAAGAGGTTGACGGCTATAACGCGTTACAACTTGGTTTCGATGACAAAAAAGCAAAAAGCTCTAATAAAGCTTTAGATGGTCACTTTAAAAAGGCTGGTACATCTGCTAAAAGAAAAGTCATTGAATTTCAAGGGTTTGAAGGTGAGTACAAATTAGGTGACTCAATTACTGTTGAACACTTTGCTGAAGGGGAATTCGTTGATGTATCAGGAGTTTCTAAAGGTAAAGGTTTTCAAGGTGTTGTTAAACGTCATGGTTTTGCCGGAGTTGGACAAGCAACTCACGGTCAGCATAACCGTTTAAGAGCTCCAGGTTCAATTGGTGCAGCATCTTACCCTGCAAGAGTGTTCAAAGGAATGCGTATGGCAGGTCGTATGGGTGGAGACAAAGTAAAAGTTCAAAATTTAAGAGTTTTAAAAGTGGTTGCAGATAAGAATCTTATCGTTGTAAAAGGAGCAATTCCTGGTCACAAAAACTCTTATGTAACTATCGAGAAATAATGAAAGTAGCAGTATTAGATATTACAGGAAAAGATACTGGTAGAAAAGTTGAACTTTCTAGCGAGGTATTCGGAATTGAGCCAAATGATCACGCAATTTATTTAGATGTAAAGCAGTATTTGGCTAATCAAAGACAAGGTACTCATAAATCGAAAGAAAGAGCTGAGATTGCTGGTAGTACAAGAAAGATTAAAAAACAAAAGGGAACTGGTACAGCTCGTGCGGGTAGTATCAAGTCTGGTGTTTTTAGAGGTGGAGGACGCATGTTTGGTCCAAGACCAAGAAACTATTCTTTTAAGTTAAATAAAAACTTAAAGCGTTTAGCACGTAAATCAGCTTTAAGTATTCAAGCAAAAGAAAACAATTTAGTAGTTGTAGAAGACTTCAATTTTGAAGCTCCAAGAACTAAAGAGTTTATCAATGTATTAAAAGCTTTAGAATTAGACACTAAAAAGTCTTTATTCGTATTAGGTGAAGAAAGTAAAAATGTTTACTTATCATCTCGTAACTTAAAAGGTTCTAAAGTAGTAGATGCTTCAGGTATTAACACATATAGCGTTTTAAATGCTAGTAAAGTAGTTATTTCTGAAAGCTCTCTAGAAGGAATTGAGTCTAATTTAAGTAAATAGGGAACAAGATGAGTATTTTAATTAAACCTATTATTACAGAAAAAGCTACAAATGATAGCGAGTTAAATAACCGTTATACATTTGTTGTAAATAAGAAAGCTAACAAATTAGAAATCAAAGGAGCTGTTGAAGCTACTTATGGTGTAGCGATTGAATCTGTAAAAACAATGAACTATCCTATTCAAAGAAAAACTAAATACACTAAAAAAGGTTTAGTAACAGGGATAACAAGTGGGTACAAGAAAGCAATCGTTCAGTTAGCTGAAGGAGAAACTATTGATTTTTATAACAATCTTTAAGAAAAGACAGAATGTCAGTTAGAAAATTAAAACCAATAACACCAGGTCAGCGTTTTAGAGTTGTAAATGGGTTCGACACCATTACTACTGATAAGCCGGAGAAATCTTTATTAGCTCCGAAAAAACGATCTGGAGGTCGAAACAATCAGGGTAGAATGACTACACGTAACATAGGTGGAGGTCATAAACAAAAATACCGTATTATCGATTTTAAAAGAGATAAGCAAGGTATTCCTGCAACAGTAAAAACTATCGAGTACGATCCAAACCGTACGGCATTTATTGCATTAGTTAGTTATGCTGATGGTGAAAAACGTTATGTAATTGCACAAAACGGATTAAAAGTAGGTCAAACAATCATTTCAGGAAAAGATGCAGCTCCAGAAGTTGGAAATGCTATGTACTTAAGTGAAATTCCTTTAGGTACTACAATTTCTTGTATAGAGTTACATCCAGGTCAAGGAGCTGTTATGGCTCGTTCTGCTGGAGCTTTTGCTCAATTACTAGCGAAAGAAGGTAAATATGCAACAGTTAAATTACCTTCTGGAGAAACAAGATTTATCTTATTAACTTGTATGGCTACAATTGGAGTAGTGTCTAACTCAGATCACCAGTTATTAGTTTCAGGTAAAGCAGGTAGAAGTAGATGGTTAGGAAGAAGACCAAGAACGAATGCAGTAAGAATGAACCCAGTTGATCACCCAATGGGAGGTGGTGAAGGACGTTCTTCTGGAGGGCATCCAAGATCTAGAAACGGTATTCCTGCTAAAGGATATAAGACTAGATCAAAGACCAAAGCTAGTAATAAGTATATCGTAGAACGTAGAAAGAAATAATAAACCATGGCAAGATCATTAAAAAAAGGACCTTACGTTCACTATAAGTTAGAGAAGAAAGTGTTAGCTAACGTAGAAGCAGGTAGTAAGTCAGTTATCAAAACTTGGTCTAGAGCAAGTATGATTACCCCTGATTTCGTAGGACAAACAATTGCAGTTCACAACGGACGTCAGTTTGTACCAGTTTACGTTACTGAAAACATGGTAGGTCATAAATTAGGCGAATTTTCACCAACACGCTCGTTTAGAGGACACGCTGGTGCAAAAAATAAAGGTAAAAAATAGTAGGAAATTATGGGAAGTCGTAAACATAACATGGCAACACAGTTAAAAGAAGCTAGAAAGTCTAGAGCTTTTGCTAAATTAACTAATTGTCCTACATCACCAAGGAAAATGCGCTTGGTAGCAGATTTAGTAAGAGGAGTAGAAGTTGAAAAAGCTTTACAAATTTTAAAGTTCAGTTCAAAAGAAGCATCACGTAACTTAGAAAAGTTATTATTATCAGCTATTGCTAACTGGCAAGCTAAAAATGAAGATGCGAGTATCGAAGATGCTGGATTATACGTAAAATCAATTTGTGTTGATAGCGCAGGTATGTTAAAAAGGTTAAGACCAGCTCCACAAGGTCGTGCACATAGAATTCGTAAGCGTTCTAATCACGTAACTTTAGAGTTAGGAACTAAAAATAACAGTAATTAATCAAAGTAGAAATGGGACAAAAGACAAATCCAATAGGAAATCGTTTAGGAATTATCAGAGGATGGGAATCTAACTGGTATGGTGGAAATGACTACGGAGATAAGATTGCTGAAGATGATAAGATAAGAAAGTATTTATATGCTAGATTATCTAAAGCAAGTGTATCAAGAGTTATTATTGAGCGTACTTTAAAGCTTGTAACCGTTACTATCACTACTGCACGTCCAGGTATCATTATTGGTAAAGGAGGTCAAGAGGTAGACAAGTTAAAAGAAGAGCTTAAGAAAATTACTGGTAAAGAAGTTCAAATTAATATTTTCGAAATTAAACGTCCAGAATTAGATGCAAAATTAGTTGCAGCTAGTGTTGCTCGTCAAATCGAAAACAGAATTTCTTACAAGCGAGCTACTAAAATGGCAATCGCAGCTGCAATGAGAATGAATGCAGAAGGAATTAAAGTGCAATTATCAGGTCGTTTAAATGGAGCTGAAATGGCACGTTCTGAGCATTACAAAGAAGGAAGAATTCCTCTTTCTACCTTTAGAGCAGATATCGATTATGCACTTGTTGAAGCACATACTACATACGGAAGAATCGGTGTGAAAGTATGGATTATGAAAGGTGAGGTTTATGGAAAACGTGAATTATCTCCATTAGTTGGACTATCTAAGCAAAAAGGTAGTGGAAACAAAGGTGGTGGTAAACGTCAACCTCGCAGAAGAAAATAATTTTTAAAAGAAATTAACAATGTTACAGCCAAAAAGAGTAAAATACCGTAAGGTACAGAAGGCGAAAGGAAATATGAAAGGTAACTCTGGTAGAGGTACTGAACTTTCTAACGGAATGTTTGGTATCAAATCATTAGACCAGAACTTACTTACCTCTCGTCAAATTGAGGCAGCTCGTATTGCGGCAACTCGTTATATGAAAAGAGAGGGGCAACTTTGGATTAAAATTTTCCCAGATAAACCTATCACTAAGAAACCATTAGAGGTACGTATGGGTAAAGGTAAAGGTGCACCAGACCATTTTGTAGCAGTTGTGAAACCAGGTAGAATTTTGTTTGAAATTGGTGGAGTACCAATGGAAGTAGCAAAAGAAGCTTTACGTTTAGCAGCGCAAAAACTTCCTGTAAAAACGAAGTTTGTAATAGCAAGAGATTTTGATTATAACGCTTAATTCTATTAGATCATGAAACAATCAGAAATTAAAGAATTATCAACAGCTGACTTACAAGAAAAGCTAGGGGCGTTGAAGAAAAATTATACTGATCTTAAGATGGCTCACGCCATAACTCCATTGGAAAACCCATTAGAGTTACGCAGCTTAAGAAAAACTGTAGCAAGAATTGCTACAGAGTTAACTAAAAGAGAATTACAATAATTCTAGTCAGTTTTAAAGATGGAAAAAAGAAATCTTAGAAAAGAGAGAATCGGTGTAGTATCTAGTAACAAGATGGAGAAATCTATCGTTGTAAACGAGGTAAAAAGAGTAAAGCACCCAATGTACGGAAAGTTCGTATTAAAGACTAAGAAGTACGTTGCACATGACGAGAATAACGATTGCAACGAAGGTGATACTGTAAGGATCATGGAAACACGTCCTATGAGTAAATCTAAGCGTTGGAGATTAGTAGAAATCCTAGAAAGAGCTAAATAATATGTTACAGACAGAATCAAGATTAAAAGTCGCAGATAACACTGGAGCAAAAGAAGTTTTAGTGATTAGAGTTTTAGGAGGAACAAAAAAGCGTTACGCTAGCGTTGGAGATAAAATCGTAGTATCGGTAAAATCTGCAACTCCAAACGGAACTGTAAAGAAAGGTCAAGTATCTCGTGCAGTTGTTGTTCGTACTAAGAAAGAAGTTAGACGTAAAGACGGATCATATATCAGATTTGATGATAATGCTTGTGTACTTTTAAATCCTACAGAGGAAATGAGAGGAACACGTGTATTCGGACCTGTGGCTCGTGAATTACGTGAGAAACAATTTATGAAAATAGTATCATTAGCACCTGAGGTGTTATAAAATCAGATTTTAAAATGAAAAAATTTAAAATTAAATCAGGAGATACTGTTAAAGTTATAGCAGGAGATCACAAAGGATCTGAAGGGAAAGTTTTACAAATTCTTAAAGATAAGGATAGAGTAGTAGTAGAAGGTGTAAATATGGTGTCTAAACACACTAAACCAAGTGCTGCAAATCCACAAGGAGGAATTGTAAAGAAAGAAGCTCCATTACATATATCAAACGTTGCCTTAATCGAAAATGGTAAAACAGTAAGAGTAGGGTATGACTTTGATAAGGAAAGTGGAAAAAAAGTTAGAGTTTCAAGAAAATCAGATAAAGCAATATAACAATGAGTTACGTACCAAGATTAAAAGAAGAGTACAAGAGCAGAGTTATCAAAGCTCTTACTGATGAATTTGGTTATAGCAATGTAATGCAAGTACCTAAATTACAAAAAATCGTTGTAAGTAAAGGTGTTGGTGCAGCTATAGCAGATAAGAAATTAATAGAATATGCTATTGACGAGTTAACTACTATTACAGGTCAAAAAGCAGTATCTACCATCTCTAAAAAAGACGTTGCAAACTTCAAATTACGTAAAGGAATGCCAATTGGTGTAAAAGTTACGTTAAGAGGAGATAAAATGTACGAATTTTTAGATAGGTTAGTTACAGCTTCTTTACCACGTGTAAGAGATTTTAACGGAATCAAGGCAAATGGTTTTGATGGTAGAGGTAATTACAACTTAGGAGTTACTGAACAAATCATCTACCCAGAGATTAATATTGATCAAGTGAAAAAAATTAGTGGTATGGATATTACTTTTGTAACATCTGCAAATACTGATAAAGAAGCTAAATCATTATTAGGAGAATTAGGATTACCATTTAAAAAGAATTAATAAGATGGCTAAAGAATCAATGAAAGCGCGTGAGCGTAAAAGAGCTAAAATGGTTGCTAAGTATGCAGAAAAGAGAAAAGCTTTAAAAGAAGCTGGAGACTACGAAGCGTTACAAAAGTTACCAAAAAACGCATCACCAATTAGAATGCACAACCGTTGTAAACTAACTGGACGTCCAAAAGGATATATGCGTCAGTTCGGAATTTCACGTGTTACTTTCCGTGAAATGGCTAACCAAGGATTAATTCCAGGTGTTAAGAAAGCAAGCTGGTAAAATAGCTCTTTAGATACAAAATATAAAGGTGTACAACAATACAAAGTTGTACACCTTTTGTGCTTAAAAATAGAGTTGTAATAAGTAGTTTTTTTGAGTTTCATTTTAGATTAAACATACTGGCTAAAACGTAATATTTTGATAGTAAAAATGATAATCATCAAAAAGGTTTGATTTTCAAAAAGTTTATGTATATTTGCACACTGTTTTTGTGAGGTAAATTACGCCTTGTAAGTAAATACTTGTAATAGTATAATGCCTACGAGATTTTACCTTGAAAAGCGAAAAATAAATATTAACTGGTTTCAGGTTTAGTAACTGTACTTTATCAAGTGAAATAGAGTCGCTAAAAACCAAAACCACAATTTAATTAACTATGTATACAGATCCAATCGCGGATTTTCTTACTCGTGTGAGAAATGCTATTGCAGCAAATCACAGAGTAGTTGAAGTTCCTGCTTCAAAGTTGAAGAAGGAAATGACGAAAATTTTGTTCGATCAAGGTTACATTTTAAGTTATCAGTTCAATGAAGATAAAGTTCAAGGAACTATTAAAATAGCTTTAAAATACGATCGTGATACGAAAGAGTCAGTAATCAGAAAGATTCAAAGAATTTCAACACCAGGTTTACGTAGATACGTTGGCGCTAAAGAAATGCCAAGAGTATTAAACGGGTTAGGTATTGCTATTGTTTCTACATCAAGAGGTGTAATGACAAACAAAAAAGCAAGACTAGAGAACGTAGGTGGAGAAGTATTATGTTACGTTTACTAAAAAACATTTTGTAAGATGAGTAGAATAGGAAAAAATCCAATCGCATTGCCACAAGGTGTTGAAGTAAAAGTAGACGGAAATGTGGTAACAGTAAAAGGAAAATTAGGAGAGTTAACTCAAGAAATTAAGTCTGGAATTACTGTAAAAGTTGAAGATGGTACAGTCACTTTAGAAAGACCATCAGAAAGTAAAGATCATAGAGCTGCACATGGTTTATACCGTGCTTTAATCAATAACATGGTTGAAGGTGTAAGTAAAGGTTTTACTAAAGAATTAGAGTTAGTAGGTGTTGGTTATAGAGCATCTAACCAAGGACAGAAGTTAGATTTAGCCTTAGGTTTCTCTCATAACATTGTTTTAAATTTAGCTCCAGAAGTTAAGGTTGAAACTGTATCTGAAAAAGGTAAGAATCCAATTGTAAAATTAACTTCACATGACAAACAATTAGTTGGTCAAGTTGCAGCAAAAATTCGTTCATTCCGTAGGCCAGAGCCTTACAAAGGGAAAGGAGTTAAGTTTGTAGGAGAAGTATTAAGAAGAAAAGCAGGTAAATCTGCATAATAAATAAGAGAAATTATTATGGCATTATCAAAGCTTGAAAGAAGACAACGAATTAAGTATAGAATTAGAAAAATTGTTACAGGTACAGCTGAGAAACCAAGGTTATCAGTTTTTAGAAGTAACAAAGAAATCTATGCTCAGTTAATCGATGACGTTGCTGGTGTAACATTAGCATCTGCATCATCAAGAGATAAAGAAATTACATCTAGCTCTAAAGCAGAAGCGGCTACATCTGTAGGGAAAGCAATTGCTGAAAAAGCTGTTAAAGCTGGCGTAGATACTGTTGCTTTCGACCGTAACGGATATTTATACCACGGTAGAGTTAAAGTATTAGCAGACGCTGCAAGAGAAGCTGGTTTAAAATTTTAAGAAATTATATTATGTTAGGATATAAAAACGTAGAAAGAGTAAAACCAAGCGGATTAGAGCTTGTAGATAAATTAGTAGGTGTACAACGTGTTACCAAAGTAACTAAAGGAGGTAGAGCATTTGGTTTCTCTGCAATCGTAGTGGTAGGAGATGGTAACGGAGTTGTAGGTCATGGATTAGGAAAGTCTAAAGATGTTTCTTCTGCAATTGCAAAAGCAGTAGAAGACGCAAAGAAAAATTTAGTACGTATCCCTATTTTAGAAGGAACATTACCACACGAGCAAAAAGGTAAATTTGGTGGGGCGAAAGTATTCGTTAAGCCTGCTTCACACGGTACCGGGGTTATTGCCGGGGGTGCTGTACGTTTAGTATTAGAAGCTGTTGGTATTAAAGATGTATTATCAAAATCTCAAGGGTCATCAAATCCTCATAACGTAGTAAAAGCAACTTTTGATGCTTTATTACAATTACGTAGTGCGGCAACTATTGCTAAGCAAAGAGGTATATCTTTAGAGAAAGTTTTTAACGGTTAAAATTTAAGACGATGAGTAAAATTAGAGTTACACAAGTAAAAAGTCAAATCGGTCGCCTTAAAAATCAAAAAAGAACGTTAGAGGCGTTAGGTTTACGTAAAATGAACCAAACTGTAGAACATGATGCATCAGCTACAATTTTGGGTATGGTAAGTAAAGTTTCACACTTAGTTTCTGTTGAAGAAATTAAATAAGACAATATAAAGATGAGTTTACACAACTTAAAACCAGCAGCAGGATCTACAAAAAGCGGTAAAAGAATCGCTCGTGGAGAAGGTTCTGGTCACGGAGGTACCTCTACAAGAGGACATAAAGGAGCTAAATCTCGTTCTGGTTATTCTCGTAAAATAGGATTTGAAGGAGGGCAAATGCCACTTCAAAGACGTGTACCTAAATTTGGTTTCACTAACATTAATCGTAAAGAATATGTTGGTGTAAATTTAGACAAGTTACAATCATTAGTAGATAACGGAAAGATAACAGATACAGTAAATTTAGACATTTTAGTAGAAAACAGATTAGCTCGTAAAAATGACTTAGTTAAAATATTAGGTGATGGAGAGTTAAAAGCTAAATTAAATATAACTGTACATAAATTTACAGCATCAGCTAAAGCGGCTATTGAAGCAGCAGGAGGTGAAGCAGTAACATTATAAGAATTGTAAATGATGAATTTTATAAATACTTTAAAAGACATTTGGAAGATTGAAGAGTTAAAAGAGAAATTACTTTTAACCTTAGGTTTAATCGCTGTTTACCGTTTTATGGCAGCAGTTCCATTACCAGGAATTGATCCTACTCAGTTATCAGCATTAAAAGACAGTACTGACAGTGGACTTTTAGGTTTATTAAACGCATTTACAGGAGGGGCATTTGCTAGAGCGTCAGTAATGGCACTTGGTATAATGCCTTATATTTCTGCATCAATTGTAGTTCAGTTAATGGGTATTGCGGTACCATATTTACAGAAATTACAAAAAGATGGAGAAAGTGGACGTAAGAAGATTACGCAAATAACAAGATGGCTTACTATTGCTATTACATTATTTCAAGCACCAACCTATATTGGAGTAATTCAAAATCAAATGGGTTTACCGCAAGAAGCATTTTTAGTAACAGGAGCAACATTTTGGATATCATCTATCATTCTTTTAAGTGCAGGAACAATTTTTGCAATGTGGTTAGGAGAGCGTATTACTGATAAAGGAGTTGGTAATGGAATATCATTATTAATTACCGTTGGTATTATCGCAAACTTCCCAGCAGCATTTATACAAGAGTTAGTTTCTAAGCAAACTGCAGGTGCTGGAGGAATTATGATGATTTTAATCGAATTAATAGTTTGGTTTGTAGTAATCTTGTTAACCGTATTATTAGTTACAGCAGTACGTAAAGTAGCCGTTCAATACGCACGTCGTACAGCAGTTACAAACATTAAAGATGTTGATGGCGCAAGACAGTACATTCCATTAAAATTGAATGCAGCTGGAGTAATGCCAATTATTTTTGCACAAGCTATTATGTTTTTACCAATAGCACTAGGGCAAAAGTACCCAGCATTAAACAGTTTAACTGATATTAACGGTTTATGGTATAACGTTATATTTGCATTATTAATTATTATCTTTAGTTACTTCTACACTGCTATTACTATTCCAACGAATAAAATGGCAGAAGACTTAAAGAGAAGTAATGGTTTTGTTCCTGGATATAAACCAGGTGAAGAAACTGCTAACTTTTTAGATTCAGTATTGTCGAGAATCACATTACCAGGGTCTATATTTTTAGCAGCTTTATCTATTTTACCAGCAATTATTGTAAAGTTTGGAGTTACTCAAAACTGGGCAATGTTTTATGGAGGAACATCATTAATCATTATGGTAGGGGTTGCAATCGACACGATACAGCAAATAAACTCGTATTTATTAAACAGTCGTTATGATGGTTTAATGAAAACAGGTAACAGTAACAGAAAATCATTAAAATAATATGGCTAAGCAACCAGCAATTCAACAAGACGGAACAATTACTGAAGCATTATCAAATGCAATGTTTCGAGTAGAATTAGAAAACGGACATATTGTTACGGCACACATTTCAGGAAAAATGCGTATGCATTACATTAAATTATTACCTGGTGATAAAGTGAAGTTAGAAATGAGTCCGTATGATTTATCAAAGGCAAGAATTACTTACAGATATTAAAAACACACACTGATGAAAGTAAGAGCATCAATTAAGAAAAGAAGTGCCGACTGCAAAATTGTACGCAGAAAAGGCAGATTATATGTAATTAACAAAAAGAATCCTAGATTTAAACAAAGACAAGGGTAGTTATGGCAAGAATCGCAGGTATAGATATTCCAAAGAATAAAAGAGGTGTTATCGCTTTAACTTACATCTTTGGTATAGGAAAAAGTAGAGCTAAAGAAGTTTTAGCTGCTGCTAATATAGATGAGAGTATCAAAGTTCAAGATTGGACTGATGATCAAATTGCGGCAATTCGTGAGCAAGTAGGAGCTTTCACTATTGAAGGTGAGTTACGTTCTGAAGTTCAATTAAGCATTAAGCGTTTAATGGACATCGGATGTCAAAGAGGTATTCGTCACAGACTTGGTTTACCATTAAGAGGTCAAAGAACGAAGAATAACTCTCGTACTAGAAAAGGTAAGAGAAAAACTGTAGCTAACAAGAAAAAATAATCATTGATTATTTTTTACTAATAGTAAAGAATCATGGCAAAGTCGAAAGTAACAAAAAAACGTAAAGTTGTAATAGAATCAGTTGGTGAAGCTCACGTAACTGCATCGTTCAACAATATTATTATTTCTTTAACAAACAAAAAAGGTGACGTTATTTCTTGGTCATCTGCAGGTAAAATGGGTTTCAGAGGTTCTAAAAAGAACACTCCTTACGCAGCTCAGTTAGCAGCAGAAGATTGTGCTAACGTTGCTAAAGAGGCAGGTTTACGTAAAGTAAAGGTGTATGTTAAAGGACCAGGTAATGGTAGAGAATCTGCAATCAGATCTATCCACAATACAGGTATCGAGGTAACAGAAATTATTGATGTTACTCCAATTCCTCACAATGGATGTCGTCCACCAAAAAGACGTAGAGTATAAGTTGAATTAATTTTCAACTTATATTTTATTTAAGTGTACTATTGTGCACAAAAAATAAATATTTTAACAACAGTAGGATATACAGATTATCGAAGGAGTAAGCCTTAATTCATAATCCCTACTAAATTAATTAGAAATGGCAAGATATACAGGACCAAAAACTAAAATTGCTCGTAAGTTTGGCGAAGCAATCTTCGGAGACGATAAAAACTTCGAAAAAAGAAATTACCCTCCAGGACAACATGGTGTAGGTAAACGTAGAGGAAAAAAATCTGAATATGCTATCCAGTTAATGGAAAAGCAGAAAGCTAAATATATGTATGGTATATTAGAGCGTCAGTTCCGTAATTTGTTTAAAAAAGCATCATCTTCTCAAGGAGTTACAGGTGAAATTTTATTACAATTATGTGAGTCTCGTTTAGATAATGTTGTTTACCGTTTAGGTATTTCACCATCTCGTAGTGGAGCTCGTCAATTAGTTTCTCACCGTCACATTACAGTAAATGGTGAGATTGTAAACATTCCATCTTACAGTTTAAGAGAAGGAGATGTTATTGCGGTTAGAGAGAAATCTAAATCTTTAGAAGCTATTGAAAATTCATTAGCATCTAACAGCAATGTTTATGAGTGGTTATCTTGGAATGCTGATCAAAAATCTGGAACATTTGTAAAAGTACCAGAAAGGTTACAAATTCCTGAGAATATCAAAGAGCAGTTAATCGTAGAATTATACTCTAAGTAATAAATTAATCATATTGGTGTTCAGCCAAAGGGTTTGTTTGTATTTCTTCACACTTATAAATCGCGCAACTGAATAACAATTAAAACGAAGAAAAAAAATATGGCAATTTTAAATTTTCAAAAGCCTGATAAAGTAATAATGATTGAATCTACTGATTTTTCAGGAAGATTCGAATTCAGACCTCTTGAACCAGGTTTTGGATTAACAGTTGGTAACGCTTTAAGAAGAGTATTATTATCTTCTCTTGAAGGATTTGCCATTACATCATTACGTGTTGACGGAGTTGATCATGAATTTTCAACAATTCAAGGTGTTGTAGAAGATTTAACTGAAATTATCTTAAACTTAAAACAAGTGCGTTTTAAGAAGCAGATTGAAGAATCTGATAGAGAAACAGTTTCTATAGCAATATCAGGACAAGAGCAATTAACAGCTGGTGATTTACAAAAGTTTATCTCAGGTTTTCAAGTACTAAATCCAGATTTAGTAATTTGTAACATGGATAAATCAGTAACGTTAAATGCTGAAATTACCATTGAAAAAGGTAGAGGTTTTGTACCAGCAGAAGAAAACAAAAGAGCTGGTGCTCCTTTAGGAACTATTTTTACAGATTCTATTTACACTCCAATAAAGAATGTAAAGTATGCTGTTGAAAATTTCCGTGTAGAACAAAAGACCGATTACGAAAAATTAGTTTTCGATATTGATACTGATGGATCTATCAATCCTAAAGATGCCTTAACAGAAGCAGCTAAGATTTTAATCCACCACTTTATGTTATTCTCTGATGAGCGTATCACTTTAGAGGCAGATGAAATCGCACAAACTGAAACATATGATGAAGAGTCATTGCATATGCGTCAGTTATTAAAGACGAAATTAGTTGATATGGATTTATCAGTTCGTGCTTTAAACTGTTTAAAAGCTGCAGAAGTAGATACTTTAGGAGACTTAGTATCATTTAACAAAAGCGATTTAATGAAGTTCAGAAACTTTGGTAAAAAATCATTAACTGAATTAGATGAGTTAGTGGCTAACAAAGGTTTAAATTTCGGAATGGATTTAAGCAAATACAAATTAGATAAAGATTAACCTTTCATATTTTGCTCCCCTAAACTAGGGTTAGTAGCAAGATGAAAGCTAAAACCAAATGTCATGAGACACGGAAAGAAATTTAATCATTTAGGAAGAAAAACAGCGCACAGAAAAGCGATGTTATCTAACATGGCTTGTTCTTTAATAGAGCATAAGCGTATCAATACTACTGAAGCTAAAGCTAAAGCTTTACGTAAGTTTGTAGAGCCTTTAATTACAAAATCTAAAGACGATACAACTCACAACCGTCGTACAGTATTTAGTTATTTACGTAGTAAGGAAGCTGTAACAGAATTATTCAAAGAAATTTCTGTAAAAGTAGCAGACAGACCAGGAGGATACGTACGTATCATCAAATTAGGAAACCGTCAAGGAGATAACGCTTCTATGGCAATGGTAGAATTAGTTGATTATAACGAATTATACGATCCAAAAGGAAACAAAGCTAAAAAGACTACTCGTCGTAGCCGTCGTGGTGGAGCGAAGAAGACTGAAGGAGCTGCTGTTGAAACTAAAACTTCACAAGAAGAAGAATAAAAATGAAAATTTTTATAAATTATATCAAAGGGATAAACATTTAATGTTTGTCCCTTTTTTTATATATTTTTGCAAACAAATTACACAACACACTAAATGAAATATCAAACACGTAAAAAAGCATTAGTTCTATTAGCAGACGGAACTATTTTCTACGGGAAATCTATTGGAATAGAAGGAACCGCAACAGGAGAAATTTGTTTTAATACAGGTATGACTGGATACCAAGAGATTTTTACAGATCCTTCTTACTTTGGACAATTAATGGTAACTACCAATGCACATATTGGTAATTATGGAGTTAATAATGAAGAAATAGAGTCTGAAGGAATTAAAATTTCAGGATTAATTTGTCGTAACTTCAGTTTTACACACTCTCGCGTAGATTCTGATGGAAACTTATTTGATTGGTTCGAGAAGCATAATTTAGTAGCCATTTCAGATGTTGATACACGTGCGTTAGTATCTTATATTAGAGATAATGGAGCCATGAATGCTATCATTTCTACAGAAGTAGATAAAATTGACGAATTAAAAAAGCAATTAGCTGATACACCTAACATGGAAGGATTAGAGTTAGCTTCAAAGGTATCAACCAAAGAACCTTATTTTGTTGGTGATGAAAATGCCTCAATTAAGATATCAGCATTAGATATTGGTATTAAGAAAAACATTTTAAGAAATTTAGCAAAAAGAGGTGCTTATGTTAAAGTATATCCATACAATGCTAGTTTTGAACAAATGAGTGAATTTAATCCAGATGGGTATTTTATTTCTAACGGACCTGGAGATCCAGAACCATTAGAAGAAGCTCAAAATACAGCAAAAGAAATTATTGAGAAAGATTTACCATTATTTGGAATCTGTTTAGGGCACCAAGTAATTGCATTAGCCAATGGAATTTCTACTTATAAAATGCACAATGGTCATAGAGGTATTAATCACCCTGTAAAAAACTTATTGACAGGAAAAGGAGAGATAACTTCTCAAAATCATGGTTTTGCTATTAATAGAGAAGAAACAGAAGCGCATCCTGATGTAGAAATTACACATGTACACTTGAACGACAATACAGTGGCAGGTATCAGAATGAAAACAAAAAATGTATTTTCTGTTCAGTATCATCCAGAAGCCAGTCCTGGTCCACACGATGCAGAATACTTATTTGACGAGTTTATCGAAAACATCAAAAAAGTAAAAGCTTAAATAAATAAAAATATAGAGATTCTCGTAGACTAAAATTCACGGGAATCTATAATGAAAATAAATTACAGATCACTCTTGGCATTGTTCAAGAGAAAAAAATAAACACTATGAGTATTATCATCAACATTCACGCACGTCAAATTTTTGATTCAAGGGGTAATCCAACAGTAGAAGTAGATGTAACTACTGAAAACGGAATCATAGGTAGAGCAGCAGTACCATCAGGAGCCTCTACAGGAGAACATGAAGCTGTTGAGTTACGCGATGGGGGAAATGATTATATGGGTAAAGGAGTGTTAAAAGCAGTTGAAAATGTAAACACTGCTATAGCGCAAGAATTATTAGGAGTATCAGTTTTTGAGCAAAACATGATTGATCAACTAATGATTGATTTAGATGGAACTCCAAATAAATCAAAACTAGGAGCCAATGCCATTTTGGGAGTTTCTTTAGCAGCAGCGAAAGCAGCAGCAAATGAGTTGGGTTTACCATTATATCGCTATGTAGGTGGAGTATCAGCAAATACGTTACCAGTTCCAATGATGAATATCATAAATGGGGGTTCACATTCAGATGCACCAATCGCATTTCAGGAGTTTATGGTTATGCCAATTAAAGCCCAAAATTTTACTGAAGCAATGCAAGTAGGTTCTGAAATCTTTCATAACTTAAAGAAAGTACTACACGATCGTAATTTATCTACAGCAGTAGGAGATGAAGGAGGGTTTGCACCAACATTAGAAGGAACAGAGGATGCTATTGAAACAATTGCTTTGGCAACTAAAAATGCTGGATATAAATTCGGAGACGAAATTATGATAGCGTTAGATTGTGCTTCCGCTGAATTTTATGTAGACGGTAAATATGATTATACTAAATTTGAAGGAGCAAAAGGTAAAGTTCGTACTAGCCAAGAACAAGCAGACTACTTAGCAGAGTTATGCGAAAAATACCCTATTATTTCTATTGAAGATGGAATGGACGAAAATGATTGGGATGGATGGAAATACTTAACAGAAAAAGTAGGAGATAGAGTTCAGTTAGTAGGAGACGACTTATTTGTAACTAATGTAGAGCGTTTATCAAAAGGAATTGAGAATGGAATAGCAAATTCAATTTTAATAAAGGTAAACCAAATTGGTACATTAACAGAAACAATTGCAGCTGTGAATATGGCACATAATGCAGGGTATACTTCTGTGATGAGTCACCGTTCAGGAGAAACAGAAGATAATACCATTGCAGATTTAGCGGTAGCATTAAACTGTGGGCAAATTAAAACAGGTTCAGCTTCACGTTCAGATCGTATGGCAAAATACAATCAATTATTACGTATTGAAGAACAATTGGTTGATGTAGCTTACTATCCACAAGAAAAAGCGTTTAAAATAAAATAATTTATTTTAATGGAGTCTTTAAAGCTTGCACATACATGTGCAAGCTTTTTTTAGTTATTACTATTTTTTTTTAAAAAAAAAGTAGGGTAATGTCCTTTTATTCTGTTATTTAATTATAAAAATTAACTATGAAAAGAACAATGCTATTTATCAGTAGCTTAATAACTATGACATTATTTTCTCAAGAAAAACTAACGCAGCGTGTTTGGAGAGTAAATTTTTTAAACCCAGGAATTGAATATGAAATGCCTATTGGAAATAACTCAACCCTTTCTATAGGGGTAGGAATAGGATATAGTGGAAGTTATCCACACTCTTCAGCTTCTGATGTAGATACAGGGTTAGTATATGCCATAAACCCTTTTTTAGACGTGCAACAGAGATGGTTTTATAATTTTGATAAACGTAAAACTAAAGGTTTGAATATAACCAACAATTCAGCAAATTTTATATCAGCTCGTATTTTAACAAGAGGTAAAACTCTTTTTGGAGATGATGTAGTAACTGATAATTTAGATTTTGCTGTCGGACCTACTTGGGGTATCCAACGTAAATACGGTAAAAACTTTCACTTATTATTTGATATGGGACCTATTTATTATTTTGATGTAAATGGAGGTCATGGTTTTTTCCCCTTAATGTTACAACTAAATTTAGGGTTTGATTTATAGAAATATGAAATACTTATACATATTACTTGCTGTTATTGTAATTACGTCTTGTAATTCGGTAAAATACACTCATTCAGGAGATGTAAATTCACGATTAGATTTCAGAAAAGGAAAGTGGTTGTTAAATGATGTTACCTCTTTTAAAAACATTAGAAAAGATGGTTTAACTGAAATGGCAAATGAACGATTTTCTGAACTTATAGGTAATAGACTTTTGGTGGTTAGCAACATGAAAGGACTATTAATTCCTAGTAATATTTCACCTAGTCTTGATAAATCTATTTTAAAAGATATAAAAAACGGCACAGGTTATGATTACTTTATTGATATTAGAACTAAAAATATATCCAATGAAGTAGGTGTTTTAGGGGCAAGTAATTCTCAAACTGATCCTTCAAAAAACATAGGTGAGGTGGTACTTAGTATCTACGATTTAAATATGTTTAAAATAATATATAGTCAAACAGTAGTTGGTAAATTAGTTGTTTCTGAAAAAGATAATGATTATGCGCTTTCAAAAAACTCAAACCTTATTATTCATAGTGCTTTGAAAAGAATTATGAAGAAGATCAAGAAAAACCAAATCAAGGTTAAGTAGTATAAAAATAAAAAAAACAAAAGCTGTCTTACATGTAAGACAGCCTTTGAAATTCAATTCAATTCGTTTATTTTAGTTGATTATATTTTAATTTAAGTTTAAGAATTCTTCTTCAGAAATTTCTCCTGAAGCAATTTTTTGTAACTCTTCTAAGTGTGCTACAATATGCTCGTGCTGACTTTGTTCGATAGTAGAAGGCTTAACCAATTCTAATTTTAATCTACCACCTTTTACATAATAGTCATAGTAGTAAAAAAAGTTTGAATCAAAGTTTTTGTTAGAATAAGTACCGTTATCCCCTAATAAGTAACCTAACCTAAAAGCAGACCTTCTTTGTGCAGCTGTACCATGAGAACTACCATTAGGACCAGCTAATGTTTGTGAGAAGTTGTAAGCACCCGCTGCAGTATTCCAATCACTAGTATAAGTTCTACGAATAAAATATCCTCCAAACCCATCGGCTTCTAATTCAGTAGCACTAACATGATTACCACTAGGAATAGTGTTGTCTCTAAACTGTACCTGATGTGCCATTTCATGAGCAGCAACGTAAGCAATAGCAACATTACCATAATTTAAAGCACTAGCTAATAACTCTTCTCCCCATACTACGTAACCATTAGAATAAGAAAGAGCATTGAAAGTTCCGTCGCCACCTGCTAAGTATAAAGGTACATTACCCATTCCAAAAAAACTCGCAGCTTCGTTGTGTTCAGTCTTTAAAAAATTAGTAGTAGATTGGTTAACTATATATTCAGCCCAATAAGAATTTGGACCAAAACCATCAACAGTGTAGCACTCAGCATTGTTAATTTCTAACATACTTGGAGAGTTAATCCCCATAGGCGAGTTGTCACTTGTTAAATTGCTTTCTTCTTGGGTGCATTGTACAGTAAAAAAGGATATGCATAATAATGCAATAATAAATTTAAATTTTTTCATTGTGAAAGGGTTTTATGAATTGAATTAATTTTTTCTAAAAATATATGTTTATTGATTATTAATGAAATAATAACAAAAAATTAACATTTTTTTTAATAATGTTATTTAATGTGTGAGGTGTAAAGAAATATCCATTTTGTATTTTAATCTTTTTATCAATAAAAAAATCATATACCTAAAAGAGCACGAGAACTATCATATTAAAATGAGTTTGTAAGGGTGAAAAAATAAAATAATCTAGATAAAACTAATTTTGTAAGGAAAATTCACACCACTTTTTTCTATATAAAACATTGTATCACAGGTAAGGGGGGGGGAGTGTTTTCAAGTTTATTTTAAATAAAATAAATTGATTTTTTTATATTAAAAATCTATTAATAGAGCCTTTTAAAATAATCCAAAAAATGGTATCTTCGCAATTCACTTCAATCATAAAAAATTATAGTTAAAAAATGTCAGATATAGCAAAAATACAAATTGGCGAAAATACGTACGAGTTTCCTTTAGTAAAAGGAACAGAAAATGAAACTGCAATTGATATTAAAGCCTTAAGAGGAGCCATGGGTGGGATTATAACCATTGACCCAGGATACAAGAATACAGGTTCAT
Source organism: Tenacibaculum sp. 1B UA (assembly GCF_033978845.1). Classification (NCBI taxonomy): domain Bacteria; kingdom Pseudomonadati; phylum Bacteroidota; class Flavobacteriia; order Flavobacteriales; family Flavobacteriaceae; genus Tenacibaculum; species Tenacibaculum sp. 1B UA. Next base: position 97,204 of record NZ_JAKVUA010000005.1, read on the forward strand.
GCCAAAGTGCTATAACATTTTTAAATGGTGAAGAAGGAGTTTTAAGATACCGTGGATACTCAATTGAAGAATTAGCAGCAAAAGCAGATTTTTTAGAAGTAGCTTATGCGTTAATTTTTGGAGAGTTACCAACTAAAGAGCAATTAGATAAATTTTATGGTGATATCTTAGATGAAGCTATTGTAGATGATGATATCAAAAAAATTATTGATGCTTTTCCAAAGAATGCACATCCGATGGGAGTGTTATCATCGTTAACATCAGCATTAACAGCTTTTAATCCATCTTCTGTAAATGTTGATTCAGAAGAAGATATGTATAAAGCTATTGTTAAAATAATGGGGAAATTCCCAGTATTAGTAGCTTGGACTTTACGTAAGAAACAAGGGTTACCATTAAATTATGGGTCTCGTAAGCTAGGTTATGTTGAAAACATCTTAACGATGATGTTTCAAAAACCAAACGATGAGTATGAGTTAAATCCAATTGTTAAAGATGCATTAGACAAATTATTAATTTTACATGCAGATCATGAGCAGAACTGTTCTACATCTACAGTACGTATCGTAGGATCATCACATGCAGGGTTATTTGCATCGTTATCAGCAGGGATTTCAGCTTTATGGGGCCCTTTGCATGGAGGAGCAAACCAAGCAGTACTTGAAATGTTAGAAGCAATTAAAGAAGATGGAGGAGATACTAAAAAGTATATGGCAAAGGCCAAAGATAAAAACGACCCTTTCCGTTTAATGGGGTTCGGACATCGTGTGTATAAAAACTTCGATCCAAGAGCGAAAATTATTAAAAAAGCTGCTGATGAAGTACTAAATAACTTAGGAGTTGAAGATCCAATCTTAGATATCGCAAAAGGATTAGAGCAAGAAGCATTAAATGATCCATATTTTGTTGAAAGAAAGTTATATCCTAACGTAGATTTCTATTCAGGAATTATTTATAGAGCTATGGGAATTCCTGTAGAAATGTTCACAGTAATGTTTGCCTTAGGACGCTTACCAGGTTGGATTGCTCAATGGAGAGAAATGCGTTTAAACAAAGAACCAATAGGTCGTCCACGTCAAGTTTACGTTGGAGAGAACTTAAGAGATTTCGTAGAGTTAGACAAGAGATAAACTATTTGAAAAGTGTCATTTAAAATAATTAAATGACATTTTTTTTATATAAAATAACTGATGATGAAAGAAATTAAAATTATTAAAAATAGATCAGATATCGGAGCAGGGACTCGTGGTTCTGATATGGGGGTAGATGCAATTGAAATTGCAGCTATAAATCAAAAAAGTAATTACTTTGATTCGTATGATTTTGAAGATGTAATTACAGAGAATGAATCTATTTACAATAAAGTAAATAACTCATTTGCAAAACGAATTGATAGCGTCTTCAATCAATGCAAACGCTTAAGTAATCATGTAAAAGTAAATTTACAAGAAGGGAAGTTTCCAATTGTATTGTCAGGAGACCACTCTTCAGCATTAGGAACAATTAGTGGTGTAAAAGCAGCAAACCCAACTAAAAGAGTTGGAGTAGTTTGGATTGACGCCCATGGAGACTTGCATTCACCTTATACATCACCATCTGGAAATATTCATGGAATGCCTTTGTCAGCTGCTATTTCAGATGACAACTTAGATTGTCAAATTAATGATGTAGATAGGGAAACATCAGAGTTATGGGAGCGAATGAAAAATATAGGAACTTCTGGACAAAAAGTTTTACCAGAAGATATTGTATTCTTTGGAGTTCGTGACACAGAAGAACCTGAGGATAAACAAATGGAAAAATATGGTATTAAAAACTATATGGTAGCAGAAGTTCGTTACCGTGGATTAGATGTTTGTGTGAATGAAGCTTTGGAAAAACTTTCTAACTGTGATGTGATTTATGTGTCGTTTGATGTAGATTCAATGGATTGTGACATGATTTCTTATGGAACAGGAACTCCAGTACCTAAGGGATTTGATCAATACGAAATCATCAATCTTATAAACGGATTATTAGCAAGTAAGAAAGTAGCTTGTTTAGAGTTTGTAGAAGTAAACCCGTTATTAGATTTAAGAGGTAATAAAATGGCCGAAACCGCTTTTGAGGTGCTTGAAGAAGTAACAAAAAAAGTAAAGAGTTTATAAAAAACATACAAGAAATATTTTGAAAGAAAGCGGGCTTTTTAAAGCCCGCTTTCTTTTTTGAATAAAAAACGTTAACGAAAAAGAATATGCTTAATTGTTTTTGTTTATATAATGAACAAACGTTGCTTTAATAGTAAAATCATTAAAGAAACCTTCAACACTTAAAGTACCTTCTTGAAACCCTGGATTTAATGAAATATTTACTTTGGCTTTAATAGGTTTAGGTGCATTAGGTCTTATAGTAATAGTTCCGATAGAATTTGCTTGGATGCTTGTATATCCCGTACTACCATTAAAGTTACCTGTACCAGTAAATTTAAGATTGGTATACGATCCCAATCCTCATAGTGTATTAATCTCTATTTCTCCAACTGCAACTTCCTTGTCAGAGTTGTTACCAGAAAGAGTTAATTCTAAAGTGCCAAATGGTCCGTTGATGGAATACGGGTTTTGAAAAGCATATTTTGCTATAATTCCAACTTCTCCAGAAGCTAATTTTTCTAACTCTTGATTTGACTTAACGTGAGTTTTTTCTATTGTAGTTGCCATAATTTTTAGTTTTTAATTATAAACGGATAATTCCAATAATTCTAGGTTTACCATTAATAGGTTTATAAATTTCTACAATAGCTTCCCAAACTACTTCAGCAGGAGGCATAGAGGCGGTACATTTAAAACGATAGTTAACTCCGTTAACTATTTGGGTAGATACAGCAAAAGGAGTATAGTCAATCCCTAATGGTTTTGGAGTTTCATTCCAAATAACTTTGTCTTCAGAGGTTAAATCTCTGTAAGGAGACCATCCTCCAACTAAATTTTCAGTGTTTTGGTGTAAAGTTTCAGTTTTCATAATAAATAAGGTTAGTTTTACCTACTCATAAGGCTTTTCAGTTTACGGCCTTCTGTTATTAACTCAACAGAAAGAGTCGTTTTTTTAAGAGGGGCTTCTCCACTTAGGTATATAAATTTCATAAAATAAAACAAGAGAAATTGGTTTAATGTTTTGTATGTTAGTTGTTTAGGTGTGAGTGTCGGAAAATGAGGTAGAAAAAGTAAATAAGAAAAAAATAAACATCTATATTTGTTGCGTAAACTTTAGGAGTAGCTAGTTCACTAGTTTGAGAAACATCCTTAGAACCTGATATGGTTAACACCAGCGTAGGGAAAAGTTGTAGTATTGTATGCTAGTATATAAGGTTAATAATAACCACGTTATATTTCTTCTTCTATAGTTTACTTTGAAAAATGTTAATACAATGACAATAAGAGTAAACGAATCTTTAAGAGAATTTTCAAGTACATTAACGTTACAAGAACTAATAAATGAGCTACAGGTTCAAGTGAACGGTATTGCTGTTGCTGTTAACGAGAATGTAATAAAAAAAGAAAATTGGAATTCATATAAACTTAAAGGAAATGATAATGTGTTAATTATTAAATCTACACAAGGAGGATAATTCGAACAATTAACAAACAACAGTATACAAACTAATAGCCTTAAAAAATGAAAAAAAAGGACACAGCACCTAAAAAAAGTGGTATTACAAGACATCCATTTCCTAATTCAAAAAAAATATACGTTCAAGGAAAGGTTTATCCAGAGATAAACGTAGCAATGCGTGAAATCGAATTAAGTGACACGGTGGATTCGATGACAAAAAAAAGAACCCCTAACGAACCCGTAACAGTGTACGACACTTCAGGACCTTATACTGATCCAACTAAAGAAATTAATATTCATAATGGGTTGGAACGTATTCGTGAACAATGGATTTTAGACAGAGGAGATGTAGAGGAATTAACAGAATTTACTTCTGAATATTGTAACGAACGATTGAATGATAAAGGCTTAGATCATTTACGATTCAATTTAAAAAGTAAACCAAAGAGGGCTAAAAAAGGACATAATGTAACACAGCTACATTATGCTAAAAAAGGAATTATTACTCCAGAAATGGAATACATTGCCATTCGTGAAAATCAGCGAATAGATGAAATGACGCGTTTGTCAGAACAACATCAAGGGCAAGATTTTGGAGCGAGTATTCCAGCAAAAATTACTCCAGAGTTTGTAAGAGAAGAAGTAGCTAGAGGTCGTGCAGTAATTCCTTCTAACATAAACCACCCAGAAGCCGAACCTATGATTTTAGGGCGTAATTTCTTAGTGAAAATCAATGCTAATATTGGAAATTCAGCGACAACCTCATCAATAGAAGAAGAGGTTGAAAAAGCAGTATGGGCATGTCGTTGGGGAGCAGATAATATAATGGATTTATCTACAGGGAAAAACATTCATGAAACACGTGAGTGGATTATTCGTAACTCACCTGTACCTGTAGGAACTGTACCTATTTATCAAGCATTGGAAAAAGTAAATGGGATTGCTGAAGACTTAACTTGGGAAATTTTTAGAGATACTCTAATTGAACAAGCAGAGCAGGGAGTAGATTATTTTACGATTCACGCAGGAGTTCGTTTGCGTTACGTACCTATGACGGCTAAACGTATTACAGGGATTGTATCAAGAGGAGGGTCTATTATGGCAAAATGGTGTTTAGCGCACCATAAAGAGAGTTTTTTATATACCCATTTTGAAGAGATTTGTGAAATAATGAAAGCTTATGATGTTGCCTTTTCGTTAGGAGATGGTTTACGCCCAGGTTGTATTGCCGATGCGAATGACGAAGCACAGTTTGCTGAACTAGAAACCTTAGGGGAATTAACAAAAATAGCACGTAAGCATGAAGTACAATGCTTTATAGAAGGTCCAGGTCACGTGCCAATGCACATGATTAAGGCGAATATGGATAAGCAATTGGAAGCCTGTGATGAAGCACCTTTTTATACCTTAGGGCCTTTAACAACTGATATTGCTCCGGGGTACGATCATATTACTTCAGGTATTGGAGCAGCGATGATTGGATGGTTTGGTTGTGCTATGTTGTGTTATGTTACACCGAAAGAACATTTAGGTTTACCAAATAAAGAAGATGTACGTACAGGAGTCGTTACTTATAAATTAGCAGCTCATGCAGCTGATTTAGCAAAAGGACACCCAGGAGCGCAACACAGAGATGACGCGTTGAGTAAAGCACGTTTTGAATTTCGTTGGGAAGACCAATTTAATTTAGGATTAGATCCAGAATTAGCTAGAGAATATCACGATGAGACTTTACCAGCAGAAGGAGCTAAAATTGCACACTTCTGTTCTATGTGTGGACCAAAATTCTGTTCTATGAAAATATCGCAGGAAGTGCGCGACTTTGCAGCTGAAAATAAAGTAGAAGGAGATGAAGTCTTTGCAAAAGGAATGGAAGAAAAATCAAAAGAATTTAAAGACAAGGGTTCAGAAGTTTATCTATAAAATATAAACTTAGAATTATGAATTACGAGTTGACAATTTCTAAATTCGTAATTCATAATTTAAAATTCACTATATGATTGTTTTAATAGCTCCAGAAAAAGATATTCCCAATGAAATTGAAACCCTTCAGCGATTATTTAAAGAAGGATTGGAATATTATCATTTCAGAAAACCAGAGAAGAATTATGAAGAGCATGTGGCTTATTTGAATCAGATAGACGAACAGTATCATGATAGAATAGTTACTCATTATTTTCATGAACTCATTAATGAATTCAAACTAAAAGGAATTCATTTTCAAGAACAAAAAAGAATTGATGCTTTAGAGAATGGAAGTGAATATTTTATAGGATTAAACATGATAGGAAAAACGATGAGTAGCTCTTTTCATGAACCTTCAGTTCTGGCGAATTGCGACATCGAATTTGATTATCATTTATTAAGCCCTATTTTTTCTTCTATATCTAAAAAAGGATATGAAGGAAGAGGTTTTGATGTAAACCATATTGATAAGACTATTATAGGCATGGGAGGAATCAATACAGATACCGTTCAAGAAACCTTAGCATTAGGTTTTCAAGGAATTGGTGTTTTAGGAGGAGTTTGGAATGCAGAAAACCCAGTAGCAAGTTTTAAAAATATTAAGAGTCATTATAAGGAATGTACAGAATAGTCTTTTGATTAAAGTTAGTAGAACTAGATAAAGTCATAGTCAAATCGAGTCATTAAAATCCACCACAAGAAGTGTTAAAAATGAAAAGCTATTTGAACGAAGTGAGTTCTTTTCATTTAACTTCGAGGATGAGATTTTATGAACGAAGAGGTGACAAGACTAGATTTTTTTGTTTCTTTTTTCATCAATGGAAAAAAGAAAGTATAGTAAAAGAATGAAGCGAAAAAATTACATATTAACAATTGCAGGATTTGATCCGTCAAGTGGAGCAGGATTGACTTCGGATATTAAAACTTTTGAGGCACATGGTTTATATGGGGTATCGGTATGTACTGCGGTTACTGTTCAAAATGATGTTGATTTTAAGGAGTGTACTTGGATTGATAGAGAAACAATTATCAATCAAATAAGAATACTTTTTGAACGCTTTGATATTTCTGTAGTCAAAATAGGAATTATTCAATCTTGGGAAGTATTATTAGAGGTTGTTCAAGTGTTAAAAAGTTGTAACCCTACAATAAAAATAGTGCTAGATCCAATATTAAAATCGAGTACTGGATTTGATTTTCATTCCAAAGAAAACTTAAAAGTATTTGAAAAAGTATTGCTGCATTGTGACTTTATAACTCCAAATTATGATGAAATAAAAGCTTTATTTCCTAAAAAAACAATCGAAGAAACCGTTGAGTTTATCACAGAAAGAACCAATATCTATTTAAAAGGAGGTCATAGAGAAGAAAAAAGAGGATGGGATGAAATATACCATAGTAAAATAGTACAACTAAATATTCCACCGATTACAGGTTCGGTTTTTGAAAAACACGGAAGTGGTTGTGTGTTGTCTTCAGCTTTAGCTTCAAATATAGCAAATCAACTTCCTTTAGAAGATGCTTGTAAAAATGCCAAGTATTATACAGAACAATTTTTGAATTCTAATGACTCACTTCTGGGAGAACATTCTTATAAGTAATTGAGTGTTTTAGGAGTTAAGGATTATAGGAGAAATAGTACTGAAAAAATAAGCATATGAATAAAACAACATCATTTGAAGATTTATTGGTTTGGCAAAAAGGACATCAGTTTGTATTAGAAGTGTATAAAATGTCAAAACAATTTCCAAAGGAAGAAGTATATGGTTTAACATCACAATTTAGAAGAGCAGCCATATCAATAACAGCAAACATAGCAGAGGGTTATAAAAGAATTAGTGATAAAGAAAAACTACGGTTTTATAATATAGCGCAAGTATCATTAGAAGAATGTCGTTACTTTTTAATTCTATCTAAAGATTTAGAATATGTGAAAAGTATATCCAAAGAAAAAGGACTACTAGAAGAAGTAAGTAAAATGCTGAATGCATATTGTAGAAGTATTCTAAAAAAATCTTAATATTTGATGTCCTTAATTTCTTAACTCCTAAACTTCTAAAAAAACAGTAACAACTAAAAACAAAATGATAAGTAAATTACATTATATAACGCAAGGGAAAACTTCCGAAGAACATTTAGAAAATATTCAAAGAGCTTGTGCTTCAGGAGCGGAATGGGTGCAACTTAGATTAAAGAATCTGGATCCGAAAACAATTTTAGAAACAGCACAAAAAGCGAGAGAAATTACAAGTCATTTTCAAACACGATTAATTATAAACGACTATTACAAAGTAGCCAAAGAAGTAAATGCAGATGGCGTTCATTTAGGGAAAAAGGATATATGTCCGTTAAAAGCCCGTGAGTATTTAGGTAAATGGTATGCTATTGGAGGAACAGCTAATACTTTAGAAGATTGTAAAATTCTACTAGAAAAAAAAGTAGATTATATCGGTTTAGGACCTTTTCGATTTACAGAAACAAAAAAGAATTTGAGTCCTGTTTTGGGAATTAAAGGTTATAAAATACTACTTGAAAAATTGCAAACCGAAACTCCTATAATAGCTGTTGGTGGAATTACTTTAGAAGATGTTTCTGATATTATTAGCATTGGGATATATGGTGTTGCCGTTTCAGAAGCCGTTACTCAAAATTTCAATTTGATACCGACTTTTCATAAAATTTTAAACGCACCGAGTACCAACGAGCAAGTGTATAAATTAGGTGATAACAACTAGTAAAAATGAACACAAAATTAACGATAGCCGATAAAACGTTTACCTCTCGATTATTTACAGGAACAGGAAAGTTTGGTTCATCAGAATTAATGAGAGATGCTTTATTCGAAAGTGAAAGTGAATTAATAACGGTGGCATTAAAAAGAGTAGATGTGCAGAATGAAGAAGATGATATTTTAACACATTTAAATCACTCTCGAATTAATTTATTACCCAATACATCAGGAGTTAGAACAGCAAAAGAAGCCATTTTTGCTGCTGAATTATCAAGAGAAGCGTTAGAAACAAATTGGGTGAAATTAGAAATACATCCAGATCCAAGATATTTATTACCAGATCCTATAGAGACGTTAAAAGCGGCTGAAGAATTAGTGAAAAAAGGGTTTGTAGTGATGCCTTATATTCATGCTGATCCTGTATTATGCAAACGATTAGAAGAAGTTGGAACCCAATGTGTAATGCCGTTAGGAGCTCCTATTGGAAGTAACAAAGGACTAAAAACGTTGGAGTTTTTAGAAATTATTATAGAACAATCAAATGTGCCAGTAGTGGTAGATGCAGGAATAGGTTCTCCATCGCATGCAGCAAATGCGATGGAACTAGGTGCGGATGCGGTGTTGGTAAATACCGCAATAGCAGTTTCACAAAACCCAGTAGCAATGGCAAGAGCATTTAAAATGGCAGTTGAAGCAGGAAGAATGGCCTATGAAGCAAAACTAGCCCCTGTAAGAAAACAAGCAGAAGCAAGTAGTCCGTTAACCAGTTTTTTAGGTTAGAGCTTTTGACTTTTGCCTTTAGCTTTTTTAAATTGATAGTATGTTACTAAATAAAACAAAGAGTAATACTCAAAAGCTGACAACCAATAGCCAAGAGCTAAAGACTAATAGCTTTAAAACAATATTCAACCAATATAATTGGGATGAAACCTTGCAAAGCATTTTCAATAAAACAACCATTGATGTTGAAAATGCTTTAGCAAAGGACAAACTTGATTTGGAAGATTTTAAAGCGCTCATTTCTCCTGCAGCAAAACCATTTTTAGAGAAAATGGCGCAAAGGAGTCGTATGCTTACCAAAAAACGATTTGGAAACACGATTCAGATGTATGCTCCTATGTATTTGAGTAATGAATGTCAGAATATATGTACGTATTGCGGATTCAGTTTTACAAACAAAATTCCGAGGAGAACTTTAACCGATGCCGAAATACTGAAAGAAGTTACTTTTTTAAAAGGAAAAGGCTACGATCATATTTTGTTAGTTACAGGGGAAGCCAATAAAACGGTTGGTGTTGATTATATAAAAAATGCTATTCAACTTATCCGTTCTCAGTTTTCAAACATTACCATTGAAGTACAACCTTTAGACCAAGATGAATATGAGTTGTTAATTGAAAACGGATTGTACGCCGTATTAGTATATCAAGAAACGTATCATCAAGAAGAATACAAAAAACATCACCCAAAGGGAAAAAAATCTAATTTTGAATATCGTTTAGAAACTCCTGACAGATTAGGAAAAGCAGGAATTCATAAAATTGGTTTAGGAGCTCTATTTGGATTGGAAGACTGGCGTGCCGATAGTTTTTTTACCGCATTGCATTTAAAATATTTACAGAAAACCTACTGGAAAACGAAGTATTCTATTTCTTTTCCAAGGCTTAGGCCACATTCAGGAGGTTTAGAACCTAAGGTTGAAATGACAGATGCAGATTTGGTGCAATTAATCTGTGCTTTTCGTATGTTAGATGAAGATGTTGAATTATCAATGTCAACCCGAGAAAGTGAAGTTTTTAGAAATAATATAGTTAATTTAGGGGCTACCTCAATCAGTGCAGAATCTAAAACAAACCCTGGGGGGTATAGCGTTGAACCACAATCGTTAGAGCAGTTTGAAATTTCAGATGAACGAAGTACCGAAGAAATTGTAGGGATGCTAAAAGGTCAAGGGTTAGAAGTAGTTTGGAAAGATTGGGAAACATTTAATAACAAAATGTAAAAGAATAAAAGATGAAATTATATACAAATTGCCAATCTTGTAAAAAGGATATAGTTATAAAGTCAAGTGCTCAAACTAGGCCTGATTTGCAAATGGAAAAAGGAGAAGAGCTTACAGTAAATTGTTTGAATTGTGGTAAGGTAGAGAAAAAGCATGTAAATGATATAAAAGCAAAATCTAATAGTTTTATATTGTTATTAGGTTTAGTCATTGGAACTATAATGACCAGTATTTTATGGTTCTTTTATGGAGCAATAGCCAGTATAGTATTTGCAATACCTTTAGTATTTTGGCAACAGCAGATGAAAGCAACAAAATCGTTTAACTCATATATGATTAGACGAAAGTAAAAGCTAATCAATAGCCAAAACCCAATAGCCAAATGCTAACAAACGAAGAACAAAAACAATACAACCGTCATCTTATTCTCGATAAAATAGGAGAGAAGGGACAACTCAAACTAAAACAAGCAAAGGTTTTAGTAATTGGAGCTGGTGGATTGGGATGCCCTGTATTACAATATTTAACAGCAGCGGGTGTAGGGATCATTGGAATTATTGACGATGATGTGGTAGATCAAAGTAATTTACAACGTCAGATTTTATATGCGGTAGATGATATAGGAAAATCTAAAGCAGCAACAGCAGCAAGTCGCTTATCAAAATTGAATCCGTTTGTTCAGTTCAATGTATACAGAGAAAAACTAACCAATCAAAATGCAATTTCTTTATTTCAGCAGTACGATGTAATTGTTGATGGGAGCGATAATTTTGCCACACGCTACCTAACAAATGATGCAGCAGTATTAACTCAAACACCTTTGGTATATGGTGCTATTTTTAAGTTTGAAGGGCAGGTAAGTGTGTTCAACTACGAAGGAAGTGCTACGTACCGATGTTTATATCCAACACCACCCAAACCAGAAGAATCTCCGAATTGCTCAGAAATTGGTGTACTAGGTGTTTTACCAGGAATAATAGGAAGTTTACAAGCCAATGAAACTATTAAAATTATTTGTAGAATAGGAGAAGTGTTGGCTAATAAATTATTGATGTATGATACATTAAGCATGCGTCAAATGATATTAAAGTTTGAAAAGACCGATAAGGCTGAGGTTACTGAATTAGAAAAAGATTATGAGTTTTTCTGTGGAATTAAAACAGCCACTCACGAAATAACCTTAGAAGAATTGCAAAACAATCTGTCAATCTATAATTTGTTAGATGTTCGTGAAGATTGGGAACGGGAACAGCAGCATATAGGTGGACAGCACATTCCTTTAGGAGAACTTGCCCATCGATATGATGAAGTAAATACAGAAAAACCTGTAGTGGTTTATTGTAAATCAGGAATACGTAGCCAACGAGCTATAGATTTTTTAGAACAACAATTTGACACCGTTACTTTTATAAATTTAAGGGAAGGAATGTAAATACTTAGATAAAGGTTGTTATATACCTGTAAACTTCTTTCTTGTAAAGGATTAACAATGTTTTAAGTGGAATTAAGCGAAGGCTATAAGAAAAAATATTATAAAAGAATAAAACTTTTGTTGTGATTATAATTTTCATTTAATTTGCAGGCTATTAAAGGGAAATAAAAAATTAAGTTTACTATAAAAAACTATGTTAAGGGAAATTGCTGTTTTCGTTCTTTTGTGGTTGTTTACTGTTCAGGTAACAATTGCTTCAGAAGACTATAATGATATTAGAGAAATACCAAAAGGTAACTCAAAGGTTAAGTCTATAAACTCTTTTTCTAATTCTTTATTAAAAGAAACTTATGAAATAGAAACTTCACAAAAGACAAAAGAGTTTTCTTGGACTAATATTAAAAAGTGGTATCCAACTCCTTCACTTGTAATTAATGATAAGGAAAAAGCGTTAGCTTCATTTGAACAAATTGAAAAACATAAGTCTTGGGTAGACAATTTTTCAAATGAAGATATAAAAGAACTTCCGGTTGGGGTTAAGCATACTAGAGAAAATATTCAATATGCCATAGGGATAACACAAGCCAATATTTATAAAGACTATACAGAATTAACTGTTTTTGCAAGGGTGCGTTTGCCTCAAACTAATGAAAATGGTTATCCGATAGAACTATTTTTTGGAGCTAATAATGTAAAGTTATCGCATGATGGAGGTATTATAGGAGATGCTAACTTGGTGCTATTGGGAGATATGCATATACCTTTTAATGGAGGCAAATGGATGCTAACTTTAAAAGGAGGGTTTGATTATAGAACAGGTATTACTCAAAACAAAACGTATGTAACCATTAATTGTGATGGTGTTAAAGAGTTAGGAATAGAAGGAGAGGTTGAGTTTTCGAGAGAGTTGATATTACCTTTAGAAGAAAATGGAGAGGTAAATGAAGGAAAAACAAAAGTACCTTATAAAGTAAAAACAGAAAATGGAACGCAAACTCTTCAGGTACCTTATCGTGTAAAAGGGGCTTTTAAAGCGATTGCTTCAGATTGGAATGATTTATTGGTTGGAATAAGCTTACAGCCGTTTGTGTTGGCAAAAAAAAGAAATAAAAAAGACTATGGTGGAAATTTTCAATTTTATTTGAATGAAGCTGTCTTAGATTTTAGTGATTTACGAAACTCTCCTAGTGTTAAATTTCCTGAGCATTATCATAAAAACGGATTATTACTACCAAATCAAAATATTTGGAGAGGAGTATATGTAAATACATTAGATGTTAAACTACCTAAGGAGTTTAAAACTTCAGAAACCATATCACAAGGAGGTAAAAGAATAGCTTTCGGAGCTCATAACCTATTAATTGATGGTCATGGAGTTTCAGGTTCTTTTTATGCAGAAAACATTTTTCCTTTAAATGAAGGAAGAACAAATAAAGAAAAAGCTTGGGCATATTCTTTAGATAAAATAGAAGTGTCATTAGCAGCAAATAAATTAGTAGGGGCATCTTTTGATGGTCGTATTCAATTACCTGTTTCAAAACCAGAAGGAAAAAATAAAATACTTGGGCTAAAATATACAGGAATTATTTCAGAAGAAGAATATTTGTTGAATGTACGTAATGATTCTATTATTGATTTTAACTTATGGAAGGCTAAAGGAGAACTATTACCTAATAGTGCTATAGAATTAAAAATACATGACGGAGAGTTTAAGCCGAAAGCAATACTTCATGGTCGTTTAGCAATAAGCGCCAATCAAGTTAAAAGTTTAGAAAATGAAGGAGAAGAAATAGCTGATGCATCTGGTAATAAAAAGCTTGTAGAGTTTAAAGGGGTAGTTTTTCAAAATTTAGTTTTACAGACAGAAAGTCCAGTTTTTTCAGTGGATTACATGGGGTACCGCGATAAGGTCGCTCTAGCTGGCTTCCCTGTGTCAATAGAGAATATAGGGATTACGGCAAATAAAACAAATGCAAACTTATATTTTGACTTAGGGATTAACCTAATGGGTGAAAATAACGGTTTTGCTGCAAAAACCAGCTTAGGTATTATAGGAGTCTTTGAGGAAGAGAATTATAGACAAAAGTGGAAGTTTCAGGAAATAGAACTCAATGCTATAGCCTTAAAAGCTGACTTAGGAGGTTTTTCTATGGAAGGAAACCTAACATTAATGAATGATGACCCAGAGTATGGTAATGGTTTTGCAGCTAATTTGAAGGCTGAGTTTAAGTCAGGAAATGGAATTAAGGTGGAAGCTAAAGGAGTTTTCGGAAAAACTACTTTTAGGTATTGGCAGTTTGAAGCGATGGTAGATGATTTACCTCCGGGGACAGGATCGGGAATACTGAATTTAGAAGGTTTTTCAGGAGGAGCTTCTTATCGAATGAAGCGTACCGATTTTTCGTCTTCTTTTTCACCTTCTGGTATAGGCTATGTTCCAGATAGTAAGGTTGGTTTAGGTGTAAAGGCTATGGTAATGTTTAATGCTGTTAAGAAAGAGTTAGTAAAAGGAGGAGCTGGGTTTGAAATTGTTTTTAACAGTAGAGGAGGTGTTGATTTTTTAGGTTTTTATGGGCAAGCAACACTTATGGGAGTAGAAATTCCAGGAATGGGAAAAGTAAGTCAGTTAATGTCAAAGCTAAAGGAAAGTACTGTAGCCAAAGAAAAATTTTTAGGGGTAACTAATGAGAATATAGACAATTCTTGGACAGGAAGAAATCTCTTAAATAAAGCATCAGGAGATTTTCCACAAACACCAACAGATAAAATGGCTATTAGTGCTAAAGTTGGAATAACTTATGACTTTCAAAATGATGTGCTTCATGGTGAATTAGACGCTTATGTAAATGTAGCTGGTGGTTTTGTGGAAGGTAGAGGAACAGGAGGTAGAGCAGGTTGGGCGGTCTTACACTTTTCACCGGAAGATTGGTATATATATATAGGTACACCAGAAGATCGTTTAGGATTGCGCATAGGTGTTGGTCCTGTAAGTGTAAAGGCAGGAGGGTATTTTATGGTAGGGTCTAAACTACCAGGTTCTCCACCACCTCCGCCTATAGTTGCTGAAATTTTAGGAGTTGACGCTAATGAACTTGACTATATGCGAGATGAAAATAGCTTAAGTAATGGGGGAGGATTTGCTTTTGGAGCTGATATCTCTATTGATACAGGAGACTTACGTTTTTTAATCTTTTATGCTCGTTTTCAGGCAGGGGCTGGTTTTGATATTATGTTGAAAGATTATGGGGAGGCAAAATGTTCAAATACAGGAGATCAAGTAGGAATTAACGGATGGTATGCTAATGGACAGGCGTACGTGTACTTACAAGGGGAGTTAGGGATTCATGTTAAGTTATTCTTTATAAGTAAAAAAATACCTATTATAAAAGCTGGCGCAGCTGTATTGTTACAAGCTAAAGCTCCAAACCCTGTATGGATGAGAGGTTATGTTGGAGGACATTTTAATGTTTTAGGAGGATTGATTAAAGGGAGATTTAGGTTTAAATTAACATTAGGAGAAGAGTGTGTGTTTGAAGATGCTTCTCCGTTAGGTGGACTAAAAATAATTACAGATGTTACACCTGATGATGGAGGTAAAGATGTAGATGTATTTGCTATACCTCAAGCTACTTTTAGTATGAAAGTAGGTGAACCTATTATAATACCAGAAGATGAAGGAGATAAAACATATAAGATTATTCTTGAAAAATACAGAATATTAAATAAAGGTAAAGAAATACCAGGAGTAATAGAATGGTCTAATTATAAAGATAGAGCCAACTTTATTTCTACTGATATTTTACCACCAAATGAAGAATTAACAGTTGAAGTTGAAGTAAGTTTTAAAGAAAAAGTAAAAGGAGTCTTTAAAACAATAATGATAGATGGTAAAAAAGCTATTGAAATAGAAGAAAGAACCTTTATTACAGGAGGAGCACCAACAGTAATTCCGTTACATAATATTACCTATGCATACCCTGTTTTGGATCAAAAGTATTTTTTAGAAAAAGAATATGATAAAGGATATATCCAGTTAAAAAGAGGGCAAGATTACTTATTTGATGATACACAATGGAAGAGTCATATAGCATATAAAAAAGAAGGAGAGTTACCTGCAGAATATATTTTTAATTACAATACATCAGACAATATACTTACATACAATTTACCTAATGTAGCACAATCATCCAAATATCATTTAAGTATTGTAAGTAAGCTAAAAGGTACTATATCTAGCACCAACATTTCGTCAAAAGAAAATAATACTTCTGAAAATGAAAGCTCTTATAATAATAATGTAGAAAGTACTGAAGTAGAAGTTAAACAAAGTAAAGCTGAAAATATTTCAAAGGATGGAGAGATAGAAAGATTAGCCTATGATTTTAGTACTTCGAAATATAAAACGTTCAAGGATAAAATAAATTCAATAAATACAAAGGAATATAACTGGGGTAAAATTTATTCAGATGTTATTTATTTAAGCAATAGAATAGAGAGCCATGAACCATTTGATATAGTAGAACTATTAGGAACAAGTTACACCGATAATGTTCCTTTAGTGACTATTGAGGCAACTTTAGAAGACGATTATTTTGAAAAAGATATAAATCCACCATTGTACGCACGATATCCGTTAGGAGGTTACCGAGTAAAAAGACGTGATGAAAACGAATTAGGAGCACCTCCAAAATATGCACTTCCATTATTAAATACCTATGTAAGTAACGCAGAGTATGAGGTAAATAAAAAGATGTTAGAAACGACGTTTCCTTTCAGATATAATTTAGGGTACGTATACAAACAAGATTGGATAGATATACAATCACAAATAGTAAATGACTATAGTGACGGAATTATAAACGATGGAAATTCAGTATTGAAATTCTTAGATAAGAATTATTTATTTATGAGGTATGGAGATTATAAAATAAAACTGTTCTATACATTACCAAGTGGAATAAAAGGAACTAGTGCCGTATATAAATTTAAAAACCCTAATAAGTTTAGGTAAACAAGTAACTTAATTATAAACCCAAATAAATTTTAAAAATGAGAACAATTAAAAATGCAATGATTTTAACCTTAGTAGTATGTGTAAATGTATTTTTTACATCATGTAGTGACGATGATACACCACAAGATACATTAATAGGAAAGTGGCAGATACTTAAAGATGTAGCGTCTAATGGAGAGGTAGATGAACTTACCGAGTGTGAAAAAAAAGCAGTATTAGAATTTAAATCGGACAACACTTTTAAAGATGTTTCTTATGAGGAAAATATGAATAATGAGTGTGTTTCGTATACGGAAGAAGGAAAATGGAAGGAAAAAGGAGATAATATATTGGAAGTAACTAGAGAAGGGGAGATAGAAGAGGTAAAATATTATTTTGTAGATGGAAACTTGAAATTCTTGGGAGAAGATGAAGAAGGAAAAGAAAATGGAAGTTATACCCTCTACCAAAAAATATAATTAAAATAAAGGGTAGGTTATGCTAACTAACACCTACCCTTTTAATTAATAAAAAAAGCTTAAAAAGGCATGAAGAAGTTATTTGCTGTATCGTATTTGCTAATTGTAAATTTTTTAGTTACTCAAGGAGTTTTTTCGCAAGTAAAAGAACTCCATCAGTCTAGTGTACAAATACTTGCAAGAGTACAAAAAGATAAAATTTTATTACGTTGGGCGGTAACTACAGCAAATGCTTGGAAAAAGACAAACAAAAGTGGTTTTACATTAGAAAAATACGTGCTTTCTCGTGATGGTAAACGATTACCAAGTTTAGAAAAAGTATGGGCAAAAAAGATACAAGCAGCTCCGATTGAAACTTGGCAAGAAATTGTAGAAGAAGATAACAACGCAGCCATTATTGCACAAGCGCTATTTGGCGAAAGTTTTTTTATAGAAGGAGGAAGTGAAGGACAATTGGCAGATATTTACAATTTAGTGAATGAAAATGAACAGCGTTTTTCATTCTCTTTATTAGCGGCTGATATGAGTTTTGAAGCTGCAAAAAAAGCAGGGTGGGGGTTTGAAGATACAGATGTAAAACTTCATGAAAAATATGTGTACAAAATTAAACCTGCAACTATAGAGAATACTTCAGAAATTGTTAAAATAAAAGGAACAGCTACCATAGCTAGTATTAAAGAATATGAGCCATTACCTGCTCCGATAGATTTTCAAGGGATTTTTGGAGATAAAAATGTAATTCTAACATGGGAGTATCAACTGTTTAAAACAATATATACCTCTTATAATTTAGAACGTTCAGAAGATGGTGTAAACTTTACATCGTTAAGCAAAGAACCTTTGGTGAACTTAAATGATAAACCAGAAGCCCCAGCCAAACGTATGTTTTATATTGATTCCTTGGCAAATAATACAAAGACGTATTATTATAGAGTTAACGGAATTTCCCCGTTCGGAGAAAAAGGATTGTATTCTACAATAATTTCAGGAGAAGGAAAGCCTATTTTGCCTTACACGCCTAGAGTTTTTGATGTACAACTTACCAAAAACACCAATGAAGCCATAATTACATGGGAGTTTCCCGAAAAGGGAGAAACATTGCTAGAAAAATTCCAACTATTGATTGCTCCAGTAGATAAAGGTCCATACGTAGTAGCCGTAGATAATATTTCTCCGCAACAACGTAAACTTACCTATTCCAAATTACAAGCATCAAATTATGTCAAAATAAAAGCAATAGGAAAAGATCCAAAACAAGAAAAAACATCGTTTTCAACACTGATACAACCTTTAGATAGGATTCCTCCGGCTATACCTACAGAATTAAGCGGAAAGATAGATAGTTTAGGTGTGGTTCACATAACTTGGAAACAAAATATAGAACCTGATTTCTTAGGGTATCGAGTTTTTAGAAGTTTTTTAAAAGATGAAGAACCTTCACAAATAACAGTATCTCCTATAAGCCAAAATAGTTTTATTGATACAGTAACAGTAAAAAACTTAAATGCAGAGGTTTTTTATAGTATAGTAGCTGTTGATAAGCGTCACAATCACTCCGAAAAATCAGAAGTGCTAATACTAGAAAAGCCTGATGTAATACCACCAACAGCTCCTGTTTTTTCAGGATATAAAATAAAAGAAGGAAAAATTATCATAGAATGGATACCTTCTTCAGAAGAAAAAGCAACACATGTTTTGTTAAGAGAGAATCTTACCGAAAAGAAGGAGTTAGAAACTGTATTTAGTACTAATGATACAATACATCAATATATAGATACCAAATTGAAATCGAACAATAGGTATCGATATCATATCAAAGCCATTGATAAAAGCGGGTTGACTTCGCCCCCTTCCACTCCTTTAACTATTGAAATGATAGATTTAACACCAAAGGAGTATATAAAGGGATTAGACTTTGTAGTAAATAGAGAAACCAATCACATAGAGCTTTTTTGGAGAGCAAATAAAGATGAAATAGCTGAATATACCATTTATAAACAGTTAAAAGAAGAGCAGCCCAGTACCTGGCGAATTGTACCATCAGATATTAAAAAGGTGGTTGATACAGAAGTAAGCCCTAACGAAACATATATCTACCATATACGAGCGCTACTCAAAAAAGGCGGCTACGCTAAAGTAAAAACGATTGAAATAAAATTTTAGAAAATGAAGAAAGCCATTTTTTTTCTTATGCTAACTTTTTCAAGTATAAATACTTTATTTTCTCAATATTATAATTTTGAAATAAAAGGGAATATTAAAACTGTTGGAACAAGAGCCACTTGCGGGCATTTATTTAGAATTGAAAAAATCTTGATGAATGGCTCTAAAGAAGTAATAAAAGATGTTAATTTAGGAGGAAAAGAAAACAAAAGCTTTTCAATAGATGTAGTAGAAAAATACCATTTGGATGAAGTAAAGAAAATTAAAAAAATTAATTTTTATGCAAAAAGAGGCAGGAAGAGTTGGGGAAAATGTAAAACTTATGGAAAGTCATCTCAAGCTTATGATATTAATACTTCTTGTGATTTATATACAATCTCAAATGTATTTAAAGGTGATGGGGATGTTATAACAACTAATAATACGCTAGAGGTATCACTTAATCCTATCATTTCTATAGTACAACCCACGAATAATTTAATAGGTCATGAAGATAACTTTACTGTAAGTGTAGTTTCTAATTCTTTAGGTTTTGATTCCTCAGTTTATAATTGGCAATATCAGGTGGTTGCTAGTGGTACACCAAAATTGAATAATTGGAAAAATATGCCAATACATACCAATGCAAAAGGGAAACCTTCATTTACAGTAAAACCGTCCTCATTTTTGTCTATAGACGATGTAGGCAAAAGAGTTTATTTCAGAATTAATACTTGTAATTCTCAGGAGTCACAAAATATAGTTTTTTATACTCTACGTCTTTCTGCTCCACATATAAATTCAAAAGAAGTAAAACCTGTGAACTGTTATGAAACCAAAGATGGAAGTGTGAAGATTAATTTTGATAGGTCTTTGAAAACATCAGAATTGCTTAGTATATCTTTAAAAAACAACACCAATGGTTTAGATTATTCTGTTTCAAATATAAATAGGCTAGAAGTAGATAATTCATACAAAATTAACAATTTACCACCAGGGAATTATATAGTTAAGTTGTTGGGGTCAGTTCCTGGGTATAATGGACAAATATTTAATACATATACAGAAGGAACTAGTCATGAAACAACGTTTACAATTAATCGTCCAAAACCTATAGAATTTTCAGCAAGTTCTACTAGTGTTTGGTGCCATGGGGGAAGTGACGGTACCATTACTATAAAAGCCAGTGGAGGACAAGATAGAAAAAAGTATAAATATTTATTACGAGATAAAGGAGATACAAGCCCTGTGTTAGATAGTGATTGGATTGAATTTAAAAACCTAGCAACTTTTACAGGAACCTTTCCATATGTAAAACGAGAAGCTACCCAAGTTATCACAGGAAAACCAGCTGGAGATTATATTATTCAAATAAAAGATGCTAATAATTGTATCGCTAAAGTGCCTGTAAGAGATGGAGCAGGAAATATAATAGGCTTAGGAGAAGAAAAAAAAGAACCTATAAAAATTGATGAGCCTAAATCACCTGTAAAAATAAATTTTGTACATGAAGAACAACCAACAGCTTTTGGGTTTTCAGATGGAAGAATCCGTGCTGAAATTACAGGAGGAACTCCATTACCTAATGGGAAGTATAATTTTACGTGGAAACACGAAAATGGTACTACATGGAATACCTTTAGTGATATTGTAAATGCCGACGGGTGGTACCTAACGTTGGAAAATGCAATTGCAGGAAAATATAGACTAACTATAACAGATGCAAATTATAATAAAGCTACAAATAAAGAAGGGTGTACGATGGTTAATGCTGAATATACCTTACAGCAACCACCGAAATTAAAGTTAAAAATAGAAGAAACGAATTCCATTTCTTGTAATAGTAGTAATACTTATGGAGATCCATCTAGTGACGGAGAGCTTACAGCTATAGCTTCAGGAGGAGTTCCTTTTAGTCCACTTATACAAGGTAAGTACAAGTATAAATACACTTGGAAAAAGAAAGATGCATCAGGTGTTTATCAAATCATACCTGGAGAAACAGGAAGTGTACTTAAAAATAGAGGAGCAGGAGAATATGCAGTTAATATTAAAGACGCAAATGGAATTATTATAGGAACATATACCAATAATACATTAGTCAATCCAACAGATATAGAATACGAGCTACAACAGCCAGAATTATTAAAAATAATATACACTAAACAAGATGTATTTTGTCATCAAGGGACAGATGGAGCCATTAATGCAACAATAATAGGAGGAACGGGGAGCTATACCATCTCTTGGAATACAGGAGAAACTACAGAAGATATATCAAACTTAGTAGCAGGAGATTATACCATTGAAGTAACCGATGAAAGAGGTTGTCAAGCGCAAGAAACAATTACTATAAAAGAACCTCAGAATCCTATTAAAATAAGCTACACTTTTTTTGAACCAACATTTGCTGGAGCTACAAACGGGTGGATTAAAGCTACAATAACTGGAGGGACTCCTTTAAATGATGGCTCTTATACTTTTATTTGGCAAGATGCCAATGGAAATAATTTAAATACTCAGGTAACTACAAGATTTAATGCTGGGAGTTATGAGTTAACACTCAATAATATTGGTGAAGGAACGTATAAGTTAACAATTCAAGATAAAAACTACCCTTTAGCAGTTGATAAAAAAGGGTGTACTGTAATTGAAAGTGAGTATTATATTGATGATCCAGAACCATTAAAAGCAGGTATTGAATTAAGAAAACCAATTTCATGTAATAGTAGTAATAGTTATGGAGATCCTTTTTCTGATGGCGTTTTAGAAGTAATAGCTGAAGGAGGGATAAAACTACAACCCAATGAAAATAATGGTTTATCCTATTACTATACTTGGAAAAAAGAAACAAGTCCAGGAGTTTGGACAATATTGACTACACAAACCTCAAATATAGCAAGCGGATTAGACGCAGGAAATTATGCCGTAAATATTAAAGACGCAAATGGTATTATTTTAGGTGTATATAAAAATAACCTATTAGTAACACCAACAGATGTAATTTATAATTTTGAAGAGCCGGTATTACTGGAATTAACCTTTGAAAAACAAGATGTATACTGTTATGAAGGTAGTGATGGTTGGGCAAAAGCAATTATTAAAGGAGGAATACCTCCATATAACATTGAGTGGGAAAGAGGAAACAAAGTAGCACAAATAAATTCCCTAACAAAAGGAGAATATAGTGTAAGGGTTACAGATACTAGAGGTTGTCAAGTAACGGGGAGTGTTTTAATAAAACAACCAGAGAATCCAATAAGTATAGATTTTACAGCTTTTGCTACGCCTTCTACAGGACAAGCATCAGATGGTTGGATACAAGCCGAGATAGAAGGAGGAACCTCTTTTGCTGACGGTAGTTATACTTATTATTGGCAAGATGAAAAAGGAGCAATATTGAATGGGCAAACGGAAACAAGTATCGTGAATGGTAAATTTCAAATAAAAATTAACAATATCCCCAAAGGGTTATATCACTTGACTATTGAAGATGCAAATTATATGGCAGCAACGACAAAAGAAGGGTGTACTTATGTAGAGAAAGAATTCATCTTATATGATCCAATAGAAGCCACTATTAGCATTGAAAAACCAATTTCATGTAATCAGAATAATAGTTTTAACAATCCTTATGCGGATGGAGCTTTGAAGGCGAGTGTAACTGGAGGTTTACCGTTTAGTACAGGGGAATCGTACATATATTATTGGAAAAAGAAAAATAGTAGTGGAATATATGAAGATTTGAATCAAAACAATCCAATAGCCACTGATTTATCAACAGGAGAATACGCTTTAAATGTAGAAGATAGTAGAGGAGTTATAATAGGTGTTTATGAAAGTTTACAGTTAATCAATCCATCAGATGTATTGTTTAGCTTTGAAGAACCAGAATTACTTGCACTATCGTTATCTGCTACAGAAATTTCTTGTGATACAGGAAACGATGGAACTGCAACTGTGGTTATTTCAGGAGGAATCCCACCATACAACATTCAGTGGTCTAATGGAGCAACCACTACCATGGCAGAAAACTTAATAGCGGGAAACCATTTGGTGTTTGTTACCGATGCTAGAGGGTGCGAAGCAACAGGAAATGTTACAATTGGACAACCAGGAGGGTTAAAGATTGAAGTAAATAAAAAAGACCCTACTTGTTATGGTGCAAATGACGGAGCCATTTCTTTAGATATCTCAGGAGGAGAAGCACCATATACTTACGAATGGGAAACAGGAGAAAAAGCTACAAGCTTACTGAATTTGGTAGAAGGAACTTATAAGTTTTCATTAATAGATGCTAATGGGTGTAAAGCTTTTTCAGAAATAAAGTTAGAAAATCCTGAAAAATTAACTATAGATTTAGGAAGTGACAAGACCTTATGTATAGATCAAACCTATCTTTTAGACGCCAGCATTGATGATGAAAATGCAACCTATAGTTGGGCATCAAATAATGGGTTTAGTTCAAATGAAGCATCAATAATTATAACAAAAGGAGGTACTTATACTGTTACAGTAACATCTTCCTTAGGTTGTGTGGCTACTGATACCATAATAATTAATTACAGTAACCAAGAAATAAATGCTGAGTTTTTAATGTCGTCACAAACCTATATTGATGAAGAAGTTGTTGTCTTTCATACAAGTAACCCCACACCTGAATCTTTTGATTGGATGTTGCCAAACGAAGCAAAAGTAGTAGAAGAGAAGGAAAAAGCAGTAGTGCTTAGTTTTTCTAAAGCAGGAACCTATGAAGTAGGTTTATTAACAAAAGTTGGCGACTGTGTACAAGAAACATATAAAAAAGTAGTAGTTGAAGAAGAAAGTGGTTTAGTCGACCCAGGAGATACAGAAACTCCATTTATTGAGGTGTTTAGTATTTCTCCAAATCCAAATAAAGGAAATTTTGAGGTTAGCATAGATTTAGTAGAAGCAACCCCTATTTCTCTCCGTATTTTTAACACACAAGGGCAATTTATAACAAAACATATACCCAATGAGACATTAGAAGAATATAGTATTCCATTTACAATGAATTTAGCTTCAGGAATGTATGTAGTAGTGCTAGAAACAGCAAAGCAAACACAGGTAAAAAGAATGATTGTAGATTAAAAAGAATGAAGAAAACTTATAACTATACATATATTTTACTAGCAGTAATTTTTGTGATGACTGCATGTTATAAAGAGACCCCAATTTTTATAAAAGCAGATTTTGAAACTTCTTTTGTTAATGAAGATGAATCAGTACCTGTACAAATAAGTATTCGAAACAAAACTGAAGGAGCAGATACTTACGAATGGACTTTTGAAGGAGCAACAATAATTTCTTCTTCAGATAAAAACCCAGGAGGTATTGAATATACGAAAGCAGGAACATACACAATAAAATTAAAAGCCTCTAATTTTGATGGTTTGGAAGAAACCTTAACAAAAGAGATTACAGTTGTAGAAGGAATAGACATACAGTTTTCAACAGAAATAATTAAAAGTAATTACCCACCGGTAGAAGTTAAATTAACAAATAATACAGTTGGAGAAAGCTTAACGTATGAATGGACTTTTGAAGGAGGAAAATCAGTAAAGTCAACAGATAAAAATCCTACAAATATAGTTTTTGAAGAACCAGGAGAACACCGTATACAAGTCGCGGTGTCAAACGGTTTTGAAACAATAACTAAAGAAGAAACCATAACAGTTTTACCAGATATAGATATAGATTTTGATTGGGAAGTCGATTTTTTTGATGATGATTATCAAGCTCCAGTAACTATTACCTTACAGAATAAAACAACCGATGCCATAAGTTATCAATGGACTTTTGAAGGAGGAGCACCTAGCAAAAGTATAGAAGAGAATCCAGAGGTTACTTTTCAAAATATAGGGACATATACAATCAAGTTGATTGCTTCTAATGGGAAGACAGAAAAGACAACAACAAAAACTATACAGATTAAACCAAATACTAATTTAAGAACATTTACAGATGTTAAGTTAGGAATCAACTCTGCCCATGGTAACAATAATGTGGGAGCCTTTTTTTCAACAGAATTAAGAAAAACAGTTACTGCAAATGAAGTAACTGCAGAAAACGGGTCCAAAATAGATCTCGTTTTTCTGGGACTTAGTAATGGTTTTACCTATAATAAATTTCTGTCACCAACCGAAGCAGGTTCCAATGGTTTTGTATCAATACCTAATGCACAACAAACTAAATTAATTAACTCTCAAGAAAGTTGTAGCTGTGGGGTAAGTTTTAGTGTTGCTCAATTTGATGCAATGAATAATGACACTCCTTTACAAACTATAACAATTACGGAAACTCCAAACGGATTATTACATTTTGATAGTACTATGAAACCAAGAATTGTACTGTTTCAAACTGTTGATGGAAGAAAAGGAGCTATAAAAATAAAGGAGTTTGTAGATAACGGAAGTAATTCATACATCCTTTGTGATATTAAAGTTCAAAAATTGCCTTAGAATGAATGTATCGAAATTAAAATATAGATTAAAACAATCATTGTTTTTTTATTGCTTACTTATAGTTGTAGGAGTATATGCACAACGTTATCCAGTACAGGTAACGCAAACCATTATTCCTCCATATTCAACAAAATTAAGTGATTATGCAACGGCAAGCGATGTTAAGTTTCGTTTAAACTTGCTATTAACTGATGTTGTAGCCAGTAATAAACAAGTACGATTAAAACTACATATCAAGGGGAATGGTTTTGATATCCAGTCAACAGATTTTGTTGCGGGAGCTTCACAAGTGACTTTGAATGGGGGAGTACTACAGCAGTTTACAAATATCGATTTAGCTGCTTATTTTCAGCCTAATAATTTAATAGGTATTTCGCCTCAACAATATAATAAACCTTTGCCAGAAGGTATGTACTCCTTTTGTTGGGAAGTATACGATGCGTATACAAATCAACAATTAAATCACCCAACAGCTGGCTGTTCTAACGTTTATTTATTACTAAACGATCCACCGTTTTTAAATTTACCTTATAAAGGAGATCAAATTGTGGCACAAGATCCGATGAATATTATTTTTCAATGGACGCCAAGACATACGAACGCTACCAATGTATCCTACGAGTTTGAATTACGAGAGTTGTGGGATACGCAAATAAATCCGCAAGCAGCTTTTTTAGCATCGCCTAACTATTATTCAGAAACTACCTATACAACAACGCTGTTATATAATATAGGAAAACCTACCTTATTGCCTAATAGAAGATATGGTTGGCGCGTAAAAGCCAAATCGACTACAGGAGTTAGCGAAAATTCCATTTTTAAAAATGATGGTTATAGTGAAATTTATTACTTTACCTACACTAATGCCTGTTACCCACCAACTTTTGTATTGTCAGAAGTAGTAGCCAAAGATCGTATTAAACTTACTTGGCAAGGGCACCCAGACCATAAAAAATACCATGTACAATATAAAAGAGCAGATATACCCGATGCTGAATGGTTTGAAGTATATACTTATAACACACAAGCACAAATAAGTAATTTACGAGAAGGAAAAACGTATATGTTTCGAGTAGGAGGTACTTGTAATGAACTGACAGATTTTGACCAAAACTATTCGTACAGTCATATGAGTCAGTTTACCATGCCTGCAAAAGACGAAATGGGGAGTAGTTATAACTGCGGAATTATTCCAGAAATACAAATAGATAATAACGACCCACTAAAAAATATAGGAATTAATGAAACTTTCACTGCAGGTGATTTCCCTGTAACTGTGAAACAGATACAAGGAGGAAACGGAACCTTTACAGGAGTAGGGTACATCGTAGTTCCTTATTTGGGCGACACTAAAATAGCGGTAACCTTTGATGCTATAAGTATCAATACCGACTATCAATTGATAGAAGGTGTGGTAAAAACTACCTACGACCCAACTTGGGGAGATGTAGAAGATACCAATGACTGGACTCAAGGAGGAACTGGAAACTCAGAATCAACTAAGGTAGATTTCCCAGTTTCAGATGTACAGATAGATCCGAATGGAGATATATTAGTTATAGGAGGAAATGGAGAAGTGGTAGAGTTACCTGGAGGGGAAGATATTGTAATAACTGATAGTAACGGACAAGTTTGGGCAGTTGATGAAGAAGGTAATGTAACTCCGCAAGGAACACAAGCAGAAGGAGGAGCTAGTAATCCAGAAAACACCAATGGTGTTAATAACAACGGTCAAGCAACAGCTATATCAGCTAAAGGAGTGGTAGTCACCTTTACAAAAGCTACTGATAGTAAATATGGGTTTGATGCTTACGAAAGTAATTATAGTGCTACGAAAGATTTATATAAAAAATTAGGGAACAATTATTATGTTCCTTATAAAGCTGTTGCAAAAAACGATACAGAAACTATTGTAGCGAATTTAGCGATTACAGACAGTAAGATTAAACCTCAAAATATTGTTTTTAAAACAAAAGACGGAGTAGCTATCAAAAAAATAGATAGTACAGCTACTTCTTATACCTTACAATTAAAAGGAATTTTTGACGATGCCGAAATAGAAACACAAGCCTTAGTAAAACAAGGAACCAAATATGAGGTTGCGGGAGCTTTTATA
The DNA here is from genome assembly GCF_033978845.1 of Tenacibaculum sp. 1B UA. Lineage (NCBI taxonomy): Bacteria > Pseudomonadati > Bacteroidota > Flavobacteriia > Flavobacteriales > Flavobacteriaceae > Tenacibaculum > Tenacibaculum sp. 1B UA. Next base: position 125,137 of record NZ_JAKVUA010000005.1, read on the forward strand.
CAATACCAAGCAACTTCTAAAAACGTAAAAGTAGTAGTGGTTAATACTTCTAATACTAGTGCACGTACAATAAAAGAAACGTTACAGAACATATATCAACAAGCAATGGTAAACCTTACCATTACTGAAATTAACGATTTTAAAAACGATTTAGAAACCTTAGCTCCAAATGGAACCATACAAAGTGGAGAAAGTGGTTTTGCAGCACAATATACCGAACAACAACGTCAAATAAATAATAAGCTAAAGCAGCATCCACAATACCAGCAAGATGCTTACTATTTGATTGTAACAGACAAAACACCTTCTTCTGCTAACGAGAAAGGATTAATGCCACTCGGCAGACAATTTGGATACATATACACAGCTAATGCTCCCCCTTCGGGGGTTGGGGGGCTTGCTGCTCACGAGTTAGGACATGGAGCTTTCCAATTAAAGCACCCGTTCTCTTCACAGAGTTATCAATATGCACAAAAAGCTACCAATTGGTTGTTAGATTATAAAGATGGTACTAAACTTCCTTTTGTACACTGGCAAACCATACACAACCCTAAATTACGTGTCGGAGTTTTTGATAAGGATGAAGAGGGGCAAAATACAGTTATATCAGGTATTCCAAAAGAATTTGAAAACCCTGATGGTACTTTTAGTTTCTTAACTATGAATGGAAGTTATATAACACTTCCTAAAAAAGTTAGAAAATTGAGTTTTGTGACTGGTGTGGATAAGTTAAATCCTTATGTATACTATCCTACAGGTGCATTACAATCTTTTGAAATAGATAGTGTAAAGTATTCTGCGAGTATAGATAAAATAACGACTCAAGGTGAATACACTATTGAGGATTTTGGGTTTGTTTATAAAGGTTTTAAAGGATATGATGTTGAAAAAAGAAAAGAATTCCATAAAAATATAATTACAGTAGTTCCTGATGGAGATTCAAGACGACTCTTAAAGTCAAAAGTAGAAGCGTTAAGCTTTAAAGAGAACGAAGAGGTAAATATACTTAAACCTAATACTTATAATAAATTACAGACTGTAACAAATAGATCATTTAAAATATATGAAAAGAACTATAAGTATGGAGTTACTACTCCTTATGACGAATCTTACAAGTTAAATCAAAAATTAGTACAACACTTTTTTGGTGAGCATATAGATTGGGGAACCAAATATTTTATAGTATCAAAATTAGCATTTCTAAATAATTCATATCCAGATATCATAAAGAATGAGTTTCCTCAATTAGCCCTAAAAGACAAAGCACAATCTCACGTCCCTTCTGATAAGGCATATCTTGCCCTCAAGGATTTAAGTAGTGATAAATTAATCAATATATATATAAAATTAATCAATGCTGTAAATAAAGAGCAAGGGAATTGTAAAGAAACATTAGATAATATAACGGAAAACTCTTCATTTAGCAGAGTTAAGAACTGTATTGATAATTTATCCAATCAAGAGTTAAAAGAAGTTAGTGTTGCTAACAAAATAATGGCTATAAGTATTTTAACTCAACGAGGTATATCAACAAATAATAGTGCAGAGATAGAAATTATCAGGTTGTTGAAATTTACAAAAAATGAAGATGTAGATAATTTACTTACAGCTTTATTAGGTAAATCTAAAATTAACACTGAAGACTTTTTATTAAAAAGGTTAGCATATAAAATAGACAATGATCATACATGGTTAACAGACGATAACTATAAAAAATTTGTTGAAGTACTGATTGGTTTATCATCAAAATCAGATTTATTTAAAAAGAAAGCTTTAGAGTATACAGATGATGAGTTTGCAGACCGAATTATAAACTTTTATCATAGAGGTTTTTGGGATTTCATGAAAGAAGTGGGCTCAAATGTGCCAACAGCTTTTTTCTATACTTGTACTTTAGATACTAAAGTAGATTGGGATTCGGAAAAAACAGTTGACATTTCTATACATAATGAAATGAGCTGTAATGCTCAAAATGTTTATAAAGAAACCCCAGTTCCTTTATCGCCTTTAGATCCTATATGGTTTGTTAATAAATCATCACTAAGCATGCTTAGTGATTATAACAAAGAAACTCCAGTAATTGCTCCAGCAATGCTTGCGTATTATGCAAATGATGTTGGAGATACTAAAAATACCATAGATGGAATTGAAGCAGCAATAGACGTAGTAAGTTTAGCTACTGGAGCTGGAGCATTAGCAAAAGCACCTTCAACCTTACGTAAAGTTTATATAATTGCTGATATGGTAGGGTCTGGTGTTAATATTACATTAACATCGTCGTCGAAAAATTTATCTCCTAACGCAAAAATATTTTTAGAATCATTAAATATTTTAACAGCAACAATTGCTATTGATGAGTTTTTAAAAGATGGTGTAAAGAGTATTAACAAACTGTATAAAAAAGTAGCTAAGCAGAATACAAAATCGTTACCATCTAAAAAGCAAGTTAATAACTTTATAGATAACATCTTAAACGAAGATTTAACAGCAACTCAAATTGCCGAGATAGGAGCTAATAAATTAAGAGAATCTGAAAAATGGTTAGATAATATTATAGCAGAAGGAAAAATTAATAGTGAATTAACAAATTTAGCAGTAAGAGCTAGAAGTGCTAAAGCAAAAATATTAGCGGTTAAGAAGTTATTAAAAATCGATGCAAAACATCTAAAAAATAGTATTATTGATTTAGTAGGTCCACCACCAGTAGATATAAAAAAGGTAAAGAGTTTTATTAATGAAGGGGATAATTATATAGATATTGTAGTTCATTCAGATGATGCAGGGGAAAACTTTTCTATGTTGATTGAAGTTGCAGGAAAAGTAGAAAATACAACTTTAACAGCTAGTGAATTTGCAAAAGCATTACGAAATGTATCAAAAGAAAAGCAAATACGTTTATTAAGTTGTAACAATTCTGAAAGTGCACAAGAAATAGCGGCTGTTATAGGAAGAAATGTTATAGGCTCTAATGGAGAAATGAGGATTTATGAAAACGGAGTTGTAAAAGCAGAAGATTGGTATAATGCTAAACCTAACGGACAAATTGATGAACTTACCATAAATTCTGGTACACCATCAGGAGAATCGGTATTATTAAAACAAAAGTTTGTTGATAACCTATCTCCGCAGATTAAAGATGACCTTGTAAAAATGTTTAAAGGCACAGAAGGTAGGTATAAAGAATTTGAAGAAATGCTTACCAGAAGTAATTTACCAGGTACATGGAAATTAGAAAAAGTAGGAGAGAAAATACAATTGGTAGATAAAAAAGGAACTGTATGGGCAACGATTACAGATGGTAAAATTGTAGCCAAAGCAGGAGGAAATGGAGATGGATGGAACCACCTATTAAATGTAGACCCACCACTTATGAAAGGGTTTAAGTATGAAGTAGATAACGGACGCTTTATATTTGAAACAGATGAATTGGGTCGAGTAAAAAAGATAACAGACAATGATGTTCGATACGATGCAGGTTATAAAAGAAACGAACCAGCCCAACAAAGAGCTAAAGAGGTAAAAGATGGTGTAAACCCTGGAGACGATGGAGGACACATGGCAAGTGCAGAAAGTGGCGGACCTGCAGAACAAATTAATTACTTTCCACAGAATCCAAAATATAATCAACCAGGAGACCCTGGAACTTGGAGAAAAATGGAGGTATATTTACAGAAATTAAAGATAGATAATCCGAGTAATACATATAGGCTTGAGATTACTCCTATTTTTCCAGGGACATCTAAAAGGCCTGAAAAATTTTATGTGGAAATTTATAATAATGATGAATTGATGGAGATACCCTCACAATTCATAGAAATACCTAATCCTCTATAATTATGATTGATTTTACTAAACTTGTAGACTTTATTAAAGGAAATTTAAAAAAACTTAATTGGGATAAAGCCATATTTAAAATAGAATTTGGAATAGGAAATTCTCGAGGAGGAAAATTGAGATATTATTATCAAGCGCAAGAATTTAAAAAAGTCTTAAGTGTAATTAAATATGGTCCCATTTTAGGAGATATTTTTTATGATTTTGATAAAGGCATAAAAAAAAGAGATTTTAACAAAGTAATTATAACCATTACAAAAGAAGACTATTCAGTAGAATATGAGATGGATGAAGAAAAGATAATAGAAGAAAGACAAAGCAGTGCACTTCTTTTTTCTAATTATTTATATGAAAGTATGCGTACTCAAATTTTTGAGCATGAACAAGCCAATAATTTACTGATACCTATTTATGATGAAGATGGAGAGTTTTTAGAGTATGAAGATACGTGGGATAGGGGAGTTTTTACATTTATAGTAGATAGTAAAGCTGAAGAAATAAAATATACAATAGAATTATTTAAAAATGGTATTAAGCGTTTGGTTCCTATAGAATTAACAAAAGATTATAAAGAATCTATTTTATATCACCATAAGTTAACACATAATGAATTAAAAAAATATTGGCAGCCGTGGAATAAAATAATATTAACAGCACCAGGCGATTTTATTCCTTTAGGTAAAGAGCAAGAGTATATAGAGTATTCACAAATAAACTATTCAGAAGGAGTTTAAAAATTTCGTTGAATTAGGTAGAGTATTTAAAGCAAAAATGAACCCTGTTACCATTGATAAATCAGTAAAAAGAGGTGAAGTATTTCAAGCAAAAACAAAAGAAATAAAAGATGGGGTTCAACAGTAAATACCGATGATGGAGGGCATATTTTTAGAAATGAATGGGGAGGTTTAAGTGAACAAATTAACTATTTTTCACAAAATGCAGTAGAAAATAGAACAGGAGCATGGTATAAAATGGAAGATACCATTTCAAAAATGTTAAAATCAGAGAACCCACCAACTGTAAAAATTGAAATGGAGTTTAATTTTACAGGAAATTCTAAGAGACCAGACTCTATAGATGTAGACGTCTATACTAATAATAAATTAAATGGTAACTTAACTGATACTTATCAAAATCCATTATAAAAATGAAAAAATTAAAAAAAGATTTTATTGATGAAGTAAGTTCTTTATTGCCAATAACTAATTGGAAAAAAATACTTATAAATATATATATATCAAAATCAAAACTAAGTTTAAAGATAAAATATTCGAATGAAAATAACCAATCAGAGGATCTTGTAGTTAGTTCTAGGTATTTCAAAGAATTTAAAAAAGAACTTTATAATCTTTATCTAAAGAATATAGAAAGTAAGAAAGAACGCTTTAACAAACTTCAATATTTAGTGGTTCCAGAAGGGAATTTTGAAGAAAATTATTACTGGGATGAAACTAAAGAAAAAGAAGATAAACTCACAGCAGCTAAATATTTTTATCAATGGGTAAATGAAACGATGATGAACCGCATTTTCGAGTATGAAAAAGAAAATAAACTATTAACTCCAAACTATGATGAAGAAGGAGATTTAATTGATTATAAGGATTCATGGGATTCAGGGATATTTACATTTAAGGTAGTAGATAAGAAAATTGATTATACTATTGAGTTAATTAAAGGGTTAGTTTCTAGAATCTTACCTGTGTTATTACCTGAATATTTTATCAACGGGTTATTGGAACATCACCAAATAACCAACGAAGAATTAAAAGACGAATGGCAACCATGGAATACCTTGGTAATAAAGTCACCACATAATGATATTCCTTATGATAGCTGGGAAGAGTATGTGACTTATAGTTTAGAGAGATAGAAAACTATTGAAGAAGAAAAAAAGAGTATTGAAAAGGGGGAAACAGTACATATTAGTAAGCTTACTATGTTTAGTAAGTAGTATAAGTTTAGCGCAAAATTTAGATATAGAGACCATTACAAAATCAACTAAGGTTAAAGTAAGTGGTAATGTTAATGCCAATATGGTGTATTACAATGCAAATACCCGTAATGCACGTATTCCGTTCACGTATTTTTTACAAGGAACAGTGAATGTAAGTTGGTTGAGTTTTAATATCCCTTTTACCTATAGTTTCTCTAATCAAGGAGATAACTTTGACTATCAATTACCTTTTAAGTTTAACAGGTTGAGTTTACACCCAAAATACAAATGGATACAAGCGCATATAGGAGATGTTACTATGAATTTTTCTCCTTATACCTTAAACGGACATCAATTTACTGGAGGAGGTATTGAATTAACTCCTAACAAGCCAATAAAGTTCAGTGCCATGTATGGTCGTCTATTGAAAGCAACAGAAGATGATGGTAATCCACAAACCTTACCAGCTTTTAAGCGTACAGGATATGGAGCAAGAGTAGCTTGGGAAAAACCAAATTATAAGTTAGGACTAATAGGTTTTTATGCAAAAGATGCTGAAAACTCTATTGCAGCAATACCAGAAGAAAGAAATATAAAACCTAAAGAAAACTTAGTAATAAGTCTTACAGGAGAAACTACCATTGCTAAAAAATACACCATAAGGGCAGAATATGCCTCAACAGCCATTACACAAGATACAAGAGCAGATAAAAGTAGTAATACCTCTAACAATTTAGCAGGGTTTTTGTTTAATAATCGTACATCAACCGAATATTACAATGCGATTAAAGCAGATTTAGATGTAAAATTAGGACAAATGAAAGTTGGTTTGGGCTATGAACGTATTGATCCTAATTATGAAACCTTAGGGGCCTATTATTTTAATAATGACTTTGAGAACATCACACTAAATATGGCTCAATCATTATTTAAAAATAAGTTGAACTTATCGTTTAATATAGGATACCAAAGAGATAATTTAAACAATCAAAAAGCACAATCTACAGGAAGAAATATAGGAAGCGTTAATGCAACGTATCAGATGACAGATGCGATTACTTTATCAGGAATGTATTCTAACTTCACAACGTTTACGAACAAAAGTTTAAATCAGTTTGATGACATTAACGACAATGATTTAACAGATGAAGAACAAGAAGCATTAAATTTTAAGCAACTGTCACAAAATGCCAATATAAACTTGAATTGGATGTTGGCTAAAAAGAAAAATATTACACAGAATGTTAATCTAAACTATTCATTAGCATCTTCAGCAAATAAAGAGAATGGTATTATTAGAATTGGTCAAGCTAATAATTTTCATAACGGAAATGTAGTTTATACATTAGGGTTTCCTGAAAAAGCGCTAACAGTTTCGCCTTCACTTAACTACAATTATAGCGATATCGGTAGAGATGATAGTAAAGCATACGGAGCGTCTTTAAATATGAATAAACTGTTTTTTAAAAACATATTAAATACCACTTTAGGAGCTTCGTATAATAGTAATGTAAACAAAGAAGTTACAAGTAATGTTTTAAATTTTAGGGCAAGTGCTTCTACAACTATTGCACAAAACCATAATTTAAATTTAAATGCAATACAGTTATTCAGAGAAGCCACACAGCAAGAAAAACTAAGCGAATTAACCATAACTTTTGGTTATAGTTATAGTTTTGGCTTGAAAAAACCGAAATTCAGATTTGAAAAAAGAGAAAGAAACAAAAAAGTAAAAGAATTTTCATTCTCGTATAAAGAGCATACTTTTAGTGGAGAACATCCTAAAATTACAGCTGAGCTTACACAGTTATTAAACGATTCTGCTTTTGTGAGTATAAAAAGTATAGAAAAAGTAAGAAACGATTTAAGCTTGTTGGAAACAGATGTTGTAAACAATGAAAATGTAAGTAATAAACATTATAAGAAGGCAGCAGTAAATTATTTAGACTATTTATATAAACACAAAGGTTTTATAGATACGTATCATAAGTTAGCGTTTAAAAGTTTAAAGAAGCTTTACGATCAAGCAGTCTTACTAGATGAAGAAGTTAAAGCTAGTTATAATCGTTTACTACACTTAATGAAACAAGAAGCGAAAAGAGGAAACTTTATATCTAAAAGTGATAAAAAAGACTTACAGACTAGAAAAATAAAAATGGAAGCACATGAATGGATGCAGTCAGAATTGCAAAAGTTAACATATCAGGACGTTGTGGCTAATAATGGAATCCTCAATGAGTTTAAAAAAAATCATATATCAACTATTTTTAAAATGATAGAAGAAAAGAAAACAGAAGAGGAAATTGAAAACTTTTTAGCTTTAGAATTTGCTAAATTCTATCATAAAAAAAGTATTAAGAAACCGCAAAAGTAATTTTTTATTTGGTGAGCTTAGTTAAGTTAACTATATGGTGATGCATTCTTTTAAGAAAAAGAAGCTAGCCAAAGAAAGAAATAGCTTATTATACCAATAAATAATTTTGAGCTAGTATTTTGGAATTTTCCAATTATAAATTCCATAGTATTTTATTGTACGCAAAATTTATTTTATGACTTGTTAATTTAAGTTCTAATACCCTTATAAATCAGTTTCAGTTAAATTCATTTATAAGGATAAAAAATGGAATTTAGATATGCTACGAAATCTTTGTCCCGTTTTTAACAGTACGTTCAGCAGTTAATAAGGTTACTTCTTTGTCATCACCTAAACCACCTAATACTAAGCATTCACTCATCATATTCGCAATTTGCTTTTTCGGGAAGTTTACCACAGCAACCACTTGTTTTCCTATCAAATCTTCAGGTTTGTATAGCTTAGTGATTTGCGCTGAGGTTTTTTTAATTCCGTAATCACCAAAATCAACCTGCATTTTATAGGCAGGATTTTTAACCTCTTTAAAAACCTCGGCAGAAATAATCGTGCCAATACGCATTTCTACTTTTGTAAAATCGTTCCAAGTGAGGGTGTTATCTTCCATATGTCTGTAAATTATATACCAGTTAGGTATTTATTAGTTGTTTAAAAATAAAATTTTATTAAGTGCCCATTATGGGCTCCATAGTTTAGTTATTTTCTAGCAATCGTTTTGCTGCAGTAAACGGTGTCGTTTTCCCGTTTTCTAGCTTTGCAATTTCCTGTTGTAAACGATCTTTAATTTTTGGGTTGTTGTAAAAATTACTTTTTAATTGCTGATTGATGGTTTCTAACAACCAATAATTATTTTGTTCATTTCTTTTCTGTTGAAAGTAGCCAGATTTTTTTACCAAATCCATGTATTCATTAATCATAGCGTAAATAGCATCAACTCCTTGATGATGGAGTGCACTCGCTAATAAAACTTTAGGTTGCCAGCCACTTTCTTTAGCGGGATACAAGTGTAAGGCTCTGTTAAATTCTACCTTCGCAAGTTTAGCATTTTTTTCATTACCGCTATCTGCTTTGTTAATCACAATAGCATCAGCCATTTCAATAATTCCACGTTTAATACCTTGTAATTCGTCTCCAGCACCTGCCAATTTCAGTAATAAAAAGAAATCGGTCATAGAATGTACGGCGGTTTCCGATTGTCCAACACCTACAGTTTCAATAATAATAGTATCAAAACCAGCTGCTTCACATAAAATAATACTTTCACGTGTTTTTTGAGCAACACCGCCTAATGAAGTTCCAGAAGGAGAAGGGCGTATAAAAGCATTCTCATCGGTAACTAACTCCTCCATGCGTGTTTTATCACCTAAAATACTCCCTTTGTTAATAGAACTGCTTGGGTCTACCGCTAAAACAGCTACTTTTTTTCCTAAAGAAGTTAAATGCTTACCAAAAGCTTCAATAAACGTACTTTTTCCTACACCAGGAACACCCGTAATTCCAATTCTAACCGATTTATTGGCATGCGGTAAACAAGCTTCTAAAATTTCATTGGCTTGTTGTTGGTGTTTAGGATTCGTGCTTTCTACTAACGTAATTGCTCTACTTAAAAAAGGAATATTACCAGCAACTATTTGAGTAACAAATTCTTCGGTTGAGGTAGTTTTTCTTCTGTTACGCTTTATTTTTTCTGCAGATGATTTACTGGTGGTTTCAGGCTGAGAAACTCCGTCTTTTTCAGAAAGTGCAGATGTGTCTTTGTCGGTCATTATGTAGGTAAAACAAAATAATAACGTAAATTTAGAAATAAAAATGCAGGAAAATGCAACGCGACGGAAAAAGTCTCGTCTTTAGGGTAAGAAATCAAGAATGAAATCAACTAAACAGTTACATCAATCGGTAATAGATGCCTGTAAAAACAATGATGCAAAAGCACAAATGCAACTGTATGATTTGTATTGTGATGCTATGTGTACAGTGGCGTTTCGGTATGTAAAAGATTCGTTTATAGCGGAAGATGTAATGCAAGAAGCATTTATAAAAGCATTTAAAAATATTGATTCCTATAAAGAAGGAGTAGCGTTTGGTGCTTGGTTGAAAAGAATCGTTATAAATCAAAGTATTGATTATTTAAAGAAGAAAAAACTAGAACTGGTTTCGATCAATGAAGAAATTACCACAGTAGTAGATGATGATAATTGGAATGTAGCCGCTACGATATCGCATCAAGATATTGTAAACTGCATTCAGCAATTAAAAGAAAAATATAGAGTTGTGTTAACCCTGTTTTTATTAGAAGGGTATGACCACGGAGAAATTTCACAAATATTAGGAATTTCGGAAGTGAGTTCGAGAACACATTTATTAAGAGGAAAAAGACAAGTGCAAGAACAATTAAAAGCAGTACATCATGTCTAAAGATATTAGAGAAATACTAAAAAACAATGTTGAAAACACAGAGAGGTTATCAACAAATCACAGACAGCGTTTTCAACAAAAGTTGATGGATGAATTGCATTCAACACCATCAATAAAAAAATCATATCAATGGCTGTATATAGCAGCATCTATTGTGTTGTTGGTAAGTTTAGGAATTCAGTTTTATCCAACAAATACTGTAGATCCAATAATAACAGAGCTTCCAAAAGACACTCAAAATCAAATTAGTTTAGGAACCATATCTCCTGAGTTAAAAACGGTGGAAGACTACTATGTAAATACCATTAATTACGAGTTAAGTCAGTTAGAATTAACTGACGATAACAAAGAACTTTTTGATGGTTATTTGACCAAAATAGGAGAATTAACCAAAGAATATAAATCGTTAACCGAAGAGCTCAATACAAAAGGAATTAACGACGATACTATCAATGCATTGATTGGAAACCTGCAATTACGTTTACAGCTGTTAAAACGTATGCAAAAACAATTACAAGAATTTAAAAATCCAACTCAAAATGACATTCAAACAATTTAAAATCAGTGTTTTTTTACTGTTAGTGACAGGCGTTGTATCTGCACAGAAATACAACAAGAAGTTCAGTGAAAATTTTAAGACAAATAAAGACGTAGTAGTTAATATCAATGCATCTAATGCGGATGTTGATGTGACTACATGGAACAGAAATGAAGTTTCAGTAGAAGCAGTTGTAGAAGTTGAAGGGCTAGATAAAAAAGAAGCTCAAAAATATTTAGACAACTGGAAATTTGAAGCCTTAGGGAATAAAAGTAAGGTACAAATTAATGCCAATAGAAATAGCTTTAGAATAGGAAGAGACAATATTGTATTCTTCAATTCATCAGACAATAATTACCCAAGAATATTTGAGTATGATACAGAAAGTGAGGTTGCTGTGATACCAGAAATACCAGAGGTAAGTATCCCAGAAATGCCTGAGATTCCAGAAATGCCTGAAATAGAAATCCCTGAAATTAATTTTGAAAATTTATTTCAAGATGTAGATTTTGATGTAGAAAAAATGTTTGAAACTGAAGAACTTGTTAGATTTAAATGGAAAGATGGTAAACATAATGTAAACATTACATCAAAAGAAGAGTGGGAAGAATTTAAGAAAACTAAAGCATATAAAGAATATCTTAAGAATAATAAGAATTCTAAGACAAAGATGTTTTTCTCAAAAAAACATCAAGTTCTCAATGAGAAAAAATTAAAAGAAGAACTTAAAAGAGTTAAAAGTGAACTTAAAAAAGTTGATAGAGAGAGGATTAGAAAACAATTAGCAAAAGCACGAGAAGAAATGCATAAGGTTAGAGAGGAAATGAAAAAAACTCGTATGAACTATTCTTACTCTTCTGACAGTAATAACCTTATGATTAATGGAAAAAAAGTAAAAATCACAAAGAAGATTATTATAAAGGTTCCAAAATCAGCAACGTTTGATTTGAATACCCGCCATTGTAAAGTAAAACTGCCAAAAACCAAAGCTTCAGGAAAGGTTAGTTATGGAACCTTCAAAGCTGACGCACTTGACGGTGGAAAATTAAATATTTCATTTTCACCAGTAAATATAAATTCATTAAACGCTTGTACGTTGTTCTTAAATAATGTAACCGATGCTCAATTAGCATCGGTTACCAACACAACAGTAAATTCGAACTCTTCAGGCTTGGTGGTAAGTAATGTATATAGTAATGTTGAAGTAAATAATAAGTTTGGAAACTTAACCATTACCAAAATACACCCAAGTCATAATAATTTAAAAGTATTTTTAAGTTATTCAGATGCTGGAGTTGATTTAACAGGTATAAATAAGAAATTTGATATCCAAAGTGATAAGGTTAAGAAACTAAAAGATGGAAATGTAGAGTATAACGGAGAGTTCATTTTAATTTCTAACGATAAAGAAATTGAAATAGACGGTAAATACAGTCAATTAAAAGTTAAAAATCAATAAGAAATACAAACAAAACTACCTTCTATTTCTATAAAATTGCTGCCAAATTCTTTTTCTATATTCTTTATAAAGTGCCTATATTAGCGATTACAAATAGTCACTTTTACTATGGAATTATACAAAGAAAATCAACTTAAAATATATAACTCTTTAACTAAATCAAAAGAGCTTTTTAAACCAGTAATTGAAGGACGCATAGGTATGTATGTGTGTGGTCCTACAGTATATAGCAACGCCCATTTAGGAAACGTAAGAACTTTTATGTTTTTTGATGTGGTGTATCGTTATTTATTACACTTAGGGTATAAAGTACGTTATGTACGTAATATTACTGATGCAGGTCACTTAGAAAACGATGCAGATGAAGGTGAAGACAGAATTGCAAAAAAAGCACGACTAGAGGAAATTGAACCGATGGAAGTAGTGCAACGTTATACAGTTGATTTCCATAATGTATTAAACAACTACAACTTTTTACCACCAAGTATAGAGCCTACTGCAACGGGTCATATTGTAGAGCAGATTGAAATGATTAAGGAAATCATGGAAAAAGGTTTTGCTTATGAAGTAAACGGTTCAGTGTATTTTGATGTGTTAAAATATAACGAAACAGGCAACTACGGAATTCTTTCAGGTAGAAAAATAGAAGATGCTATTCATAATACTAGAGCGTTAGACGGACAATCAGATAAGAGAAACCCACAAGATTTTGCACTTTGGAAGAAAGCCGATGATCGTCATATCATGCGTTGGCCTTCACCTTGGAGTGATGGTTTCCCAGGTTGGCATTTAGAATGTTCAGTAATGAGTACAAAGTACTTAGGTGAACAATTTGATATTCATGGTGGAGGAATGGATTTAAAATTCCCGCATCATGAGTGTGAAATAGCTCAATCGCATACCTGTTCTGGAGTACAGCCAGTAAACTACTGGATGCACACCAATATGTTGTTGTTGAACAGTCAAAAAATGGCTAAATCAACAGGGAACTTTATTTTACCAAACGAAATTTTAACTGGTGAAAACGATATCTTAGGAAAAGCATTTTCTGCAAGTGTGGTTCGCTTTTTTAATATGCAAGCGAACTATAGAAGCATTTTAGATTTTTCTGGAGAAGCGTTAGAAGCTGCTGAAAAAGGGCATGCAAAGTTGATGGAAGCTGTAGATTTCTTAGATAAAATTGAAGCAGGTGCTACTTCTTCATTTGATGTTCAAAAATGGAGACAAGATTGCTACGATGCTATGAATGATGATTTTAATACGCCAATTTTAATATCACATTTATTTGAAGCTGTAAAAGTTATCAATCAAATAAAAGAAGAAAAGGCAAGTTTAACTGCCGACGATTTAGTGGTATTTAAAAATACAATCAACGCGTTTGTTTTTGATGTATTAGGATTAATGAATGAAACTTCAGAAGGAAACAATTCTGATAAGTTAAGCGGAGTAGTGGATATGTTAATTAGCATGCGTAAAGAAGCACGTGAAAATAAAGATTGGGCATTGTCTGATGAAATTCGTGATAGATTACTGGAATTAGGGATTCAATTAAAAGACGGTAGAGAAGGAACAACGTTTACAGTTAACTAATTGAAAAAAATACTAACATATCCGTTTATATTACTAGTTCGATTTTATCAAACAGCCATATCTCCGTTTACACCAGCAACATGTAGATATTCACCAACGTGTTCAAGCTACACCATTGAAGCGTTGCAAAGGCATGGATTGTTTTATGGTGGTTGGTTGGCATTAAAAAGAATTTTTAGTTGTCACCCATGGGGAGGAAGTGGTTACGACCCTGTTCCAGAGAAAAAAGAAAAATAATAATTGTCATTGAGGAGTTTATTAAGAAGTAATCTTAAGATTATTTCATTTTAACTTGTCTTTAGCGACAGCCGAAAGGTTCGCAATGACACTAAAACTAAATTAAAGTAGATGAATTTTTTATCCATAGTGTGGGATTGGAACCCAGAAATAATAAATTTAGGAGGTTTTGGTATTCGTTGGTACAGTTTAATGTTTGTAGCAGCGTTTATTTTAGGACTTCAATTAATGAAAAAGATTTATATCAATGATAACATTTCTGTTGAAAAACTAGACCCGTTATTTATGTACGTATTCGTTTCTATGTTGGTAGGAATGCGTTTAGGAGATGTTTTCTTTTACAGTTGGGATTATTATCAAAACCATTTATTGGAAATCATATTACCATTTAAAAAACAAGAAGGAGCTTCGGCTTTATTCGGATTGTTAGATGGATGGAAATTTACAGGGTTTACAGGATTTGCAAGTCACGGAGCGGCGATTGGAATTCCTATTGCGATGTACTTTTATGCTAAAAAGCACTTACAAAAACCATGGTTATTTATCTTAGATAGATTAGGAATCATGGTAGCCTTAGCAGGATTTTTTATTCGCTTTGGAAACTTTTTTAACTCAGAAATTTACGGAAAACCAACGGGAAGCAGCTTTGGGGTAATTTTTAAAAGAGCAGGAGAAACCGTGCCACGTCATCCAACTCAGTTATATGAAGCGTTAAGTTATTTAGTTTTATTTTTTGCATTATGGCATTTCTATTGGAAAACAGACAAGAAAAACCAAACAGGATTTTTATTCGGGTTGTTTATGGTTGTGTTATGGTCGTTACGTTTTGTAATAGAGTTCTTAAAAGAAGCGCAAGTAGATGGACGAGAAGATTGGGTGTTTAATACCTTAAATACAGGACAAGTATTGAGTATTCCGTTAGTATTAATCGGTTTTTGGTTAATGTTTAGAAAACCCAAAGCAACCGCATAAAAACAATAAAAAAACTCCAAGGTTATCCTTGGAGTTTTTTGTTTATGAGAAAAAAGTTTTACCCTTTTATAGTTGCTAATTCTTGTTTTTTAGCATCAATTTCATTTTGAATTTTTAACAGGCGATTTTCAATCTTACTAATAATAGCCTCTTTTCTTTCAATACTTTCTTTAGAAGTAGAAGCATCTTTTTTAGCCTCTTCTAATTTAGACTTCATTTTAGCTAAACCTTCTTTACCACTAACTAAAATCTCTTCATTAATGCTAATGTCATCTTCAAGATCACTAATTAAAGTGTTTTTCTCTTTACTAATGTTTTTCTCTTTAACTTTAATTTGATTGCTTAATTGCTTCAGTTTTTCTTCTTCTAAACGTAAAGCCTCTTGCTCTTTTAAGTAAGCAAGCTCTCTAGCTTTTCTTTCATCATCTAATTTTTTACGAGCCTCTTCAAGTTTTTGTTTTTGTAAAATAATTTCTTTTTGTTCAGCACTAATATTGTCTTCATATACCACCTCGGTATTGTCAGTTTTTTTCGAAGACTCTTCTTTTTTTGAAGATTCTTCTTTCTTTAGTTTTCTAGCTAACTTTCTTTCTAAAGAAGCCAAATCTTTTTTATGCAAATCAATTTGATTGTTTAGCTTGCTTAATCTTTGTTGCATGTTTGCAGCAATTTTTTCTTTTCTTTCTACTTCCTGTTTTGTAGCTTTTTTACTTTTCTTAAAACGCTCTAAATTTCCTTTTACACGCTTTAAAGCATCAACACCACTAATTAAGATTTCTTCATTAGCGCTAATTTGATTTTTTTTGTTTTTTACCTGAATCTTTAACGTTTTAATGTCATTTTGAGCAGTTACTTGTTGTAAGCAAGTAAAGGATATAAAAAAAGTTAAAGTAGCTAAGAATCTTAGTGTTTTCATATTTATTTTATGTTATATAAGTTTTATTTTTCGGGGCGCAAAAGTATGGCTAAATGCAAAAATAAAATAACTTTTTAACAGGTTTTTTACTATGCTTTTCTGGAAATTAAAAGCATAATGCTTTGACTCACATAAAATTTGATGTAAATAAAAGTTTTAGGATTTTTACTCGTGATGATAAGGCTCGTTTCTAAGAATAGTAAAACCACGATACACTTGCTCAACTATAAATAAACGAATCATTTGGTGAGAAAACGTCATTTTAGAGAGCGATAACTTTCCTTGTGCTTTATTGTATACAGCTTCAGAAAAACCATAAGGTCCTCCAATAACCAACACCAGTTGCTTAATACCAGAGTTCATCTTCTTTTGTAAGTATTGTGAAAACTCTACGGAAGTATGTTGCTTTCCTTTATCGTCTAATAAAACTAGTTGATCAGTAGGTTGTAGTTTAGATAAAATCAACTCGCCTTCTTTTTCTTTTTGTTGCGCCTCACTTAGGTTTTTAACGTTTTTAATATCTGGAATAATCTCCAACTCAAACTTTACATAGTGTTTTAAGCGGTTTTGGTATTCGTCAATTAATTGCTGTAACTGCTTATTGTCAGTTTTACCTATGGCGAGTAGTTTTATTTTCATACGGCAAAATTACGAATGTT
Source organism: Tenacibaculum sp. 1B UA (assembly GCF_033978845.1). Lineage (NCBI taxonomy): Bacteria > Pseudomonadati > Bacteroidota > Flavobacteriia > Flavobacteriales > Flavobacteriaceae > Tenacibaculum > Tenacibaculum sp. 1B UA. Next base: position 142,061 of record NZ_JAKVUA010000005.1, read on the forward strand.
TTATAAACTCTTAAAAGTGTGTTTCAGAGTAAAAAGTTAGCATTAATAGCCGTGTGTAATAAACTATTAAAGCAAGCATTTGCTATCGCAAAATCAGGGCTAACCTATGATAATAATTATAGAAGTATTTTAGTGAAAAGTTAATGAGTTTTTACTTGTTTTTTACCACAGTACTTTGTTGGCAAAAGTTTTTATTTACATTTAATTTTTTCAAAAGTAGGATAATCTTTATTTATCTCAGATTTTAAAATATATCCTATGTCAAAGCTAGTATTTTTGTTTTTTAAATAATTTTTAATTTTAAATGCATTAACTCCATTTTGAGGTTTATATGTTTGACTGAATACATGCCAATTTTCTCCATTATCTCTAATTTCTGTAACTGTTATTAGAATATAGGCAATTTTAGGAATTAACTTTTCATCTTGAAATCGTAATTTCAAATCTAAATAATCAGAGCTTATATCTTGAGGACATTTAAATAAAAAATTAGAAGTATTTCCACTAGTTGTGTGTCCTTTTAGAGTTTTTTCGGGCTTTATTATTTCATTATATGATTTAATTAAACCAATCTCATTATTAGTATTAGATATTTTTTCAGTTATTCGATTTTTGATATTTGAATTATTTCCTGTTATTTTTTCTTGCTTTTCTACATTTGCAAGTAGTTTATTTAATTTTGCTTTAAGTAAATTTAAACTATCTATAGTTTCATCTTTCCTTTCACTACTCAAAAAAATACTATCATTTAAGGTTAATTTTTTTTCAAGTAATTCAAATTTTTCTTTTTCATTTCTTAGTTGGTTTTCATAATAATTTGAAATGAAAAAAACTCCAATGATAAACGAGATTACAGATATTAAAGGGAAGTATTTAGTCCATTTAAATTCAATTTTCTTTTTCTTTTTGTTTCCAATATATAGAAAAGAAAAAAACGAGATTAATAAACCTAATAAAGGTATTATATATGCTAAATCAATATTATTCATCATTTGATTTTTCTGATATTTGGTTATTATTTCTCTTCAATAGAGCTATTAATGTTCCACTCCAACTTAAACCAGCAAAGATTGATGATTTTAAACTTATCGGGTCTAATAATACATAAGCCAATAAAGCTCCAATTAGCGGTAAGACTAAAAAGTCAAGTCTGAAATAGAAAGCAGGCTTTTTTTCAGGGAATATTTTTTTTAAAAAAGGTATTGTTCCTTTAAATTCTTCGGAATAAAGCGATAAAATATGGGCGCAAATTGCACCTAACCAAGTTTTAAAGAAAATACTTCCAAAAATTATAGTTATTATTTCCAAATTCTTTCTTTCATTGTTTGTTCATATTTTAATTTTTGCCAACTCGTTATATACCAAACTTTATTTGTTTTATCCCGGTAAAAACATGTGATATCGTAAGGTTTAGTGTTTTTTTACGCTATCAAATATATTAAAACCAACACTTTATTAAAAGTAAAGTTATTAACGAGTTATTGTTATTTGTTAATTAATTATAAAAATCGGGTTATTCTTACAATTCCTACGAACCTAATACAAAGTGAGCATACATTCTTACGGAAACCCATAAGCCCAATTATTTAGGTAATAAAAGTTGTTTTAGTTGTTATTAACGATCTCTGATACCTTATTTAGAAAATTAAAAACCAAGTTGACACACTTTATTGAATACTCCCTCTGTTTGGGTCGCTGACACCACGGCATGCTCCGCAGACACCACGGCATGGGTCGCTGATACCACGGCATGCTCCGCAGACACCACGGCATGGGTCGCTGATATCACGGCATGGGTCGCTGACACCACGGCGCGGGTCGCTGACACCACGGCACGGGTCGCTGATACCACGGCATGGGTCGCTGATACTACGGCATGGGTCGCTGATATCACGGCATGGGTCGCTGATATCACGGCATGGGTCGCTGACACCACGGCGCGGGTCGCTGACACCACGGCACGGGTCGCTGATA
>NZ_JAKVUA010000006.1:0-139109 GCF_033978845.1 Tenacibaculum sp. 1B UA
TTAACATCTGCTGATGGTCCTTGTACAAATGGCCCTCCTGGTCCTGTAACTGTTACGGTATATGGCGATGTTCCACTACCTACTGTTACATTGATTGTTCCTGTATCTGTACTACAATTTGGTTGTGTTGACGTACTACTTACAGTTGGTGCTGCTATTTGATTGACTGTTACTGTATCTGTATACTCACAATAATTCGCTCCTCCATTTTTATCTCTTACATATACTGTATAGGTTCCTGCTGATACATAAATTGGACTAGAAGTGTGTGAAGTTTGTGTACCTCCTGCGTCTTCTACAACAAATTGATAATTACCGTCTCCTCCGTTTGGTGTAATTACTATTTGACCATCGTTACATGTAGCGCTTACTGCTGTTATTGTTGCTGTTAACTGTGGTAAAATAGTTGCATCTTTTGCTGGAATTGTACATCCTAATCCGTCTCTTACTTCAATACTATAGGTACCGTCTGTTAATCCTGTAAAAGTAAACTCATCTGGAGTTGCCGTTGCTGGTGTTTGCCAAACTCCTCCATCTATCCTAAATTGATAATCATTATTACCCGATGTAACTTCTACTCGAATCTCGCCATTTCCACTTCCATCATAACATAATGTAGGCGTTAAATCAAAATCTACTGTATTTGGTTCTACAACTGGTACACTTACAGGTACACAAGTTGTACTCGCAATATTAATTTGTACGTCGTCTATAAAATTCCCTACTGTCTTATTTCCTCCTGCTGTTGATAATGCATCAAAAGCAATTATTGTGGTTGATTGCCCTACTGGAACAGTATAAGTACCTGTGTATACTTTCCAAGCAGTGTTATTTGTTTCCATGGTTTCAACAACTCCGGCTGTGGCTAAGTCACTTCCTATTTTCACTGTTGCTCTATCTAAACCACTTCTTCCTCTGTGTGCTACAGACCAAGTAATTATATCTCCTGGTTGTGTACAATATTCTTGATATAATGATGATTCTTTATTAGCATTTAATTCGGCAAACGTAGCTCCTTCATGAGCAGTGACACCATTATATCCATTATGCCAAAGCTCTATTAAATTATCAGACGCCGTAGAGTCCCAACCTGGTACATCATCTTCATTATACCATTTATATCTTGTTGCTGTTTCTGCTGGTCTTTCAAAGCTTCCATTTTGGAACAATTTGGCTGTACAGCCACATTCGTTACAATTTCTACTATCTTTAACCATTACAACATAATCAGTTGCTCTTGGTGGCACGTTGTTAAACACGTTACTAGTTTCCCAATTAGCACCTCCATCAATACTGTATTCGTATGGAGGGATTCCTCCTGTAGCAGTAGCTGTAATAGTTCCTGTTGCAATATTACAAGTTACTTCTTGAGTCACTGATGCTGCCAAGGTTAATTCTTCTGGTTGCCCTATTGTAACATTACCTAAATCAAATACACAACTTGCCACTCCTCCATCAGCTTCTCTTATAAACACATTATATGTTCCTGCTGCTAAACCTACAACTCTATAAGGGTTATCGGCTGTCATTGACCAAGTTGCTCCACCATCTGTCGAATATTCAAAACTTCCTCCTATAACGTTATTTGCTGATATTGTGATTGATCCATTATCTGAACCATAACATTCACTATCTGTAGAACCTACAATACTTCCTGAAAATTCATTTCCTGCATTTACCGTAACCGTAATATCTTCTACACAACTACCTCCATAAGTTACTTCAGCTGTATATCCTCCTACTGGTACATTATTAAATACACCCGTAGTATTTGAATTTCCGTTTAAAGTATAAGTATATGTTCCTGCTGGAATAGCTGTTATAGTTACGTTTCCTGTACCATCACAATTATAAACAACTGACTCTGTTAAATTTGGTACTGAAGGTAACCCATTTATAGTTACATCATTTAAATCTATTATACATCCACTTGCGTCTATTGCTCTTGTGTTGTATGTTCCTGCAGGAAGCCCTGTTACTGGATTACTTGCTGCTAAGGTATAAGTTGCAGCTGAATTTAACTTATAATAATATGTATAATTAGGAGTACCTCCTGTTGGTGCTGTATAGGTTATAGTACCAAAGGTAGTTCCTCCAGAGGTGTTACATTCTAAATCAGTTTTTGTAGCACTTCCTCCATTAAGTGGTGCTGGCTCATTTATTACTACATTAGGAATTTCATATAAACACTGATAAGAATTTTTTGATGCCCTTATATAAATAGTATAAGTTCCATCATCTAAGCTATCAAAAGCACCTGTGGTATACCATGTAGTGTTATCTATACTATACTCTACTCCATATCCTAAATTATCTCCATTAACACTAACATTAATAGTTCCGTCTGTTAAACCATTACAAGTTACATCTGTTTCTGAATGAGTGAATACTAATTCAGGTTCTACAGTAACTTCAACTGGGGCTGAAATTGTATAACAGTTATTATCATCAATAACAATAAATCGATATACTCCTTCACTACCAACAGGCACGTTGTAGGTGTATGGATTTGTTGCTGGTATTAAAAAAGCAGTATTCGGAATATCTGATGGGTTTGTATATAAATCTGTTCCCTGACTCGTCCATACAGCAAAATTATAATTATTGCCTGACGATGTGTCTAATGTTCCTCCACTTGCAGTTAATTGAATTATTCCATCTGAACTTCCTGACTCACAAGTTATATCTTTAGTTTTTAATGCAGTAAGTACTAACTCATCTGGTTCATTAATAACAACCATTTCTGTAGCGGTACATTGAGGTGTTGTAACTCTCACTGTATAAGCGCCCCCATCTGTAACATTAAAAGTAAAATCGTTATTAGCTGTTGGTCCTTCTGTTCCTACTACACTTCCACCTTGTAATAATTCATATGTATAATCTCCAGGAACATTATTTACCTGAACTCTTATTTGTGCTGAATCATTAAAACACTGCATAGGTGTTGTAATGACGTCCATATCTATGTCATTTTCCTGAATATTAATAGGAGGAAAAGTATATGTACATGAAGCTGCAGATGCACTACTTACACGGATTGAAAGGTTATAGTTTCCTGCGGCTGTTAGACCTGAAAAAACATTACTATCTTGAAAAGGAGCATTATAACCTCCTGGACCTGTTAAACTGTATTGATAACCTGCCGGTATATTGTTTACAGTAATAGACCCGTTGTTTCCACATAAAATATCTTCTTTAATAAAAGTAGGATTTAAAGTCGCTTTGTACACATTGAAGTAGTAACTTTTAGGACATCTTCCATCATATAAAACATCTAAACGAAATTCTCCTTCATTAGTAAAATCTCTAGAAAATTCTCCGCTTCCTACTTCATTCCATGTACAGGCTGTATTTACATTAGGACACCCTGACTCTGTTACATCAGTACAAGAAGATTCATCTAATTTAAACCATTGTACTGTTGTAGCTGAAGAGGTATCAAACGGTAAACTAATCGTTCTAGATCCACTATCACCACATAAGTAAACTTCCGCTAACTCTTCTCCATTACTTGCACAAGTTAACACTTGATCTGCAAATGGTTGCAATGGATTTGGTTCTGAATTATATCCTACAACATGTATGGTTTCTTCAGCATTTATACACCCTGATGCAGCTGAAGCTATCTTATTAACTGTGTACGTTCCTTCACTAGTTACATCAAAAGATGGTACTGTAGTAGTTCCTAATAAAGTGCCTGAGGCATCTCTCCATTCGTATGATTCAAACCCTGCTCCAGCAGTTAATGTTATACTAGAACCACACATTACTTGTGTCGTTTCAAAAGAACATCCACTTGTATCAACTAAAAAGTTTGAAGTACCTACTATACCAAAATCACAATCGTCTATACCTGCATAACTAGGTTCGTTATCAACTACAACTCCCCCTCTAATTCCTTCGTATCTTGCGAACGCTTGGTTTCTAACCTCAGTAGAACACACATCTCTTAACTGGCTACAGTCTGTTACTACTTGAACATGCATACGAATGTTATAAAGGGCACCTCCCTCTAAAACCATATTATTTGGCACTGAAATCTCTAATTCAGCTCTATTATCATTGGCTGCGCTTGGTGGATCGTATGCTGTTATAGATACTCCTGGAGGTAAGTCTATATCAAAACGTGTCCCATCTGGAGCAACAGATCCATTTGGTGCTGTAGTTGTTAATAAGTCTACATTTTTTGGTAATAAATCTGTAATTACTGTATTTCTGGCATCATCTGTTCCTACATTTTGAAAGCTTATATTGTAAAACAATTCACTCCCTAAACCTACAGGTGTACCTTGTATATCATTTCCACTAGCATCCTCAATTGTTTTTATTAGTTGTACTTTAGGCTCTATAATTTCAACAGCTAAAGCATTTAGAAAAGGCCAATATACATCTCCACTAGTTGTAAATTTTACTTCTGCAGAAGTTTGTCCGTTGGTTATGACACTGTTATTAGGGTTACTTAACTGATATAAATCTGCATCAAAACCTAAGGTGTTTTCACTATCAGGGGTTCGTGATGTTACATATTGATCATACCTAGTAATACTACCATTAAAAAAATTACCACTGGGATTTGTATTAGGAGTATACTGATTTACAAAATTACCAGCTGTATTTTTAATTTGAAATCTATCTCCATATATACTTCTATCTCCTTCTAAGGCTGCGGCTAATAATGTTGCTCTTACTGGTGCTGGATTTGCAGGATTAGGACCAACTGGAACTGTTGTAAATCCAGAATATGATAAATTTACATTATTCCCATTACGTACATCTGCAAAACCATCAAAGACAGCTATATTTTTACTTGACTCTGTTTCATTTTCATAAATTACTACCATTGTCCAACCTCCAGAACCTCCTAGACCACCGGAATAATCTCTTCCTCTTGTTGCTCTAATGTTAGCTGCTACATAAGTACCATTATGCCCTTCAGGGTTTACAGTTGCTAACCCTTGAATATCTGAGGTAATATCTTTATAACATATATAAGCAACACCATTATCATAAATTAGCTCCCTCTTTGTAACATCACTCGCATCTGCTTCTATATCTTGGTAAGCCCCACCAGGTAATTTGAATTTTATTTGATATGGATTATATCTCCTACTTTCTCGTCCCCCCCAAGTTTCGTAAGGATAAACACCAGCCCAATACAATCCTGCATATACTACTCTAGAACAACTTGGTAAGTTTAACTCATCTGAACTTGATGAATCTGTAGAAGAATCCCCGTCAATATCAATATACTGCATATTAACAGTTCCGTTTGAACTAGATCCATCGTAAGGGTCTTCTGGGTCATACCCCCATTGATCAATACTTAAAACATTATTGGCTATAAACGTAATATCTCCTTTAATATTAATACCTCCTGAGCTTCCGTCAGGTTTAACAACTCGCTGATCAAAATAAGGTGTTGATGGAGGTTTTAATGCCTTCTCTTGAGAAAGTTTTTCCATTAATTTTTCATAACCAACTGTCTCATCTAATGTTACTTTTGCCGGTTTTGAATTAGGTTTAGGTTTTTCTTGTGAAAAACCAATAAGGGTCTGTAATACAATTATTAGTAGGGTAATTATTCTCTTCATAATATCAATTGGGGGAATTAATTAATCAAGTTCTTCTGTTATATATTTTATTTTATCTGTATGATTGCCTTACGATCGTAAAAGGTTCCATTTAAATTTGTGTTGTACATTTTAATCGCTTCTGCTCTATCTGTTGTTTTAAAAATGTAGATATGCATGTAGCCTGTTTTTGGGTCTACAAAATAATCTGCATCTATATCATCACCTCGTAATTCATCAACATTACGGTCAGCTAGTGCTTTTTGTGAGTTTACATAAACTCTTAAATAATATCCTGGTTCTACTCCTTCAGCATCCATAGGGTAAACTCTAGCAGGAGGTTGTGTTTTAGGTTCTTCGGAGCTACTTAACGCTCCTCCTAAGGTTATTTTAACCACATACACTGGATCTTTTGTAATCTTGTTAACTTTTATTGTAGAATTGTCTTTTTTATCATCATTTTTCTCAAACAAACGGGTTTTATCATTAAAATCATCTACTTTTTCTTCTGCATCTTCTTCTTTAGCAAACCTATCTATGTACACATAGTATAATTTTTTATTAGGTTCAAATACATATTTTGCTTCAATATCTAATCGTGACCACTTATCTATTAACGCTTCTGCATTTTCTTTACTTCTAAACTGATCAGACACCACATAATACATGGTTCCTCCTCCACCAGAGCGCGTTACCGTACTTTTACGCCACGGTTTATTTGATCTTCTTTTTAATGAAGTATCTTTTGTTTGAGCACTATCCTTAACAATTACTGTATTAGTATTGATAATTGTTTTAGGTGTTGGTTGATTTTTTAGTATTCGTAATACTTCATCTATCTTTTTATTTAAAATATCAATAGAATCTTGTGCTTGCTGAATTTCATCAGATAAATCGTTATGCTCTGGGTTTTTATATATTATTTCTTGTTTTGGTGTTCTTTCTGGAAGGTTAACTTTAATATTTCCTGTTCTCCTCTTAGGTCGTTCCCTTGTAAACCTTTTTTTACCAAAATTATAAATAAGTCCAACTTCATTTGTTGCTGCAAAACTACTTTTTTCGTAACTAAATCCTATCGCTAAATTTTCTGAAAGGTTTATTCCAACACCAGCTGAAATTCCATATATTTTGTCATAACCTGCTTTTACCCAACCTGCTTTAGGTAAATCTACAATGGCATTTGCTCCATAACCAAACTCTCCTTCTCCTGGTTTTCTTGCCATTGCTAACATTCGTATATCTGCACCTTCAAAAAGCCCTGATGCGTAAGTAAATTCATGAGAGTACATTAGATGCCCCGAAAATGTTTTTTCTCCAAAAGAAGTTGCCATCTCACTTTTTTTAAGATTAAAGTCTACTAAATTCTCAAAAAACACTCCTACATCAAACTTTCCTATTGATAAGGTTATAGCTGGCTGAAAATTTACAACAGGTATATCTTGGTAATTGGATATTTGTGGTTCTGGATCTGTTGAATTCACTTTTAATCCATCAGCACTTCTCCTACTATATAAAAAGTTAAATCCAAAAGTTAAATCCATCGTTTCATTTAACTGCAAACGATGCGCATAATTTGCTAAGGCTCCAAAATCTTTAAATACTCCTACTTCTTGTTGATAAACTGCTAAACCTGCTCCCACATTTTCTCGCATTTTTCCCGAGTAGGCTGCTAAATATAGTCTAGGATTGTCTTCAAATTCAACATTACTATTTCTTACGATAGCCGAAATTGAAGTTTTATTTTCTCGTAAAGCAGAAAAGGTAGGCACCGTTAAAAAACGATTAAATTTCATAAAACTACGAGAATTAAAGCTATTATATTGCTGCTCACCACCAGAAAATTGTGCTTGTATCACAAACACATTTAACACTAAAACAATAAATAAAGTAATTTTTTTTATCATCTAAATTTAATCTATTACCGATATAGTTCCTGCTTTTATCAATTTATCGTCTTTAATAATCTTATAGTAAAATATCTTCTGATTGCCAAGACTCTCCATAGGCCAATCATTTTTATAATCGGTTGTTTTTAGAATTTCTTTTCCGCCTGAATTGTACAAAATAACTTCTACATTAGGTTGGTATGCATAAGAGTTTGACAATTTCCAAGTATCATTAGCTCCATCTTGATTTGGCGATACAATATTAGGTACTATTATTTGTCCATCTGGTTCTACAACTTCTACCGTTCTTGTTACTGAACAGGCCCCTACTTTAACAGATACTGTGTAAAACCCCAAAGTAGTTACTGTTAGTTCTTCTGTTGTTGATAACAAGGCTCCTGAGGTATTTTCTCCTTCGTACCATTCATACGATTCTCCTCCTGCCACTGTTATGGTTGCTGAGCTTCCTTCTTCCATTACTACAATCTCAGAAGGAGTAATAGTTACTGCAGAATCATCAAACATCACTACATTTATTGGGTCTAGTTTATTATCACAACCAAAACCTGAATATTTCAACACATATTCTCCTACTTCTGTCACCACCAATGTTTGAGGATCTGTTGGAGTAACATCATCCGTACCATCTTTAATCCATTGATACGTATAACCTGCTACTACATTATTTATTGTATAAGTTATAGAAGACCCAGTACATAGTGAATTTGAAGTTGATGTACTGCTTATTTCAGGCACTTCAGCTAACTTAATATCTAATTCATTAGATATTCCTTCTGTACCGTTAAAACTTGCTTTTAATGTATATACTCCATTGTCTGTAAATGAATTTACTATGTATTCATTTGCTGTTCCTCCTGTTGTTACATTATCTTTATACCATTCAAAACTCAACAAAGCTATTTGATCTGATGTTAAATCATAATCATTTCCATCCTCTGCTTCAGCCATAATCCCAACTATACTTAACTTTGTACTTGTTGTGTTACATTCTTCATAATCAGTTTCTGTTCTTATTATTGGTTCAAATGATGTTACGTTTAATAGTGTAAACTTTTCAGAATCAACTATATCATCACAAGCTGAACCTGTACTCTTTGTTACTCTTGCATAATACACTCCTGCTGTAGCTGCATCTATGCATAGCTGATTCCTTACAGCAGTTCCCATAGTTACATCATCTCTATACCATTCTATAGTAACTTCTGAGGGGTCAGCATCGTGTGTAATACACAATTCTTTTTTTTCTCCAAATAAAATAATTCTCTCTAAAGCTCCAACATTCGTTACTGTAAAACCTGCTGCTGTTTGTTGCTGTAATGTAACATTATTAGACTTAGTAGTACAGGTTCCTGTTTCAATTTCTAAATAATACGTTCCAAACTGCCCTGTTGTTGGTGTTGTATACGTTGAAGAATTAGATGATTGAACTAAACTACCATCTAAGTACCAGTTATAAGTTAAACCAGAACGATTTGTGTTAGCTTCAAAAGTATGTGACTCATCCCCACATATTTCTACAGTTGATGGCCCTTTTATTTGTTTAGCTGTATTATCTAAGATAATTACAGAAGATATTGTTGAAGTTACACTACCACATTTTCCATTATTAATTTTTACCTGATACTTTCCTGACTCAGTAACCTCTAGTTTAGGCTCTGTTGTAGTGATAAATAGCACATCATCTTTATACCACTGATAATCAGCATCCTTATCAGTATTTAGTGTAAGTTCAGCAGACCCGCTATCACAAAGTATAACGTCTTCATAATTATTTAATACTAAATCTGAATCATATTTATACGCTTCAAAAGAATCTGAGTCTGGGCTTGTTTCCTCTGATGAAGATACTGAAGAAGCTCTCAATCTCACTTTATAATTCGCACCATAAGTATTATCTGGTAATCCAAAACTTCTGGTAAAAGTATAAAGATTATTCGCATTGGTAAATGTTAATACGTTTGTTGGGCTCCCCCAATTACCATCTTTATCTGATAATTCAATGGTATAGGTATTACCAGAATCAGGTAGAGTTGTTACTTTAAATGTAACTGTTTGACTCCCATTAAGACAAACAACACCAGACTGAACCTCGGGCTTAAGTAGCGTCTGAGATACAGCACTTGTTGCACAAAACAGAAGTGTCGCTAAAAGTAATAAAATGCTTTTAGTGTAGTTTTTCATTTAAGGGATCCTTTAAGGGGTGTCAAATTTATAGTTTTTCTTAACAAAAACGGCATTAAAATTAACAAAATTTAACGCCGAAATATATAAAATCTATATGTAACCTACAACTAAAGTTTATAAACACTAAAAAACTATTAATAAGACACTATATAACAAACTTTTAAAAAGCAACTTAACAATCTTAAACCTAACTATAAAAAAGTAACCTCATTATATTAAAAATCCACCGTATATTTGTTATCCATTTTTTTGAATCATGACTAAGAAAATCACCATAGCCATTGACGGTTTTTCATCTACAGGAAAGAGTACTATTGCTAAACAATTAGCTAAAGAGCTAAGTTATATTTATGTTGATACTGGTGCCATGTATAGAGCTGTTACTTTGTATGCCATGCAACATAATTATATTTCTGAAAATCATTTTAATTCAGAAGGTTTAGTTGCTGATTTACCTAACATTTCTCTGTCTTTTACTTTTAATGAAAAACTTGGTTTTGCTGAAATGTTTTTAAACGGAATCAATGTTGAAAAAGAAATTAGAAGTATTGAAGTTTCTAAATTGGTAAGCAAAGTTGCTGAAGTTTCTGAAATTAGAAAAAAGTTAGTTCGTGAGCAGCAGGAAATGGGTAAAAACAAAGGTATTGTTATGGATGGTCGTGATATTGGAACCGTGGTTTTTCCTAATGCTGAACTAAAATTATTTATGACTGCTTCTGCGGACAAACGCGCAACCCGCCGATATAAAGAATTGCTAGATCGTGGTGATAAAGTAAACTACGAAGAAATATTACACAATGTACAAGAGCGTGACCGTATAGACTCTACCCGAAAAGATTCTCCTCTAATTATAGCTGATGATGCTATTGAATTTGACAATTCTGATATGGGGCTTAAAGAACAGTTTGAACGTATTATGAGTTTGGTTAATCTTAAAATTCAGTAAGAACAAACTCCAACCATCGTTATATTCCCTAAAGTTCTTCTAGTTTTTTTTTGTTTTTTTTATGTAAAGTTGTAAATTTCTTACATGGAAAATCTTCAAAAAATAATCAATATTACTCAAATACGAAAAGCTGACGAACATACTATTTCTAAAAAAGAAATTACTTCTTTTGCTTTAATGGGACAAGCATCTTTAGCGTTTGTAAAAGCTATTGAACCCTTATTGGATCACTCTTTAAAAATTGCTATTGTTAGTGGTGCTGGTAATAATGGTGGTGACGGATTTGCTATTACCAGAATTTTAAGAAGTAAAAAATATACTGTACAACCTTTTTTAGTTCAATTTAAAGATACACTTAGCCCAGATTGTGATATTAATTTCCAAAAACTTGACGATACTATTAGCATAAAATCAACTAGTGAAGTTCCTGACTTTTCTGAGTACGACGTGATTATTGATGCTATTTTTGGTTTTGGCCTTTCCAGACCAATTACTGGTTTTATAAAACATGTTGTTGAAAGTATTAATAAGGCTAAAAAAACTGTGTATGCTGTTGATGTTCCTTCTGGATTGTATTGCGATAAGTTACCTGATTCCGATACTGTTGTACAAGCAGACCTAGTAGTAAGTTTTCAACGACCAAAGCTTTCTTTCTTTTTTCCTGAAAATGGAAACCATATAAAAAATTGGAAAACAGTCGCTATTGGTTTGGATGAAGATTTTATTCAGCAACAAGAGAACAACTATTACATTCTAAACGAAAAAATTACCGATCTTTTAATATCAAGACCTCGTCAGTCTCACAAAGGAAGTTACGGACATGCATTATTAATTGCTGGTTCCTACGGAAAAATGGGAGCTGCCGTATTATCTTCTAAAGCTTGCTTACGAAGTGGTGCTGGCCTGTTAACTAGTTATATACCTAAGTGCGGGTATCAAATTATACAATCTTCCATTCCAGAAGCAATGTGCCTAACCGATGAGAATGAAGAATTCGTGACCCAACTCCCAGAAATTTCCAAATACGACATTCTCGCGATAGGTCCTGGAATAGGTGTTAACGAAAAAACGACACAACTTGTAAAAAAATTAGTATCGAAAAGTAATAGCCCGTTAGTAATAGATGCCGATGCTATCAATATTATTGCCCAAAACGAAGAATTAAAATCGTTACTTCCTAAAAACTCTGTCTTAACTCCACATATTAAAGAGTTTGATAGATTGGTTGGAAAATCTGACACCTCAACGGAACGTTTACAAAAACAACTTGAGTTTTCTGCTAAATATCAATGCATCGTGGTTTTAAAAAACGCATATACTGTGATTTCTTCTCCTGAAGGAAATTTATACTTCAACACTTCTGGAAACCAAGGAATGGCAACAGGTGGTAGCGGTGATGTACTCACAGGGGTTATAACTGGATTACTTGCACAAAATTACCCTCCGTTACATTCCGCTTTATTAGGTGTATTTTTCCACGGGAAAGCAGGTGATGAAGCCACTTGTAAAAAAGGATACAATGCGTTAATTGCTTCTGATATTATTGATTTTTTACGAATAGAAAAAAGTTAATTTTCTTTAGAAAATGATTGAATTAGTATTGCTAACAACATTACCAATCCACAACCCAAAGCGTTTAACCACAGGTATGGTAACCAATCAATATACCAAACTGCAATAATTAATAGTTGCGTAATAATTGCTGCAATAAATACTGCATTTCCTCTAACAAATTTTATAAAAAAAGCTAATAAAAATATCCCCAACACATTTCCGTAAAAAATAGAACCAATAATATTTACCAACTGAATTAGGTTATCAAATAAATTGGCTACACAGGCAACTGAAATTGCCAAAATACCCCAACCTAGCGTAAACCATTTCGACATTTTCACATAGTGCTCTTCGTTGTGTTCTTTGGTTGAGTTTCGTTTATATAAATCAATCACTGTAGTACCTGCTAAGGCATTTAACTCAGAAGCTGTAGAAGACATGGCTGCAGATAAAATTACTGCTAACAACAAACCTATTAATCCTTTGGGTAAATTATTCAGAATAAAGTGGATAAACACATAATCTTTATCGTTTGTCTCTACCAGTGGGTCTGCTTTTGAAATAATTGTTTTTGCTTCTTCCTTTAGCACCTTATCTTGTTCATTAAACTCTTGAATTTTGGTGACATTTTCAGGAGTTAACCCTTCAAAAATCAATGCTTTTTTTCGTTCTTCGATAAATCGATGTTGCTCATCTAGTTCAACATATTTTTCAATCGTTTCGAGGTTAGAATTTGCTATTGCTTCTCCTGCTTTTGGGTTAAAATTTAACGGTGACGGATTAAACTGATAAAACACAAACACCATCACTCCTACTAACAGAATAAAAAACTGCATCGGTACTTTTAACAGCCCATTAAAAATCAATCCTAATTGACTTTCTCTTAATGATTTCCCTGATAAATAACGCTGTACTTGGCTTTGGTCTGTTCCAAAATACGATAACATTAAAAATGTTCCTCCTAAAATACCTGTCCAAACCGTATAACGGTTATTTAAATCCCAAGAAAAATCGAGTACTTGCATTTTATCAGAAGCTCCTGCAATTTCTAATGCTTTTGTAAATGTAATATCATCAGGTAAGTATTGTAATATCAAATAAAAAGCTACAAACATTCCTGCAAAAATTACTGCCATTTGTTGTTTTTGTGTAACACTCACCGCTTTGGTTCCTCCTGAAACGGTATAAACAATTACCAAAACACCTATAATAATGTTTAGCGTAACTAAATCCCAACCTAAAACTGCTGACAAAATAATAGCGGGTGCAAAAATGGTGATTCCTGCTGCTAATCCGCGTTGAATTAAAAACAGAATTGCAGTTAAGGTTCTCGTTTTTTGATCGAACCTTCCTTCTAAATATTCGTAAGCTGTGTAAACTTTTAATCGGTGGTAAATAGGGATAAATACTAAGCAAATAATTACCATCGCTATTGGTAAACCGAAGTAAAACTGTACAAAGCCCATTCCACTATGAAATGCTTGTCCTGGAGTAGATAAAAAAGTAATGGCACTGGCTTGTGTTGCCATAACAGACAAACCAATCGTCCACCACTTACTTTGGTTTCCTCCTTTTATATAATCTTCAACATTTTTACTCCCTCTGGTTTTCCAAGCTCCGTATAAAACAATAAACAATAACGTTACCGAAAGAACAATCCAATCTATTAGTTGCATGATTTATTTTGTATATATGTTTGTAATTATGTAAAATAATACGATGTATACTAAATTAGCCACCAAGACTAACGTATACTCTTTTTTCCATACATACTTTTTATCCATACTTTATTTTTTTAGTTAATTATTGTTTTGGTTTTTCGTAGAAACTATTGGCTAATGATGCTTCATTTAACAAAGGCATTTTAAACTGAATTGGTTCTTTTGCTGGTTTTGTTGGTTGCCCTTTTTCATCTTTAGCATACCAAGTTATGGATTTTGGTAACAACAAACCGTTAACATTTTCCCAATCGTTGTATCTTATAATTTTGTACGCATCTGCTGGTTCTTTACTAAAAAAGGTTACCGTATACCCTAACCATGCCATTTGTTTTGTTTCTGGATGGTAAAATATAAAATAATTATCATCTGGTGAAGTTCCTACGTTGGCTTTATATGAAATTTTTATTCCTGGGTATGTTATTCCTTCAAAAGTTAAGGATTCTGTTTCTGAATATACAATTCCGTCATCAGCTAACACAAAAGGCATTGCGTAAAAATAAAAATATAGGTTATAATAAAACTCAGGGTTTCCTTTAAACGCTGTTGAGTCTTGTTGTTGTAGCCACACTTCTTTTCCATCAAACCCTAAAGAATACTTTGGAGAATTCACTACTATTTTTCTTGAATGTAAATCTGTAGTATGTTCTTCATTTTTTAATGTGAATGACAATGTTTTCTTTTTTTTCCATTGTGCTATTCCTCCGTGCTTTTCAAGAACTTCTTCTAATGCTTTCGGATATTTTAACGTTGATACCTCTTCTTTTTTAATTGTTTCCTTTTTAACTTCTTTTTTACAGGCTATTGAAAAAAGAGCTATGGTTATTAGTACTAGTATTTTTTTCATCATAATTGGTTTGTTTTAATTGGTCGAAACTGCCACTAAAAATTACAGTAAAAATAAAAAACTCTCTAAAAATACATTCAGAGAGTTTTATGTTAACTATAAAAATTGAATGAATTATTCATCCGTTAGGCTCTCCATAAAAGCTATTAGGTCTTCAATTTCTTTTTCTGACAAATTCAATTTATCTGACGGTAAGGTTTGATTTGGCACTTCATACCCTAATCCTTCTCCTCCACCTTTATTATAAAAATCAATTACTTGCTCTAAAGTTTCATATACCCCATTATGCATATAGGGAGCCGTTTTGGATATATTACGAACGGTAGAAGTTTTGAAAAAGTATTTTCGTTCTTCAGTTTTAAATATATCATAAGCTCCTAAATCATCATCTAACTCAGTTTCTTTCATATTTGGAACTCCAATAGATTCTACTTCTGTTTCCGTAAAATTAGGTGGAACTGTTCCGTTAAACACTGGTGGAAAGTGACATGTTGCGCATTTTGCTTTCCCCATAAAAAGATTAAACCCATTAACTTCAGAAGTTGTTAAATTATTTTCTTTATTGTTGATATTCTTATCAAATTTAGAATTAAAATCACCTAAACTTCTGATGTAGTTCGCTATTGCATTTCTGATATTGAAATCAGTTATTTTTCCATATAAATCAGTAAAAGACTTTGTATATACACTGTCATTTTTTACAGTTTCCGTCAAATATTCTAAGCTGGTATGAAACTCATTTTTGTTTTCCACCACTCCAACAATTTGCCCCTCTAAACTTCCCGCTCTTCCATCATGAAAAAAAGTTTGTTGATAAGCAGCATATAGCAATGTTGGAGTATTTCTTTTTTGCTTCGGAAACGTTGCTAATCCATCAGTAAAAGCCTTGTCTTTAATATGACAAGTAGCACAGCTCATCACTCCATCTTTAGATAAGTTTTTATCATTAAACAACTTTCTTCCTAACGCTATTTTTTCATTAGACATCGCCTTTTCTAACTGATGATAGTCATTAAAAAAATCAACATTAAATGTTTCTTTAGAAAATAATGAAGTGATGTTATTATTGAACGCCATAGTTAATGGAAATTCTACTTTCCAATCTTCTGAGGTTTTTACCAACAGCTCTAATTGTTTATGCGCATAATTTTTAATAAAATTATAACGATTAAACGACTCAAAATTGTCTTTTTGCAATACTTTTTGAGCCATCTGCAATTCGTTTACAAAATCAACATATAAATTATCTTTTGAAAATTCCTTTTTATATACATCTATAATAAACAGTAAAGTTTCATAATTTGTTTTAGCCTCTATTAATGATTGTTCTAATACTGGTGAGTCAAAACCTGTAATTCCTACCAAAGCTATGCGTGTTATTTGATCTCGTAGCAACCATAAAATATGATGTTTTTTTAAATACAGTGTATTATTTTCAGCTATTAATTTAAGTCTATTTGTAGTTGCTTTTACTATGTTATCAACCTCAATAGTATCAACCTTATCCTCATATAATAATTCTTCTATAACTTGAAACCCGAAAGGATTTCTTATTTTAATATCTGTTGCATCTTCTTCTTCTACCTTTAAAATATTCGGAGCATTTAAACTCTTATAATTTTCTTTATCAACAAAGGCCAATATTGGTTCAATTAACTTAAACTCTTTTCTTGCTAATTTGTATTTTTTCAATTTTTCTGAAGCCTCATCAACAGCATTAATTTCTTCTAAATCTGAAATACAGCTGTCAAGATGTTTTGAATAGTATTCCTGAACTTTAGCTACTAAAGCTCGATTATCTAGCTTTGAATAGCTTGTTGCTTTTTCTTGTTTACAACTAATTATAGACACCAGAAAAAGACACATAATAACATGTGCCTTTTTAATTTTTTGAAAATTGTTTTTCATTATCTATCTAATCCTTGAACAATGTATAATTGACTTCCTTCTTTAGAAGTTTCAGCTGCATCATTTGCTAAAGGATCTGTAAAAGCTCCACCATCAGCAGGAATCCATCCGTGGTTTTGAGTAATTAACAAAAAAGTATTACTTACTCCAATAGTTTTAGAAATATCAATCATACCTGTAATCTCCCATGCTTTTTCTTGAAAAGAACGTCCGTAACCTTGAGCAGAAGCTGCAACCTGATCGCACTCTAATACCTTCTTTAACTCTTCTGTTTTTAAATTATATTGATACAAACTTGCAGCGTGGTTCTTTTCACCATCAAAATATCCATTTGGATCTTCTTGAATATACGCGTAGTTTTCTGTTACTACGATATTATCTGGACTATGAAAAGCACTTGCCTTACCATCTAACTTATCACCATCTAATACACATGTAATTTTTGCTGCTCCAGTAGGATCATTTTCATTTAACTCTACTTTATATACACGTCCGTAAATACTTCCTTTCCCCACTAAACCGTCTTTTTTACGACCCGTAACACAAAAATAGATTTCACGGTTATTTTTAGCAGAACCTCTTCTCCAATCAATATCTTCTAAACGAGAGAATCCCATCACTCCTTTTTCTTTAGCTTCAGCATCTAATAAATCGATATTCTTTTCAGTTAACTCAACAAAAGAAGCGTTATAAGTTGCCCCCTCTTTCATATCTACCTCATACGTAATACCTTCACCAGTCACTTTTAATCCGTATAATTTACCACCTTCTAAATCTCCTCTATCACCTACATACATTCCTAATTGACCTGAAGGAACTTCATTATCTGAATGATCATCTCCAATAAATACAACGGTTTTATCTGCGTATGCATCTTTACCAATTGCTACTGCATTTTCTGTTGACCATTGCCCCATAGCTGTTAACATTCTTGGTGAACTTGCTGCTGAAGCATTTTTTGAAGGATCGGTTGCGAAAACTCCTTTAGAAGCTCCTCCCCATTCTCCACCAGATAAATATAATGGGCCAAAGCCATGTTCTGCCTCTGTAATTAATGAACCTGAACACTGTGCTGTACTAGCTGTAGCATTTGCATTTAAAATATATTCACCATGTACAGGCTTAAAAGTTTTATCTAGCTTTATACGAGCAATTGAATAATCTGCCTCAATATTATTAATTAAAGTATAAGTTCCATCTGAATTTCTCATTAATCCAGCACCATCAGCCATAGAACCATACACAAAGTTTGGTGTATCTTCTAACTTGTCTTCAGAAGACAATAAAGGAAAAATGTTTACTCTAGAAAACTCTGATTCTAATTTTAAGAAGTTGGGAGTTTTAGAATGTGCTTTTAATTCTATTGAATCTCCATGGTTAGGTGTACTATCAGAGTCACACGATGTTAAAGCTATTGCGCTACAAACACCTAAGAGCCCTAATTTAAGTAAGTTTTTCATTATTCTGTTAATTTTTGTTTTATACCCGCAAATCAACAACACTTACTTTAAGAAGTTCTTAGTTGTAGTTTAAATCTACCTCATCAAAATGTTACCAACTTTAACTAAACTTAAACAACTTTAAACAACAATTTTCGTAAAATCCTGTAAACACTAGTTATTACCGTTACAATCCTTAACCATCTCTTAACTTACTTAACTCATATTACTTCTTGGTACACCTCTTTTTCTAACAAAAAAAAGAGCACCTTTAAAAGGTACTCTTAGTTTGCATCAAAATTTTACTTTGGTTAGAGTAAAAAATCATTTTGTTTTTCTTTTTCTTCATAGAACTTTCCCTACGACGTGATATAATTCCCCATTTTATATCTTACCTTATTGAAGGCTTAAGTTTTAACCGAGACAAAAATAAGTCGTCTAATTTTCTTTTTGGTAAGTCAGTGACTTACTTTTAGTAAGTCACTGACTTACTTTTTCACCAAAATGAGGTAAAAAAGGCCTCAAAAGCCAAAAATTTTGTTAAAACAGAAATTATTTAAAATTTTATATATTTGCTTTTTATGAAAAAAATGAATTTACATATAACACAAGAGCTTGTAAGCTTAACATGTAGTTTTCGTGGGAATCCTGATGAAGGAATCTTCCGAAACCGGACGTTGTATGTTAATTATAATGAAAACTCAAATATGATTTAATTATAAAAACTAATGATATACAAAGCGTCCAATTAATTTTGGACGCTTTTTTTTATATTTTTTTGAAAATGGATTTTAATTTAAAACATACTAAAAACTCTTAATTGAACTCTAAGCTACTAACGTACAAAACGTTAAAAAACTACTAGTTATCTGGATATTATCCGGACAGCCCTCACTCACCTTAAACATACATCAAGAACCTGATTACCAATTAATTAAACACCCTGAACACTTGTTTTATTATAAAAATTTCGTATATTTGTACCATACTTATTAAGATATGCTTAATTGGTATTATTAACAAATAATAATTTAAAACTATGGTATTAACTAACATAAACAGAAGTATCAGCTTAGCTTATGGAAAAGGAGCTGGTTACACAGCAAAAAAAGACAAGGATGTTTATTGTGGAGCAAAATATTTAATGAGGAATTAGTAATTATTCTACACTTATATATAACACAAAAGCGTCTTTTTAAAAAAGACGCTTTTTTTTATTAAAAACACATTTTCAACAAGTTAAAACTTGTATAATTCGTTTTTTTTCACTATATTAAGGAGACAAAATAAATGCTATGAAAACATTAAAATTGCACATACTAAATGAAAAAGAACGTTTACTCATTCAACAAGAACGCTTACTAAAATTACATTCATTATTTATAATGATGTCACTATTTTAGAATCAAAATCAACTAGCGTTCACCTCAAAATTGCAAACGCTTCCTTTATGACAAAGTAGAATTCCCTGAAGTCTGTTGTACTCAATAGGCCTTAGTAGTAACGCATCTTCATGAATTGATGTTTCAATCAATTTAATTCTACCTACTACCCAAACACTTGGGTTAGATGACTATTGCCTCATTTTTAAAATGAAGTAATACACACGAAAATTTATTTCGATGCTATACGAGCTGCACATGCGGCTAGGAAAACTATTGTCAAAATTTAAAAATTGAAATTATGAGAACTTTAAAATTTACACTACTAATAAGCACGTTATTTTTGTTAACTACAAGTTGTACAGACTTAACAGAAGATATTGTACCAAACAACACTGTTAACCAAACAGAATTAGTTAATTCTATTAATATTGATAACCCTCTTGACCTAACATCTATAGATGGAGATACAGGTGGTAATGATACAGATACAGATGATGGTGGTAAAGGAAATTAACCTTTACCAATTAACTAAGCCTCTAACAAATGTTAAAGGCTTTTTTTTTAGATTTGTTTACTTTATAAAATTAAAATGATAAAAAAAATTATTCTATCTTTTTTGTTAATTATATTCTCAAAAAATTGTTTTGGTTATAACTTAAATACTTTCATTATTCAAAGTGATAGTATTGATATTTGGATTAATAAATCCAAAAATAAAAAGCTAGACATTAATAATAAAAAAAATCTACTTCTTAAATCATATCAACATATTTTAAACAACAACTTAAAAAGACCTCTAGATTTAAGTTCTATAGCTTATGAATATTATAAACTAAAAGATACTTCTTTATTTAAAAAAGTAAATCATAAAGCTATAGAAATCTCTCAGACTCAAAAAGACTATTATGCCTTAGGTGATGCTTATTGGAATTTTGCTACATATTTTGTTAGAAAACAGAATTACCCTAAAGCTTATTATTATTTTAACAAGGGCTATGAAGTTTTTGATAAAGTAAAATATAAATATGAAAGAGGAAAAATGTTATATGGTATGGCTAGAATTAAAGGTAGATACAGAGATTACACAGGTGGTGAAGTACTACTCATTAAAGCTATTAAAATTTTTAAAGATACTAAAAGTAACAAAGAGCTATATAACGCATACAACTTGCTCGGTTTACTACAAGAAGATGTTAAAGAATATGATAAAGCTTTATTTTATCATAATAAATCACTTGAGTACTTTTCTAAATTAGAAAGTAAAGAACAGGTATACTCCGCTAAATATAATAACATAGGTAATGTTTACAGAAAAAAAAATCTTTATAAAAAAGCTATTGAAGCCTATAATAAAGACCTAAAAAAGAGAATAAGACCCCTTCACTATGCTACACTTCTTGACAACAAAGCACACTGCAAACTCTTAATCAGTGACACTCTAAATATTAAAAAAGATATTTACAAAGCATTAGCAATAAGAGATAGTTTAAAAAATAAAGAAGGTATTTTAGCCTCTAAAATCCATATTTCAGATTATTATAAACACACCAAAGACACCACTAAGGCGCTGCAATATGCCAAAGAAGCTAATTTATTAGCTAAAGAATTAAAAAATGGAGGAGATTATTTAACTACTTTACAACAACTTGCCAATTTAGACAAACAAAATTCTAAAAAATACTTAGATCGTTACATAGAGTTTAACGATAGTTTAATTAGTGCTGAACGTAGAATACAAAACAAATTTACGCGTATTGAGTTTGAAACAGATCAATACATTGAAGAAACCGAGCGCTTGAGCCAACAACGTATATGGATTCTAGCAACTAGTTTTGCAGGTCTGTTAGTTCTTAGTTTATTATATTTTTTGCGTGTACAAAAAGTAAGAAATGAAAAATTAAAATTAGAGGCTGAGCAACAAAAAGCTAATGAAGAAGTATATGTATTAACCCTACAACAACAGGCTAAATTAGAAGAAGAGCGTGTTAACGAACGTAACCGTATTTCGGCAGAACTTCATGATGGTGTTTTAGGAAAACTTTTCGGTACTCGAGTAAACCTTGGTTTTTTAGCTATGCAAATGAAACCCGAAACTCTAGAAAAACACCAAGCTTTTTTAGATGAGTTACAAGAGATAGAAAAGGAAATTAGAGATGTTTCTCACAGGTTAAGCGACAATTTTGATAGTTCTAATATTAACTTTACAACTATCTTAACCCAACTTTTAAAAGATAGAAGTACTATTGGTAATTTTACTTATAAGTTTAACTTTGATAAAACCATTCCATGGAACAAAATTAACGAGGTTACTAAAGCTAACGTATACCGCATCATTCAAGAAGCTTTACAAAATATTATAAAGCATGCTAAGGCAAAAAATGTTACCTTAGACGCTTCTTTTAAGAAAGAAGAGCTCATTATTTCGTTAAAAGATGACGGAATTGGTTTTAATGCCGAGAAAAAGAAAAAGGGAATTGGAATAAAAAATATTACAGCAAGGGTACAAAAACTAGGTGGTACTTTGGAATTTATCTCTAAAGAAAACCAAGGAACTACACTTGTTATTATAACCCCTTTTAATACTAAAAATGGAAAGTAAAAAGTATAATGCTTTAATAATTGACGATCATCCTTTAATATCAGAAGCCTACAAAAGTGCTTTCGCTTATATTGAAAGTCAAAATGAAAACATTTCTTTTCATATTCAAATAGCGAACAATTGTGGCGATGCCGATGAAATTATTGAGGCGTGTTCCTCTTCTAACCGATCTATTGAGATTATCTTTTTAGATATTAGCTTACCTCCGTTAGAAGAAAAAGGCATTTTATCTGGTGAAGATTTAGGCTTGATTATAAACGAAAAACTACCTGAGTCTAAAATTATTATCTCCACTACTTTTAACGATAATTATCGAGCACATAGTATTTTAAAAAACATAAACCCTGATGGTTTCTTAGTTAAAAATGACATTACCCCAGTAGAGTTAGTTCATGCTATTGAAGAAGTACTTAACGACCCTCCATACTACAGTAAAACAGTAATGAAAATGTTAAGAAGCCAAGTATCCAATGAATATTTTTTAGATGATTTAGATCGAAAAATTTTGTACGAATTATCTATTGGTAATCGTGTAAATAAACTACCTAACATCCTACCTTTATCATTAGCCGCTATACAAAAAAGAAAACGACAGATGGCTAAAATATTTGAGGTTGATAATTCTGATGATCGCGATTTGATTTTAATAGCAAAAGAAAAAGGATTCTTGTAAGAACCCTTTTCTTTATTTTATAATTTGTTATCAATTATACTCTGTACCACTTCAGGATTTAAGAGTGTAGAAACATCTCCTAAATTATCTAATTCATTATGTGCAATTTTTCGAAGAATACGACGCATAATTTTTCCTGAGCGTGTTTTAGGCAGTCCTGCCGTGAACTGAATTTTATCTAACTTCGCTATCGGACCGATATGCTCCGTAATAATTTGATTTATCTCTTTACGTAAGTTATCTTGATTTCTTACCTCTCCGGTTTCTTTCAAAATCACATAACCATATAAAGCGTTTCCTTTTACTTCGTGTGGAAAACCAACTATAGCACTTTCAGCAACTGCAGGATGCTCATTAACAGCATCTTCTATAGGTGCAGTTCCTAAATTGTGCCCTGAAACAATAATTACATCATCTACCCTACCTGTAATTCGGTAATAGCCTACCTCATCACGAAGTGCTCCATCACCTGTAAAATACATAGCATCAAATGCAGAGAAATATGTTTCTTTATAACGCTGATGATTCCCCCAAATAGTTCTTGCCATAGATGGCCAAGGATATTTTATACATAATCTTCCATCAACCTGATTTCCTTTTACTTCTTTTCCATTTTCGTCCATCAACGCTATTTGAATTCCTGGTAAAGGCAATGTTGCGTAAGTTGGTTTTGTTGGAGTGATATAAGGTAAAGGAGAAATCATGATCCCGCCAGTTTCTGTTTGCCACCAAGTATCTACAATTGGACTTTTCTTTTTTCCTACATTATCATTATACCAGTGCCATGCTTCTTCATTTATAGGCTCTCCTACCGTTCCTAACACTTTTACGGATGAAAGATTATGGCTATCTACAAAATCTAAACTCTCTTTTGCTAATGCTCTAATAGCTGTTGGTGCTGTATAAAATTGATTTATGTTGTGCTTTTCTACAATTTCCCAAAAACGACCGAAATCTGGATAACTAGGCACTCCTTCAAACATTACACTTGTTGCTCCGTTTGCTAGAGGCCCGTACACAATGTAACTATGTCCTGTAATCCAACCAATATCTGCAGTACACCAATACACATCATTTTCTTTATAATTGAATACATTTTTAAACGTGTACGCTGTATTTACCATATAACCCGCTGTGGTATGTAACATCCCTTTTGGACTTCCTGTTGAACCAGAAGTGTATAAAATGAATAATGGATCTTCAGCATCCATAATCTCTGGAACACAATCTTGATAAGCTTCTTCTAATAAAGGTGCTAACCACTTATCTCGTCCTTCTTTTAATTGAATATCTGAATTAATTCTTTTAGCAACTAATACATTTTCTATAGTAGGACAATCTTCTAATGCTTCATCTACAATACTCTTTAAATCAATAGTTTTTGTCCCTCTGTAAGAACCATCTGAAGTAATTACCATTTTTGCTTCGCAATCATTAATTCTTGTGGATAATGCTGTTGATGAAAATCCTGCAAAAACAACTGAGTGTACTGCTCCGATTCGTGCGCAAGCTAAAACCGAAATAGCTAATTCTGGAATCATTGGTAAGTAAATACAAACTCTATCTCCTTTCTTAATTCCGTGGTCTTTTAAAACATTAGCAAACTTACAAACACGTTTGTGTAGTTCTTTATAAGAAATATGTTGAGCATCTTCTTTTGGATTGTTGGGCTCAAATAAAATAGCTGTTTTATCTCCTCTGATATGCAAATGACGGTCGATACAGTTTTCTGTAATATTTAGCTTTGCTCCTTCAAACCATTTGAATTTAGCTTTCTCAAAATCATAGTCTAAAACGGTGTTCCATTTTTTTCTCCAAACAAAGTGTTCTTCTGCTATTTCTTCCCAAAATAATTCTGGATTTCTTACTGATTTTCTATATACTTGAAAATATTCTTCTAATGTTTTTACGTGGTAGTTACTCATTCTTATACTCCTTTTTATTTTAGCTTAAGCTACTAAAATAAATCATTTTTAATTGTTTATCAACTTATTAATTCTTCTTCTTAAAACATATACTAACTTTCATCTTCTTGTTGCAATAAACGTGAATGTATAATAAAACGAACTCCTAAAGGGATTTCTAATGAAAAACTTGCTCCTCTTCCTTCAGTTACATCAATGGTTAAGTGCGTGTGCTTCCAATATTCATATTGATCTTTATTCATATAAAAGGGGACTTCATCTAATACACCTAACAGAATATCACTTTCATCTAAATACATTTCATCTTTAGGAAAAATCATTGGAGACGAACCATCACAACACCCTCCACTTTGATGAAAAATTAATTCGCCATGTTGCTTTTTTAGTTTTTCAACTATTTCTTTTGCCGCATCTGTTATTGCTACTCTTTGCATATTACATATTTTAATTATAAAATACTGAGCTTTAAAAGCTCAGTATTTTCAAACAACTAAAAGAACCCTAATTTGTTTTTATCATATGATATCAACATGTTTTTAGTCTGGCGATAGTGGTCCATCATCATTAAGTGGTTTTCCCTACCAAATCCTGATTTTTTATATCCTCCAAATGGTGCGTGCGCTGGATAAGCATGATAGCAATTTACCCAAACTCTCCCTGCTTTAATTGCTCTAGGAATTTGATATAACTGATGTGCATCTCGTGTCCACACTCCTGCTCCTAATCCGTACATGGTATCATTTGCTATTTCTAGCGCTTCTGCTTCATCTTTAAACTTTGTCACACACACTACAGGCCCAAAAATTTCCTCTTGAAATACACGCATCTTATTGTGTCCTTCTAGAATAGTTGGTTTAATATAAAATCCATTTGCCAACTCTCCTTCTAGTGTATTAGCTTCTCCTCCACATAGCACTTTCGCTCCTTCTTCTTTTCCTATTTTAATATACGCTTGAATTTTTTCATATTGATCATTTGATGCTTGTGCTCCTACCATTGTGTTTACATCATACGGACTTTTTTGTACAATTGCTTCTGTTCTTGCCACCACTCGCTCCATAAACTTATCATAGATGTCTTCTTGTACTAAAATACGTGAAGGACAGGTACAAACTTCTCCTTGATTAAAAGCAAACAACACTGCTCCTTCAATTGCTTTATCTAAAAAAGCATCATCTTCATCCATTACACTGTTAAAAAAGATATTTGGAGACTTACCTCCTAATTCCATCGTAACTGGATTTAAGTTTTTAGAAGCATACTGCATTATTAACTGTCCTGTAGTAGTTTCTCCTGTAAATGCTACTTTATCTATTCTTGGGCTTGATGCCAATGGTTTTCCTGCTTCTGGACCAAAACCATGAACTACATTAATAACTCCTGGAGGAAAAACATCGGCTATTTTTTCCATTAACAATGTTGCTGATGACGGAGTTTGTTCTGCGGGTTTTAATATTACACAGTTACCTGTAGCTAATGCTGGTGGCAACTTCCACGATAACATTAAAAGAGGAAAGTTCCAAGGAATAATTTGCCCCACAACTCCCAAAGGTTCTTTAATGTTCATTGATAAAGTATTTTGATCAAGCTCTGTTGCACTTCCTTCTTCTGCTCTAATGGCTGCAGCAAAATAGCGCCAATGATCTACTGCCAAAGGAACATCAGCATTTAATGTTTCTCGTATTGGTTTTCCATTATCACAGGTTTCTACTAATGCAAACTCTTCTAAATTTGCTTCAATTATATCTGCTACTTTATTTAGCAATAAAGCTCGTTCTGCTGCTGATGTGTTGCCCCAACTTTCCTTTGCTGTATTTGCTGCATCTAAAGCTAATTCTATATCTTCTTTTTGTGATCTTGGATATTTTGCTATGATACTATTATCAACTGGAGATTTGTTTTCAAAATATTCTCCACCCAAGGGAGACACAAACTTTCCATTAATAAAATTTGCATAGCTGTCTTTAAATTTTGGTTTCGTGTAACTCATAAAACTTTGTATTTTTGTTCTTTACTTAAACTAATTTACCCGAAATAACACTTCTACAATCAATTTGTATCAAAAATAAATATTTCGTAATTTTTGTAAAATTAAAATATCATATAGTCAATATATTGAACGTATTTATTAAATTGTAACACATATCTATTATCTCAAAAAAAGGATAAATAGATTTTTGTACTATTGATTATGAACCATTTATTAAGTCGACATAAAGAAAGTAGAAAACTTACTACTTTAATAGAGAACAGAACTACGTATAACGCTGAATATGCTGAGTTAAATATTTTTGAGACTCATAAAAGTGCTGAACAAGTCTCTTTGACTTTTGATTTTCCTGTGATTGCAAGTATGCTCACTGGAAAAAAAGTAATGCATTTAGAAGGTATGGAACCTTTTGATTTTTTCCCTGGTGAATCTGTGGTAATGCCAACTAATAAAGAAATGGTTATAGATTTTCCCTTGGCTGAAAAAGACAATCCCACTCAATGTTTGACTTTAGGTATTGACTCTGATAAGATTGATGAGATAGTAGATAAGTTTAATCACAATGTTACTATAGAGCGCGAAAACAATAATTGGAAATTAAACGAAACTTCTTCTCACCTTGTTCATAATACGGATATTAATCATTTAGTTGGACGTTTGGTACATACGTTTACCGATCAAAACAAATCTAAAGACATTCTTCTTGATTTAATGATTCAAGAACTTATTGTGAGATTATTACAAACTAAGGCTAAAGCTTTTATCTTAAATGATCCTTCTGGCACGCTTACAGATACACGTATAGGAATGGTTATTAAATTTATAAAAAACAATCTTACTAATAAAGATATTACTGTTGAATTGTTAGCTAAGAAAGCTTGTATGAGTACATCTCATTTTCATAAAAAGTTTAAAAACACCTTAGGAATCTCTCCTATTGATTATATAAATTCTGAAAAAATTAAATTTTCTAAAAAACTTATAAAGCAATCTAAAAACCTACGAATCTCTGAAATAGCTTACAAATCTGGTTTTAATAACATTAGCTATTTTAACAGACAGTTTAAAAAAATGGAGATGATTACTCCTCAGCAGTTTAAAAAGTCTTTTATAAAAGAGTAAATCATCAGCTTTTTTCAAAAAACTTTTATAGCTACATTTGTTTGATATGATGATATCTCTTTTTCTAGATATTTTAAGTACTAATTTGTACATAGTCTTACTCTTTTTTATTGTGGCTGTTCTATACTCTTCTGTCGGATTTGGTGGTGGTTCCAGTTACTTGGCTGTTTTAGCACTCACTGGCTTACTTTTTACACAGATAAGAGCTACAGCATTACTTTGTAATGTAATGGTTGTTACAGGTAATGTTTTACTCTACATACAACAAAAACAATATAGCTGGAAAAAGGTTATTCCGCTTACTTTATTTAGTATTCCTATGGCTTTTTTAGGTGGATATTTACGTATAAGTCAAACGTTTTTCTTTATCCTGTTAGGTTTTACGTTACTTTTTGCTGCTATTACTATGTGGATTTCTAATAAAGTAGTTACCAAGAATAACAAAACTACCGATTTGAACTTGATAAAAAACGCCAGTTATGGCGGAGTTATTGGTTTTATCTCTGGAATGGTTGGAATTGGTGGAGGTATTTTCTTAGCTCCATTACTTCATTTAACCAATTGGGACACTCCTAAAAAAATAGCTGCTACAGCAAGCTTTTTTATTTTGGTAAATTCAATATCTGGCTTAATAGGTCAATATACAAATCCTGAGTTTTCTATTGATTGGAATTTAACTTCTATTTTATTAATTACTGTTTTTATTGGCGGTCAAATTGGTAGCAGAATGAGTAACCAATTCTTTAGTTCTACGCAACTAAAAAAAGCAACCGCTATTTTGATTGCCTTTGTAAGTATTCGGATTTTAATTAAGTATTTGTTTTAGCTAATATAACATACATTATTCTTTATAAAAAAAGCAACGTAAATACGTTGCTCTTTCATCCCCTAAATATAGATAACTATCTTCTTAGCCTAACCAAGCATTCATCATCCACAATGTTTTTTCTTGTTCTGCAATAAAGTCACTCATCATTGAGTTTGTTCCTTCATCTTCAGATTTATCAGACAAATCAAGAATTGTACGTTCTATTTTTAATAATTCTGATAGTGAGTCAATAATTAACTTTACCGCTTCAACATCATTTGAAATATTTTTTCCTACTGGTACTCTTGATACACTAGTGTAGTCCTCAAAAGTATGTAAAGGTGTTCCTTGTAATGTTAAAATACGTTCTGCAATTAAGTCTACTTTTTCTTGTGCATCCGTATAAAATTCCTCAAACTTCATATGTAACTCAAAGAAGTTTTTCCCTTTAATATTCCAGTGTAACCCTCTTGCATTTTGGTAATACACTTGAAAATTTGCTAGTAATGTATTTAACTCATTTACTAAGTTTTCGGTTTTTTGTTTATCTAATCCTAAAATTGTAGTTGACATATTGTTTTGATTTTAAGTTTTTTACTTTTTCTACTACAAATTTAAGGTAAGTTTTAACAGTTTTACCATAAAGGTAATCGATTGTTTTAATATCTTTATCAAAAATTATTATTGAAATGACTATTACACAACTAAAATATACACTAGCTGTTGCAGAGTATAAAAACTTTACCGTAGCAGCAGAGCATTGCTTTGTTACTCAACCTACTTTGAGTATGCAAATTCAAAAGTTAGAAGAAGAATTAGATGCTAAAATTTTTAATCGCTCAAAAAAACCAATTGAATTAACTGAAGTTGGTAAACGTATTGTAGAACAAGCTAAAGTTATTGTTGATGAAAGTAATCGTATTATTGACATTGTGCATCAACAAAAAGGGTATGTAGGCGGTGAGTTCAGACTAGGAATTATCCCTACAGTTATGCCTACGCTACTACCTATGTTTTTAAAAACTTTTAGTAAAAATTACCCTAAAGTTCAATTAGTTATTGAAGAACTAACTACTGAAGAGATTGTTAGGAAATTAATGGATGGTTATATTGATGCTGCTATTGCTGCTACTCCACTAGAAAACGAAGCAATTAAAGAACGAGTTTTATACTACGAGCCTTTTGTTGGTTTAGTTCCTAGTGAGCATCGTTTATTTAAACAAAAGAAATTAAAGGTTGATGATTTAGAAGTTGATGATATTTTATTATTAGAAGACGGGCATTGTTTTAAAGACAGTGTAATTAACCTTTGTAGAACTAATAAAAGAAGTTCAACACACCACTTTCAACTAGAAAGTGGAAGTTTTGATACACTTATTAAATTATCTAAAGACGGTTTAGGAATGACGTTACTTCCTTACTTAAATACTTTAGATTTAAACGAACGAGATAAAACTCATCTAAGAGAATTTGAAACTCCTTCTCCTGCACGTGAGGTTAGCTTAATTTATCACAAATCTCAGTTAAAGATGCAATTGATTGAAGCTTTAAAAAGCACTATTGATAGTGTAATTAGAGGCGCTATTGCTTTTAGTGATGTGGAAATTGTAAGTCCACTTCAGAAAAAATAAACCTCATTAAGCTAACATTTTAAAATAACTGACCTAGCTATGGGATGGAAAATATCATGCGTAATTATTAACTCTAACAAAGAAATAGAGAAAGAAAAACTCTTAAATAGTATCGGTTTTCATAATCTAAAAAAAATAGTTCCTAAAACGTTTGAAGAGGTTATGTTACCTCCTGTTAATACCGTTTATATTACAAAATACAAAGGAAATTGGATAATATGTGAACAAGAATTACCCATAAAATCATTTGAAGAAAACACTTCCTATGAGGAAAATACACTATCTGATTTTTTCCCTGATACAGAAATATGTTCTATTGCTCTTCAAAGCACTGTTAATTTTTGGGGATATTCTGTTACTAAAAATAATCAAAAATTAAGGGTTAAAGGAGGAACATCAGAACTAGGCACCTTTATTGATTTCGGTAAACCTCTTAAAGAGGAAGAAAAACTATTATCTAAGTCAAAAATAGATGAAAATGGAAATAGGTTTTATAATTTCGATGATTTTACTGAAGGAGAATTTACTGAAGATCAAGTAGGTGAAAATTTTGTATTTGAGTTATGTACAAGGTATTTTGGAAAGCAATTGGATTCAGATGATGAGTTATTATTTGATACTAATTTCGAAGGATATAGTTTTTCAAAAACATCTACTAACATAAGAAAAGTTTCTTCTCCTCTTGATAACTTAAATAAAAACACTCAACTAAACACGAAATTTCTAAAGTATCTATTATTTATAGTTGTAATAATCATTATACGCCTAATTCTAAAAAACACATAAAAAATCCCGCTAATAGCGGGATTTTTTATTTTTTATCGCCATGCGATTTAGAAACTATATTCTGATAATGGTTTCGGAAAATCTTCGGGGTTTGCTGCCAAATGATAGCGAGGATCATCTACTGCTTCTTCTATAACATCTGCAAAGATTGGACTTGCCTTATATAACAACACCTTACAATCTTCACTTAAATGTTTTAAGGTTACCTTTTTCCCTGCCTTTTGATATTTTTCAACTAATATAAAAATAGCTTCAATAGCTGAATGATCGGAAATACGAGATTCTACAAAATCAATCTCAACATTCTCTGGGTCATTCTTAATATCAAACTTTTCATTAAAAGCTGTAATACTTCCGAAGAATAAAGGTCCCCAAATTTCGTAAACCTTAGTTCCATCTTGTTTAAAACGTTTCCTTGCTCTAATTTTCTTCGCATTCTCCCATGCAAAAACTAATGCTGAGATAATTACCCCAACAAATACAGCAATTGCTAAATCAAAAATTACTGTTACTGCAGATACTATAATTAACACAATTGCATCTGATTTTGGTATTTTGTTCATAATTCTAAAACTAGACCATGCAAATGTATCAATCACCATCATAAACATTACTCCTACTAAAGCTGCAATAGGCACTTGCTCAATATACTTATCAGCAAAAAGGATAAAAACTAATAAGGTAACTGCCATCATAACTCCTGATAAACGTCCTCTACCTCCTGCATTAATATTGATTACAGTTTGACCAATCATACCACAACCACCTGTTCCTCCAAACAATCCACTTAACATATTTCCAGCTCCTTGTGCTACACACTCTTTATTACCATCACCTCTAGAATCAGTTAATTCATCCACTAAATTCATCGTCATCAACGTTTCAATCAACCCAACTGAAGCCGCTAAAAAGGCATACGGTGCTATAAACTTTAAGGTATCTAAGTTGAATGGCAAATTACTCCAAAGCTCTGCTAAATTCATTTTCTTAGAAATTTCATCAAAACCATTTAAACCAGCTCCTCCTCCATCTCTAATAAAATCTCCAACATTTATAGACTCTAATCCACCGAAAATAGATACAAACGTAACAATTAAAATAGCTGTTAACGCTGCTGGTACTTTTGTTGTTAATTTTGGAAGCAACCATATAATTAACATTGTTAGTAACACCAAGCCTATCATAGTATATAGTTTTGTTCCTTGCAAAGTAGACTTTACCACTCCACTATCTTTTACGGAATAGAATCCGTCATTTTCTATATTAAAAACAACCTTTTTTGTATTTGCATCAAAGACTTGCGTATCTGACTTTACAAAAACTTCTTGGTTTGTTTTATTGTTGATAATTGAACTTCCTTTGATTGAAAACAACGCAGCATTTGAAACTAAATCTTGCACTTCGTTATCAGCAATTTTATACACCAATTCTTTCGATTCGGTTTTACGCATATTTTGCCCGAAAACATCCTTCTTATTTTCTTTGAACATCCCCAACTGAGCTATAAATATAACTACCGCTAAACCGTTTACAAACCCCATCATTACTGGATGTGGAATTAATCGAACTAACTTCCCTAACTTAAAAACTCCTGCAAGTACTTGAATGACTCCCATCAACACTACAGCTGCTAATAAATAAAAGTACCCCATATTTTCTACAGGTGTATCAAACAGTAATCCCTTTGCATGTCCTTCTTGTATCATATTTACAAAAATTACAGCCACAGCACCTGCTGCACCAGAAATTAACCCAGGTCTACCACCAAAAACTGCTGAAACAATTCCTACCACAAAAGCTCCAAATAGCGCTACAATAGGACTAATTTGAGCCACAAAAGCAAAAGCTACCACTTCTGGTATCATTGCTAACGATACTGTAATACCTGCTAAAGAATCGTCTTTTATGTTAATCTTCTTACTTTTAATGTATTTCATCATAATTTCTAAGAGTCTTTTGTAAAAGTGCGCAAATGTAAAGATAATTTTATAGACCTAGTTTTAGGTTTCATTAAGTTTAATTTTGTCAGCGTTAATTTTTGCCTTAATTTTGAACGTTGAACTATCAAACCAATTTGGTAGCAACAAATGAGCAGAAAAACACTACTTACTTCAAAAGAAATTGAAATCATTCTGCATCGATTAGCATGTCAGTTAATCGAGAATCACAACGATTTTTCTAACACCGTTTTAATAGGGTTACAACCTAGAGGTTCTTATTTAGCTAATCGGTTAGCTAAGTTATTAAGAGAAGAATATGATATTAAAGACCTAAATTTAGGCTTGTTAGATATTACTTTTTATCGTGATGATTTTCGCAGAAGAGAAGAACCCTTAGAGGCCACTTCTACACAAATTGACTTTTTAATTGAAGATAAAAAGGTCGTAATTATCGATGATGTATTATTTTCAGGAAGAAGCGTTAGAAGTGCCTTAACAGCACTACAATCGTACGGAAGACCTGATAATATTGAGTTATTAGTATTAATAGATCGTCGTTTTAGCCGTCATTTACCAATTCAGCCTAATTATAGAGGAAGACAAGTAGATGCCATCAATGAAGAAAAAGTAGTTGTGAACTGGCAAGAAACTCATAAAGAAGATACAATTTACCTTGAACCCAAGCCCTCAAAGCTTGATTAGTTATGATTAAAAAAACAAACTAAAATGAAGCAGTTAAGTGTTGAACATTTATTAGGAATTAAATACCTTAACAAAAATGACCTTGAGCTTATTTTTGAAACTGCTGCTCATTTTAAAGAAGTCATTAACCGACCTATAAAAAAGGTTCCTTCGCTACGTGATATTACCATCGCTAATTTATTTTTTGAAAATAGTACACGTACAAAACTTTCTTTTGAATTAGCTGAAAAACGTTTATCTGCAGATGTTATTAATTTTTCTGCAGGACAATCTTCAGTAAAAAAAGGAGAAACTTTGATTGATACTGTGAACAATATTTTATCAATGAAAGTTGATATTGTTGTGATGCGTCATTCGAATGTTGGAGCTGGAATTTTCTTATCAAACCATGTAGATGCTAAAATTATTAATGCCGGTGATGGTACACATGAACATCCTACACAAGCATTATTAGATAGTTTTTCTATGCGAGAAGCTTTAAATAGCAACTTAAAAGGAAAGAAAATTGTAATTGTTGGTGATGTCTTACATTCACGTGTAGCTTTGTCAAATATTTTTGCACTACAATTACAAGGAGCCAAAGTAAAAGTTTGTGGACCTAGTACCTTAATTCCTAGATATATTTCTAGTTTAGGTGTTGAAGTAGAAACTAATCTAAAAAAAGCTTTAGATTGGTGTGATGTTGCTAACGTATTACGTGTGCAATACGAACGTATGGATATAAAATATTTTCCATCAACTAGAGAATACACACAGCTTTTTGGTATTAACAAGGAAATTTTAAATAATCTTGGCAAAAAAATTGTCATAATGCACCCTGGGCCTATTAATAGAGGGGTAGAACTAACAAGTGATGTTGCCGACAGTGATCAATCAATTATTCTAAACCAAGTAGAAAATGGAGTTGCTGTTCGTATGGCAGTTATTTATTTGTTAGCACAACAAATAAAAAGATAGTCATGAACATAACTGATAAACCTGCTTACACTATAATTACTTCTGAAAAGAAAACATTTTCTAGTTTCTTAGAAAACTTTGATAATGAATATGTAAACCTTACAGGAAAAAACCTAATTGTTGTAATTTCAGAAGAATTTAATGCCTCTAACAAAAATATTTTATTATTTTTGAAATACGCAGAAGAACATCAAAACAATGGCACATCTTTTGTAGTTGTATCTAAAGATGTTACTATTGATGATTTTCCTGAGACTTTTAACATTGTTCCTACATTAGTAGAGGCAGAAGATGTTATAGAAATGGAAAATATTCAGCGTGATTTAGGTTTTTAACCTTAAGTTTTAATAATTATCCATCCCCTAAACGATAATTTATGGTAAAAAAAATACTTTTTATAACTTTTTTCTTAACTATTTCTGTTGTTTTTTCACAAGAAAAATCAATTAATAAGTTAATAGCATCTCCTAATCCTTTTACAAACAATACTACTATTTACTTTAATGCTAAACATAGTCAAACAGTTATTTTAACTGTTAGAAATGTACTAGGTAAAACCGTTTATAATAAAGAACTTAAAGTGGTTAAGGGTCGTAACTCTTTTCCTTTTCAACGTAATGACTTAAAATCTGGAATGTACATTTATGCAATACAAAGTAATAAAGAGATAATTTCAAAACGCTTTGTAATTAAATAAATGAGTTTACACTTAACTGTTTTAGGTTGTCATTCTGCTACTCCAAGAGCTAATGCCTATCCTACCGCTCAATACTTAGAAATTAACAATCGTCATTTTTTAATTGATTGTGGAGAAGGCACACAACGCCAAATGCGAAAATACAAGGTTGGTTTTTCAAAAATAAACCATATTTTTATTTCTCATTTACATGGTGATCATTTTTTTGGTTTGGTTGGACTTATTGCTACTTTTGGGATTCTAAACAGAGAAAAAGAGTTACATATTTACGGTCCAAAAGGAATTAAAGAAGCAACAACACTTCAGTTAAAAGTTTCAAAATCTTGGACTAAATATCCTATTATTTTTCACGAATTAGAATCAAAAGAAAGTGAGCTTATTTTTGAAGATGATAAGGTTTCTGTAAGAACCATTCCTTTAAATCATAGAGTTTATACTAACGGTTTTTTATTTACTGAAAAACCTAAACTTAGAAAGTTACACATTGAGAATATTCAACAGTATGATGAAATAGAAACCTGTGATTTTCATAACATTAAAGCTGGTAAAGACTTTACACTCTCTACGGGTGAAATAATTTCTAACGAAGAACTTACTATTGATTCACCCAAACCTTTAAGTTTTGCTTTTTGTAGTGATACCAAATACAAGCCAGATATTGTTCCTATAATTAAAAATGTAGACTTACTATACCATGAAGCTACATTTTTAAAAGATAGAGAAGATTTATGTGATAAAACAAAACACTCAACAGCAGAACAAGCTGCCTCTATTGCTAACCAAGGAAACGTAAATAAATTAATTATTGGGCATTACTCTAGCAGATACAAAAACATTAACGATTTTAAAGTAGAAGCTCAAACAGTTTTTAAGAACACTGAATTAGCTGAAGCAGGAAAACGATACAGTACTAATTCTTTTCCTGTGGAGATTTTAAATTAATACTGCTTTGTTGATAAAAGTACCAAAGTACACGCTATTTCACTCTCAATCCCATTTTCTTTTAACAATTTTATAAACTCTGTATTTTCCGTTCCAGGGTTAAATATTACCCTACAAGGCTGTAAGTAAATTATATACTCATAATATAATTTCTGACGTTTAGGGTTTAAATATAAAGTCACAGTATCAATATCTTCAAAAAAAATATTTTCTGTTTCAATAGCTACGTTTGCTACACTTCCTTTTTGTAAACCAATTGCTACAGTTTCTATACCACTATTTCTTAACCTTTTAATAGCTATATTAGAATATCTAGAAGGCTTTAAAGAAGCTCCCAGCACCAAAGTACGTTTTTTCATTTTCTGTTAATAATACGTTAAACTCTCTTAAACTAAGTAACAAAGTTAGGTAATAAAGAGTCTATTAAGCATCAAAACAATTCAAAAACAACAAAAATGAAAAACATATTACTAATACTTTTAGCTGTATTTACTACAAGTATATATGCACAAATGCCTAAAAGTAGCCTACCTAAACCAGGTACTATTACTGGTAAGGTAGTTGATCAAATAACCAAACAACCTCTTCCTTACGTAAATATTATAATCAAAGATGCTGCCAAAAAAATTATTACTGGTGGAATTACTGATGATAATGGACTATTCTCTATAAAAAATATTCCTGAAGGTAACAGCATTGTTGAAGTTCAGTTTATAGGATATAAAACTTTTTCAAAGCCAGTTTCTGTAAGCCGTAAATCAAGTAAAGTTAATTTAGGTACCATTTCTCTAGAGGAAGATAGCACAACTTTAGATGAAGTTGAAATTCGTGCAGAAACTTCTTCTGTAACTCAGAAAGTAGACAGAAAAGTTATTAACGTTGGTAAAGATTTAACCTCAGCAGGAGCTACTGCTTCTGATTTATTAAATAACGTACAATCTGTAAGTGTTGATAGCCAATCAGGTAATATTAGCTTGCGTGGTAACGAAAATGTGCGTGTATTAGTTGATGGGAAACCTACCAATATCCCTGCTTCTGAGTTATTAAAACAAATACCTTCATCATCTATTAAAAGTGTTGAGTTAATTACCAATCCTTCTGCTAAATACAACCCTGAAGGAATGAGTGGTATTATTAATATAATTCTTAATAAAAATGCCAATATGGGCTTTAATGGTTCTATAAATACTGGAGTTGAAGCTGGTCATTATGTTCGTTACAATGCTTCTACAAACATGAATTACAAAACAGGAAAAGTGAACTTTTTTGGTAACTATGGCTTTAGAGGTGGTGATAATTATAATTTTGGATACATTAGTAGACCTGGAGAAAATTATCAAGACTTTATTTTTCAGAATGATGATGAATCACATTTATTTAAAATTGGAGCAGACATTTATTTAGATGATAAAAACACTCTTTCACTTTACACAACTCAAAACTGGTTTAATGTTTTTGCTAAAGGACGTGCTATAATTACAGATAATAATGGTAATTTAATTGAACATTCACCTAATACTCAAAACAATGAAAGTCACAATCAAGCTTATAATGTAAATTATAAACATGATTTTGAAAAAGAAGGACATAACATAGAGTTTGAAGCTAACTATTCAAAAAACAACGCTCCAAACTATTTAAATAACTACTTCTTAGAAGGTACTCAACCTGATTATTTCAATGATATTAATAACGATAGAAAAAGTACATTATTAAATTTAGATTATACAAACCCTATTTCTAAAAATGGTAAACTTGAGTTAGGTTTAGAGTATCGAGTAAATAATACCGACAATGTAAACCTAACAAACCAACAAACTGTATTAGAAGATATTAATGGAAATAAAACATATAGAGATGTAGGAGACTCTTATTTTACTTATGACAGAGATATTTATTCTGCTTATATAAACTATGGTCATAAGTTTGGAAAACTATCTATGCAATTAGGTGCTCGTTTTGAGCAATATAAAATTGAAGGAAATTTTACAGGACTAGACGAAAATGGTGATGTAAAGAAAGATAAAGTTACTGATGATATTTTCAGCGTATACCCTTCTGCTTTTTTCACTTACAATCCTAATGATGCAGATCAATTTCAGTTAAGCTATAGTAAAAGAGTTGATAGACCAGGAATACAGCAAGTAAACCCTATTAGAGAATGGAGTACTCCTTTAATTACTTCTGTAGGTAATCCTGATCTTGTTCCTCAATTTACAAACTCAGTTGAATTTAATTATACCAGAAAGATAAAAGGTGGTTCAATAACATTAGGTAGTTTTTATAGAAACATCACCGATGTAATTAATAGAGCTACTTACATGGATCCTTTAGATGAAACAAACACTAGGCAAATATTAACTTTTGCTAATTTTGACGACACAGATGCTTACGGTTTAGAGTTTTCTGCTAGTTACAAGATTGCAAAATGGTGGAGAGCAAACGCAAGTATGGATTATTATTCTCAAAAACAATTTGGAACTGCTGACTTGAGCAACCCTAACGCTCAAACTATTGAAGTTAAAACAGATATTTTTAATGCTCGTATAAGTAATAGTTTTACAGTCTCTAAAAAGTTACGTTTACAGTTATTTGCAATGTACAGAGGCCCAAGAGAAGACATTCAATGGAATGTAGACCCTATGAAAATGGTCAATATTGGTGCTAACTATAGTATTCTTAAAGGAAAAGGAAATATTAACCTTAGAGTAAATGATATCTTTAACGATATGAGGTTTAAATTTAACTCTGAAAGACCTTTTGTTCAAAATGGACGTTTTAAATGGGAAAGTAGAACTGCTTATATTGGATTTAACTATAGGTTTGGTGGAGGAAAAAACAAAGCTCGCGCCAGAAAACAACGTGACAATAACGAAAAACAAGGAGGCGGAGGTTTCTTAT
Source organism: Tenacibaculum sp. 1B UA (assembly GCF_033978845.1). Taxonomy (NCBI): domain Bacteria; kingdom Pseudomonadati; phylum Bacteroidota; class Flavobacteriia; order Flavobacteriales; family Flavobacteriaceae; genus Tenacibaculum; species Tenacibaculum sp. 1B UA. The sequence continues at coordinate 39,132 of NZ_JAKVUA010000006.1, forward strand.
AAAATTGGTTTTTAATTAATTATTAAAAAAAAACGAAGTATTTAACTTCGTTTTTTTTATTTTTAGCAGAATTTCATTCCCTTCAATACATGAAAAAATTGCTAATATTAACTTTATTCTTAGTTACTTATTTTTGTCAAGCTCAAAATTTACAGCTTACAGGAACTATTTTAGACAAAAAAACTAATACACCCCTACCTTTTGTTTCCATTACCTGCAAAAATACTTCAAAAAAAATACTAACAGGTAGTATATCTGATGAAAAAGGGAATTTTAAAATTGAAAAACTTCCAAAAGATAGTTTACTCTTAACTTTTCAGTTTATTGGTTATAAAACTCTAGAAAAAAGAATTAATTTAAAAGAAAGCAGTAAAATAGGAGCGGTTTTACTCGAAGAGAATATCACACAGTTGGATGAAGTTGAAATACAAGGAGAAACTTCAACCATTATTCAAAAAATTGACAGAAAAGTTATTAATGTAGGTAATAACCTAACAGCTACTGGAGCTACCTCTTTAGAAATGCTTGAAAACATTCCTTCAATAGATGTTAATCAACTTTCTGGGACTATAAGTTTACGAGGAAATGAAAATGTTAGAGTTTTAGTAAATGGAAAACCTTCCAACGTAAATACAGCTCAATTATTAAAACAAATACCTTCTAACTCGGTAAAAAGCGTTGAAATAATTACAAATCCATCGGCAAAACACACTCCAGAAGGTATGAGTGGTATCATCAATTTAATTCTTAAAAAAAATACTAAAATTGGTTTTAACGGAAGTTTATCTGTTGGTGCAACTCAAAGTAGAAATCTAAGACCCGAAATTTCTTTAAATACAAACTATAAAATTGGTATCACAAATTTTCACCTAAACTATAATACAAGTTGGGGTGATTATGAAACCTTTAATGATTTAGAAAGAACGGACATTGACTTAACTCAAGATATTGATTTTTTAAATAACTCTGAAAATCATAATATCAAATTTGGAGTAGATATAGATATTACTTCAAGAAGTATATTATCTATATATACGTCTCAGAACTTTGATGAGAATAGTTTAGCTACCAACACTCTTGTTCATGAAAACAATTCTTTAGTTTTTGATAACAAAAGTTTTTCTGATTATGATCAAAAAGACGAGACTTATAACATTGATTATGTTTACAACTTTGATGATAAAGGACAAAATTTAGAAATTGAACTCAATCACTCTATAACAAAAAACCCTGAAGAAACTATTAACGAAGAGTTCATCAATCCTAATTCTAAGGAATATAATTATACAAATAATATAAAAGACACACGAAAACTTTGGTTGCTTAATATCGATTATGTAAAACCTATAAAATCTGGAAAATTAGAAGCTGGAATTGAATTTAGAAAACAAGACTTTTACAATTTAATACTTACTGATAGAGAACACATAAATGATTCGGCTTCTCTTGAACTCGTAGGAAACACAACATTAAATTATGACAAAAGTATTTATTCAGTATATATAAACTTTAATAAGGAGTTCAAAAAAATTTCAATTCAAGCTGGAGTTCGATTAGAACAGTTTAACTTAAATGCTCTTTTTTCTAATACCCAACAAGGAAACACTCCTTTAAAAGACAATATTTTTAGTTGGTATCCTTCAGCATCAATTCTATACAGTTTTACTGAAAAAGACAAGTTACAATTTACTTATAGTAGAAGAGTTGACAGACCCTCTGCATATCAAGTAACTCCTATTCAAGAATGGTTTTCACCATTAACTATATCGAAAGGAAACTTAAACTTACAGCCACAGTTTACTAACTCATTAGAGTTTAACTACATTAAAACAATTACTAAAGGCTATATATCTTTCGGTACATTTTATAGAAGAACAAATGACAAAATTGGTCGATTATTACAACAAGACGACCAAAACTCTGATAGAACTATTAGTTCTTTTACTAATTATGACTTTGCTGATAGTTATGGTATTGAACTTTCAGCTAGCTTTAAACCTGTAAAATGGTGGACACTTAGACCTTCTTTTGAAACTTATATACAAGACTCTCAAGGTCTTTTAAATGGTAACTTTAAAACGGTAAAAAACATCTTAGTAAAAGGACGTGTAAGCAACTCTTTTAAAGCTTCAAAAAAACTTAATTTTCAGTTATCAGGAATTTTTAGAGGTAAAAGTGAAAACATTCAATACACTGTACAACCATATACTATGATTAATGTTGGAGCTAGACTAAAAGTATTAAATGGTAAAGGAAATATTACCTTAAGAGGTACTGACATTTTTAATACTGTAAATCTTGACTATGTATCAAATACCCCGTTTATACAAAAAGGAAAGTATACTATGGAAAACAATTCAGTTCATCTAGGTTTTTCCTATAATTTTGGAAGTGGTAAAAACAAAAGTAAAGGCAGAAAGTATAGAGATAGTAATGAAGCTCAAGGAGGCATGTTTTAATAAAAAATCCGAAGTTAAAACTTCGGATTTTTTTATTTTATATGTAAATAAACTACCAACGAATCACTACCGACCCCCAAGTAAATCCACTGCCAAAAGCAGCCAAGACTACTAAATCTCCATCATTTATTTTTCCTTTCTCCCAAGCTTCTGTCAATGCTATAATAACCGAAGCAGCAGTAGTATTACCATACTTCATAATATTGTTATACACCTTGTCATCAGATAACTGGAACTTCTTTTGAATAAACTGAGCAATACGTAAATTCGCTTGATGCGGAATTAACATGTCAATATCTTCTTTTTGTAATCCATTTGCTTGTAAACCTTCAACAATAGCTTCCGAAAAACGAACTACTGCATGTTTAAACACAAATTGACCATTCATATATGGGTAATATGAAGTATCCTCTGGATCGTTTGCTTCCATTATCTCTGGTACCCAACGCCCAGTAGAAGGTCCCTCTAATACTAATTCTTTAGCATACTTCCCTTCTGAATGTAAATGTGATGATAAGATTCCTTTCCCCTCTTCTTCACTACGTGATAATACCGCAGCACCTGCTCCATCACCAAAAATTACTGTAACACCACGACCACGTGTAGAACGTTCTAAACCTCCTGAGTGGTTTTCAGATCCAATAACTAAAATATTTTTATACATCCCAGTTTTAATAAACTGATCAGCAACTGACATTCCGTAAATAAAACCTGAACACTGATTACGTACATCTAACGCACCAATTGTTGGCATATCAAGTAAGTCTTGAACTTGAACACCACCTCCTGGGAAATATAATTCAGGACTCAATGTAGCAAAAACGATGAAATCAATATCATCTTTGGTTAAACCTGCACGTTCAATGGCTATTTTTGCAGCTTTAGCCCCCATAACTGATGTTGAATCATCAGAAGTTTTTGGGTCAATCCAACGACGTTCCTTGATACCAGTTCTTTCCTGAATCCATTCATCGCTCGTCTCCATAAACTGAGTCAAGTCATCGTTAGTCACTACGTTCTCAGGAACATAATAACCTAATCCTGTAATTTTTGAGTTATACATATATTTTTATGTTGGTTATTTTAATATTAACAAATTAAAAGCCTGTAAAAGTATGAATTTTATATAGTCTGCACAAAAGTGTCAGTTTGTCATAAAAATTTATTTGGTATTTTTTTTGACTACTCTATTCATCAGAAAATAATATCAAATAAAATATAAAATTATGAGTAAAGGAAACATTAATGTATCGGTAGAAAATATATTTCCACTGATTAAAAAATTCTTGTATTCTGATCACGAAATCTTTTTACGTGAGTTAATTTCTAACGGAACTGATGCCACAACTAAATTGAAGCACCTTATCTCAATTGGTGAAGCTAAAACTGAGTTAGGCGATGCTAAAATTGAAATAAGTATCGATAAAGATGCGAAAACCTTAACTATTAAAGACCAAGGTATTGGTATGACAATGGATGAGGTTGAAAAATATATTAACCAAATCGCTTTTTCTGGAGCTGAAGAGTTCTTAGAAAAGTATAAAGATGATAAAAACGAAACAGGTGTTATTGGTCACTTCGGATTAGGTTTCTACTCTGCTTTTATGGTAGCTGATAAAGTAGAAATTTTCACCAAATCATTCAAAGACGAACCAGCTGCTCACTGGACATGTGATGGTTCTCCTGAATATACTTTAGTGGAGCACGACAAGTCTGACAGAGGTACTGAAATCGTATTACATATTGCTGAAGATTCTACTGAATTTTTAGAAGAAGGTAAAATTCGTGGGTTATTAACTAAATACAACCGCTTTAACCAAGTTCCGATTAAATTTGGAACCAAGAAAATTAACGATCCTGACTTTACTCCACAAACTACAAAAGATGAGGATGGTAAAGAAGTTACAGAACCTCACAAACAAATCGAAGTAGATGATATCATCAATAATACTGAACCTGCATGGACTAAAAAACCAGCAGATTTAGAAGATGAAGATTATAAAAACTTCTACCGTGAATTGTATCCAATGCAATTTGAGGAATCTCTATTCCACATTCACTTAAACGTAGATTATCCATTCAACTTAACAGGAATTTTATACTTTCCTAAGTTAACACAGAATTTGGATATGCAAAAAGATAAGATTCAGTTATACCAGAATCAAGTATTTGTTACCGATAATGTAGAAGGAATTGTTCCTGATTTCTTACAGATGCTAAAAGGGGTAATTGATTCTCCTGATATTCCTTTAAATGTTTCTCGTTCATACTTACAAGCTGACGGAGCTGTTAAAAAGATTTCTGGATACATTACTAAAAAAGTAGCCGATAAGCTTTCTTCTTTATTCAAAAACAATCGTGAAGACTTTGAACAAAAGTGGAATGACATCAAAGTTATTATCGAGTACGGAATGTTATCAGAAGAAAAATTCTTCAGTAAAGCTAAGAAGTTTGCCTTATACCCAACTGTTGACGGTAAATTCTTTACGTTTGATGAGTTAGTTGAAAAAACGAAGGATGCTCAAACAGATAAAGACGGAAATCACATCGTTTTATACGCAGCAAACAAAGATGCGCAACATAGTTATATTGAAGATGCTAAAGCAAAAGGATATGAAGTGTTGTTATTAGATTCTCCAATCGTTCCGCATTTAATGCAGAAATTAGAAACAGAATCTGGTGATGCTAAAGTACAGTTTAAACGTGTAGATGCTGACCATGTTGATAATTTAATTAAGAAAGATGACACTGTAATTTCTAAACTTTCTGATGAAGAAAAAGAGAGATTAAAACCAGTTATCGAAGGCGCTGTAAATAACTCTAGCTACACAGTACAGTTAGAAGCTATGAATTCAAGTGCTTCTCCTTTCTTAATCACCGTACCAGAATTTATGCGTCGTATGAAAGAAATGAGCGCTACTGGTGGTGGAATGATGGGAATGGGTAACATGCCAGAAATGTACAACTTAGTAGTGAACACTAATCACGAGTTAGTATCAGAAATCTTAACTGCTAATGAAGACAAGCAAAAACAATTAGTTTCACAAGCTTTTGATTTAGCTAAACTATCTCAAAACCTATTACACGGTGAAGATTTAACTAACTTTATCAAACGTTCATATGAACTAATTAAGTAACAAAATGTTATGCTGAACAACTTGTTTCAGTATCACATATCAATATTCAAAACCTCTTTGTGAAAACAGAGAGGTTTTATTTTTGATATATTTGTTAGCTATAAAAACATAACCATGAAAAAAATCCTCTTAACTGTAGTAGCCACAGCTACTTTCCTAGTTTCTTGTAAGCAAGAAAAAAAGGAAGCAGTAAGCACTCCTACTCCAGAAAATACTGAATTCAATCAGTTATTAAAAGATTACAACGAAGGTAAACTACAATTAAACCCTGTAAGTGCAACTTTTGCAGGTGATAATCGTTTTAACGATCAATTCCCTAATACGTTGTCTGACGAATATCAAGCAAAAAGTAATGAGTTTTTTAAAAACTATAAAGAAAAACTTAACAACTTTAAAGATGCTGACTTAACTGAAAATCAACAAATGAGTAAAGCTGTGTTGGATTGGGATTGTGATATGGCATTGGCACAAGCTAGCTATAAAAACGACTTATTAATGCCTATTAACCAAATGTGGACAATTAACCTTACCATAGGACAATTGGCAAGTGGTAGCAGTGCACAACCGTTTAAAACAGTGGAAGATTATGACAATTGGTTAAGTAGATTAGACAAGTACAACACATGGTTACAATCAGCTAAAAAGCGTATGCAACAAGGTATTAATGAAGGATATGTATTGCCTAAATCATTAATTAAGAAAGTAATTCCACAGTTTGGAGATTTAACAGTCGTAAAAAAATCATCTGAGGGAATTACTGATTTTTCAGAACACTTATTTTATTCTCCTATAAACACTTTACCTGCTGATTTTTCGGATGCTGATAAAACAAGATTAACAGAAGCGTATACCAATATATTGAATGATAAATTAATTCCGTCATTCAAAGCTATGTATGAATTTTTAAAGACTGACTATTTAGCTGCTGGTAGAGAAAGCAGCGGTATTTCTGATATCCCTAACGGAACAGCATACTATCAACATGCTATCAAAAACTATACAACTACCAACATGACTGCTGATGAAATTCATGAATTAGGGCTAAAAGAAGTTGCTCGAATTTTATCAGAAATGGAAAAAGTAAAAGAACAAGTTGGATTTGAAGGAAACTTAAAAGAATTCTTTGATTTTGTTCGTAACAACAAAGAATTAATGCCATATACTGAATCGCAACAAATCATCAATAATTTTAATGCTATTCACGAAAAAATGAAACCACAATTAGAAAAATTATTTGGTAATAAACCAAAAACTCCATTTGTGGTAAAACAAACTGAAAAATTCAGAGAAGCTTCTGCTAGTGCTGAATACAACCCTGGTTCGTTAGATGGTACTCGCCCAGGTGTTTTCTACACGCCAATTCCCGATGCAACTAAATACAACGTATTTTCTGATGAAGCTTTATTTTTACATGAGGCTATTCCGGGACACCATTATCAAATTTCATTAACTCAAGAAAACGAAGAATTACCAGACTTTAGAAAAACCTTATGGTATAGTGCCTATGGTGAAGGTTGGGCATTGTATACCGAAAATTTAGGAAAAGAATTAGGTTTATACACAGACCCATATCAATACTTCGGAATGTTAGGTATGGAAATGCACCGAGCAATTCGTTTAGTTGTTGATACTGGACTACATGCTAAAGGTTGGAGTCGTGAAAAAGCAATTCAATATTCATTAGATAATGAAGCTGAAAGCGAAGCTAGTATTATTTCTGAAATTGAGCGTTATATGGCAAACCCTGGACAAGCGTTATCTTATAAAATAGGGCAATTGAAAATCCGTGAATTACGTGCAAAAGCCAAAAAGGAATTAGGCGATAAATTCGATATTAAAAAATTCCATAATCAGGTTTTAGAGACAGGATGTATTCCTTTAGCGCTATTAGAAAACAAAATTGACAACTGGGTTACTTCTAAAAACTAACCTCACTACTTTAATAAAAAATAAAAATCCGCTTTGATAACTCAAAGCGGATTTTTTTATCAGTTAAATTTTCTAGTAAAATGGTTTTTCAAATAATAGATTTGTACAAATACCATTACGGTAAAAAAGAAGCAAGCACTTAGCATTAAATTTGATACTGTGATATTTTTAAATAAATTTGGCAATTGAATATTCGATAAGTAATCCATTTTTATCTCAGGTATTTGAAGCCAACTTGATGAAGTTCCTTTCGATACAAACAAAATACTAACAGCTAATATACCTGCTAATACAAACCATACTTTTTTTGATATTAATGGTTCTACTTTATAAATAGAAGATTTCTCTTCTTGTACAATAGCATCCATAATATTTGCTGTAAAATCAATAGATGGTGCTGCCTCTCCTATTTCGTTGATATACTTTTTTGTAAAAGCATCCAACTCTTTAATATCTTTATTTTCTCCCATAATGTTTTATCAATTCAGGTTCTACTTTTTTCTCTACTATACTCAGTAAACTCTTTCTAGCTCTATGTAATTTCACTTTAACATTCGCTTCAGAAAAATCGGTTACTTCTACTATTTCCTTCAAACTTAATTCTTCAAAATAAAACATCCATAAAATAGAACGCTCCTCTTCTGGCAGACTTAACAAACACTTATTTATCACTTCTACTCGTTCTTTTCGTTCAATACCCTCTAAAATACTATCAGTAGATTTAATTCTATTAATCGTTATCTCATCAATTGTATCTGTATTATACTTCTCTTTATTCTTTTTTAAACTATCTAAACAAGTTCTGTACGTTATTTTAACAACCAAGTAGAAAATTTTGACTCTCCTTTAAACTTACTTAAATTCTTGTAAGCTTTTATAAAAGTATCTTGTGATATTTCTTCAGCCTCTTCTCTACTCTTTACCATTTTTAACGCCAACGAAAACACCATTACTTTATACTTTTCTACTAAAAAAGCATAAGCATTAGTATCTCCTCTAAGGATTTTATCTATATAAGTTTGATCGTTAATAATAGTCGTTTTATACTATGACTGTACTTAGTTAAAAAAGGTTACAACTATTCATTAAAAAAATTAAAAATATTCTGTAACCTTTTTTTAAATGTAGCTGTCATACTTGTAAACACATTAAAAATAATCATTTTAAACTCAAAAATATGGAAGTAACAATTGTATTTATGTTCTTGTTTGCAGTAATATTCGGAATCTTTTATTTATTCTATTCAACAAGAAATAAGGAACGTTTAGCTTTAATTGAAAAAGGTGTAGATGCCAAAATTTTTATGCAAGGCGAAAAAAAACGTTCTACATTAACAGGTAGGATAATTATCTTAAACTTAGCTTTATTAGCTATGGGAATAGGTGTTGGTGTTTTATTAGGTGCTATTTTAAGTTCTTTATTTGGATATAGTGGTTCTTGGGCAGATAGACCATCAAATGCTATTGATTCAGAAGTTTTCTTTATCTCATCTATTTTTCTTTGTGCAGGTGGGACCTTATTAATCGGTTTTAATCAAACCAAAAAATTAGACAACGAATAAAGTTTGTTTAAATAATAAACTACTTTAATAAATATGTTAAAAGAGAATAAAGCTAATTTTATTCTCTTTTTTGTTTTGTAATTTAGTAAGCTAAATTCCTTAACATGAGAAAATTCACAGTACTATTCTTACTAATTTCTACAACAATATCAGCGCAAACCGACACTAAAATATACGATATTATTAATGCTGTTTCAGCAGATAGAATCAAAACTGATATTACTACTCTAACAAATTTCGGAACACGCCATACACTAAGTGATACAATTTCAAATACTCGTGGAATTGGAGCGGCACGTCGTTGGATTAAATCTGAATTTGATAAAATATCTTCTGATTGCAACAACTGTTTAGAGGTATTTTACCAAAAAGACTTTGTAAAAAAAGGAACCAATAGCAGAATCACCAAAGATGTTTGGGTCGTTAATGTTGTTGCTATTCAAAAAGGAACAAAATATCCTAACAATTACATTGTAATGAGTGGTGATATTGACTCAAGAATTTCCGATCCTAATAATTTTACCGATGATGCGCCTGGAGCTAATGACAATGCTTCTGGTATGGCAGGAACAATTGAAGCTGCTCGTGTTTTAAGTAACTATAACTTTGAAAACAGTATTATTTATGTTGGATTGTCTGGTGAAGAACAAGGTTTGTTTGGAGGAAAAGGATTAGCTAAATATGCTAAAGAAAAAGACTGGAATATTGTAGGTGTTATGAATAACGATATGATTGGAAACATTAAAGGTGTTGATGGAGTTATAGACAACCGTACATTTAGAATCTTTTCTGAACCCGTACCTCCAACCGAAACTGAACGTCAACGAAAAGCACGTCGCTTTTATGGTGGTGAAGTGGACGGAGTTTCACGTCAATTAGCACGTTATATTTATACAACAACTAAAACGTATATGCCAGAAATGAATCCGAAAATGATTTATCGCTTAGACAGATTTGGTCGTGGTGGACATCATAGACCTTTTAACGATGCTGGCTTTGCTGGTATTAGAATTATGGAAGCTCATGAAAACTACACACAGCAACATCAAGATATTAGAACCGAAAATGGTATTGAATATGGTGACCGATTAAAGTTTGTAAATTTCGATTATGCTAAAAAATTAACTGCTGTAAACGCTATTAACTTAGCCAGCATTGCTGCTGCTCCACCTTCACCTAAAAATGTAGGAATTGGCGGTATTGTTGAAGCATCTGCTAAACTTCAATGGGATAAGGTTACTGGTGTTAAAGGATATAAAATTTATTGGAGAGACACCACTTCTCCTACTTGGGATAATTTCAAGTATATAGAAAATACTACTGAGCTTACTTTAAATGGAATTGTCTTAGATAATTACTTCTTTGGAGTAAGTGCTGTTGGTAAAAATGGACACGAAAGTATTGTTTCATTCCCCTCAAAAATTATACGTTAACAAATGGACCACAAACCTCACCTATATTTTAAAACAGACACAGAATGGCGTAAGTGGTTATTAGAAAACCATAACGAAAGTGATGGAGTTCATCTAATTTTATACAAAGTTGACGTAAACATACCCAGTATGCGTTGGGAAGAAGCTGTAAAAGTAGCTTTATGCTTTGGTTGGATAGATAGTACTGTGAAAAGTTTAGGCGATGGTAAAAGGCGGCAATACTTCAGCCCCAGAAAACCTAAAAGTGTTTGGAGTGCTTTAAACAAGAAATATATTAAGGAACTAAATACTTCCAACTTAATCCACCCTGCTGGAAATGCCTCTGTTGAAATTGCTAAAAAGAACGACTCTTGGACAGCTCTTGATGCTGTAGAAAAGTTGATTGTTCCAAAAGATTTGCAAATTTAATTTGATAAAAATCCAACCGCTTTTAACAACTATCAAAACTTTGCTCCTTCTTACCGTAAGAACTACTTGTACTGGATACATCAAGCTAAAAGAGAAGCTACAAGAGTAAAACGAATTAATGAAATTATTCGTTTGTGTGAAGCTAATATTAAATCTAAATAAACTGTTAAACTTTATAATATAATTAACAATAATAGATAATAATATAAAGTAAATTGGTTATCTTATTTATCAACTCAAACAAATTATTATGTTTACAAAACAACTAAAGTTAGTTTGTTTACTTTTTTTAACCATTTCAATAATCGGCATTCAAGACATAAATGCTCAAAAAAGAAAAAAGAAAAAGAACAAAGCTAAAACAGAAGTTTCTTCTAAATCAAAAAAAAAGGAACCAAAAAAAACAATTAAAAGCTTAACAAAAAATAGTAAAAAACTAGACGGTTTATTTACTATTTTCCAAGACTCAGTTACCGGTAATGTTAAGTTACTATTGAAAAAAGAACAATTAAACAAAGATTTTATTTATTTCTCACAAATTGCTGATGGTGTTACAGAGGCTGGTGCTTTTAGAGGCGCTTATAAGGGTTCTAGCATTTTCAATATAAAAAAACACTTTAATAAAATTGAGTTTGTTGCTCCTAATACTTCATTTTATTTCGATAAAAATAATGCTATTTCTAAATCAGCCAAAGCAAATATTAGCGATGCTATTATAGCAAGTACTAAAATTTTAGCCTCTGATGAAAAAAAAGGAGAATATCTTATAGATGCTAATACCTTATTTATTTCTGAAGCTTTTACTCGAATTAAAGCTCCAAACTTTCCTAAAAGTTCACCTTTTGCATTTAAGCTAGGTAGATTTGATAAGGAAAAGTCAAAAATAAATACCATAAAAAACTATCCAGAAAACACCAACCTTAAAACTGAATATGTATACAACAATCCTTCGGTTTTAAACCAAGGGTCAAGAGCTATTAAAGATGGTAGGTATATTTCTATAAAGGTTTTTCATACGTTTATGAACGTTCCTGAGAACAACTATCAAACCAGAATAGATGACCCAAGAGTAGGTTATTTTTTAACAAACACTAACGACATGACCTCTACACAAACTGTGAACTATAGAGATTTTATACATCGTTGGAAACTTGTTAAGAAAAACCCTGAGTTAGCCATTTCAGAACCTGTAAAACCAATTACTTGGTGGATTGAAAACTCAACACCTAAAGAGTTTATTGAAACTATAAAAGAAGGTGTTTTAGCTTGGAATGAAGCTTTTGAAAAAGCTGGATTTAAAAATGCTATGGTTGTAAAAGTTCAACCAGATGATGCTACATGGGATGCTGGTGATGTTCGTTACAACGTTCTACGTTGGACCTCTTCTCCTAATCCTCCTTTTGGTGGTTACGGACCTAGTTTTGTTAACCCTAAAACAGGAGAAATTTTAGGAGCAGATATTATGCTTGAATATGTTCATTTTACCAATCGTGTGAAATACAATAAAATATTTGGTGATATATCAAAAGCTTCTTCTGAAGAAGAGGCACGTGCTATTTTTACCAATGAAAACAACCTTATGTACTGTTCAGCAGGTCATTTAATGCATGAAAACACCATTTTTGGTAAAACAGTTTTAGCAGTTACAGGTGCTTCTGATTTAGAAATGGAAGGTATGAAAAGAGAAGCTATGAAATCATTAATCATGCACGAAGTAGGTCATACACTAGGTTTAAACCATAATATGAAAGCAAGTCAATTGTTTACTCCAGAACAACTAGCTGACCCTGATTTTATAAAAGGAAAATGCTTAACTGGTTCTGTAATGGATTATGCTGCTATTAATTTAACTCTTGATAGAAGTAAACAAGGGCAATATTATGATACTGCTGTAGGGCCTTATGATATTTGGGCTATTCAATACGGTTATACACCTTTTAAAAACAGAGCTGAAATGGATGCTTTATTAGCACAATCAACAAAACCGGAATTAATTTTTGGTAACGATGCTGATGATATGCGTTCTCCTGGTAAGGCAATAGACCCTCGTGTTATGATAGGCGATTTATCAAACGATCAAATCAAATATTCAATTAACCGCATTAAACTGGCTAATAACATAATGAAAGATATTAAACAACGTTTTTCAAAAGAAGGAGAAACCTACGAGGAGCTTAGAAATGCTTATTATATCTTAAACGGTCAAGCTGTTAGAGCTGGTGATGTAATTTCTAGATTTATAGGTGGTGTTTATGTAGACAGATCTGTATCTGGTCAAGAAAATGCTGGCCAACCATATACACCCGTTAGTTTAGCTGATCAAAAAAGAGCTATGAATGCATTAAAAACATATATTTTTGCTCCAAATGCTTTTAATGCTCCCAAAGGTTTATATAACTATTTAGCAAGACAAAGACGTGGATTTAACTTTTTCTCTGGATCAGAAGATCCTAAAATCCATGCTGAAGTTTTAAGCTATCAAAAAAGAGTTTTAAATCATATTTTACACAGAAATACTTTACAAAGAATTTCTGATTCAGAATTATATGGAAATCAATATAAGCTAGCTAGTTTTATGACAGACCTTAATAATGCAATCTTTAAGACTGATATAAACACCAATGTAAACTCTTTCCGTCAAAATTTACAAACTGAATATACCAAAATGCTACTAAAAATGATTAGTAGTAAAAGTAAATATACCAACGCCTCTAAATCTATGGCCTTGTATAATTTAAACAAGATTAAATCATGGGTAAGTAATGGTGTTGGTAATATTGCTACAAAAGCTCATAAAAGTCAATTAAAACTCTTAATTAATAATAATCTTAAAGATATAAAGTAACATTATTTAAGAGCTATAATATAACCTCATCATTAAAAAATGATGGGGTTATTTTTTAACTTTTTTTTATAAAAATTCACAACCACCTTATTTTACAAGAGTTGTAGCTCTTATTTTTTAATCCTTTTCTTTCGTCTCTTAGTTTTTTTTAAAAATGAATGTTTATTTTTGAGTACTATGGCTACTATATTAATTACAGGCGGAACTGGTTTAATTGGAAAAGAGTTAACTAAAAAGTTAACTAGTGAAGGACATGTGGTAAATATTCTTACTAGAACTCCTAAAAAGAACAATGAATTTCGTTGGAATGTTGAAGAAAGTTTTATCGATAAAGATGCTTTTACCAACGTAAATTATATTATTCATTTAGCAGGAGCTGGAATTGCTGATAAACGTTGGACTAATGAAAGAAAGAAAGAATTGATAAATAGTCGTGTAAAAACTGCAAATTTACTGTTCAATAAAATACAAGAATACCAAGTACCTCTTGAGAAATTTATTTCTGCTTCTGGTATAGGATATTATGGAGCTGTTACTTCTAACAAAATATTTACGGAAAAAGATGAGTCTGAAAATGATTTTATTTCTAAAATTTGTGTAAAATGGGAAGAAGCTGCTTATCAATTCGAACAAATAGACATTCCCGTGACCATTTTACGAACTGGTGTAGTGCTTTCAAAAAAAGGTGGAGCTTTACAAAAAATGAACACCCCTTTATTTTTATCTGCTTTAGGTAATGGTAAACAATACATGCCTTGGATTCATATTGATGATTTATGTGAACTGTATGCAAAAACAATAGAAGACAAAGACTTTAATGGTATTTTTAATGCTGTTGCTCCAGAACATCAAACCAATGAAAGTTTTACTAAATTATTAGGAAAGGTAATTAATAAACCTGTGCTTCCTATGAACACTCCTTCTTTTATTTTAAAAACTGCTTTGGGTGAAATGGCTTATATTTTATTACAAGGAAGTAAGGTTTCTTCTGAAAAAACAAGTAATGCTTATAATTTTATTTTTCCAAACTTAAAAACTGCTTTAACCAATATTTATAATGAATAATAAACTTGAAAATCCTGTTTGGCATTCGTTGTGTGAAACACATGAAAAATTTGCTATCAACTACGATGATGTAAAGTTTTACAATCCTACAATTTGCCCATTTGGTGCTTTTACGGATGCCTCAAAAACAACAAAAGCTTTACATGAATATTCGAAACTGACTGATCAATTCTTTTTAGTTTCTGAAAATAAAACTCCTACTTACGACAAAAACAAAATTCTTCTGTACAAAAAGATTGATGGCTGTCAAATGGTTTTAGAGAACATAACAGATTTTGACATTACCGAAGAAATTAAACCGCTAACTGAAGAACATATTGATGAAATTTATAACCTAGTATGGTTAGTAATGCCTGGTTACTATAGAAAAAGAACGTTTGATATGGGAAAGTATTTTGGAATTTTTAAAGATAATATGCTTGTGGCTGTAACTGGGCAACGCATGCAAACTGACAATTTTATTGAAGTTAGTGCTGTAGTTACACATCCTGAGTATACTAGAAAAGGATTAGCTAAACAACTCTCTCAACATGTTACTAAAGAAATTTTAAAAGATGGAAAACATCCTATTTTGCATACTAACAAAGGAAACCCTGCAATTAAGCTTTATGAAAAATTAGGATATCGACTTACACGAGATATGAACTGGTGGTTTTTTCATAAAAGATAAAAGCTCAGAATAAATTCTGAGCTTTTTAATTAAAACATTTTTCTTAACCTTTAATTAACTTTGTTATCACGTTTGTTGTTGCATCTTGTCCTTGAATCTTCATTGTCATATTAATATTTGACTCTAAAGGCATTCCTGAATCTCTTTCTATATCCATAGTACCTGTAATATCTCCATTAGCCACTCCCGTAACCTTTCCTGAAACATCTATTAAAACATTGTTAGAAGATATTGATTTAACTTTATAGGTAAAACTAAAACTCATTGCACCATCACTTTTAGTCTTTGTCCAAGTATCTCCTACCCCAACTGCTTCTTTAGGATAAATCACACTACTTGATTGCTTTGAAAAATCTTTTGCTCCTTGAATATTACTAGGTTCAACTTTTGTTTCTAAGATATTTCCTAAGTTATCTCCTTTTGTGATAATTGTAGCTGATAACATTGGCTGCATTCTAGATTTCATCATCTTACCAGTTTCATCCAACTCTTCATCTTTTTTAGTTGAATCGTAAGACATTGGTACTCCTCCTTGCTTCATATCCATTGCCATCTTGGTGATTTTAGAACTACTTTCATACGTATCATCTGAAACACTGGTTATATTATATTTCATTTGAATATGCATATCATTTGTCATTACTCCAACACCTATTACCTGAGCCATTTTCATGTCCATAGTATACTTTTGTCCTTTTTCATAATTTAAACGAAGTAACACTTTTTCTTGTGCTGTACTAATCATTGTTACACCTAACAAAAGTGCTATTAAAATTTTTTTCATCTTTTTTTTGATTTCTATTAATAGTTTAAAGTAGCTAATATAGCTAAAAATAAAAAAGGCTTAGGTGAACACCTAAGCCTTTTAAAATATTATATCGCTTTTATTAAAAATCTTGATTTACATCCCAAGATTCTAAAATATCTTTTAATGTTTTAATAAACATACCTCCTAGGGCTCCATTTACCACTCTATGATCGTAAGAATGTGAAACAATCATCTTATGACGGATTCCTATAAAATCTCCTTCTGGAGTTTCAATAACAGCAGGTTTTTTAACAATAGCTCCTAAAGCTAAAATTGCCACTTGAGGTTGGTTTATTATTGGCGTACCTGTAATACTCCCAAAACTTCCAACATTAGTTACCGTATAAGTTCCTCCTTGAATTTCATCTGGTTTTAACTTATTAGCACGAGCTCTAGTTGCTAAATCGTTTATTTGCTTAGTCATCCCCACTAAATTCAACATATCAGCATTTTTAATTACTGGTACAATTAAATTCCCATCAGGTAGCGCTGCAGCCATTCCTAAGTTTACATTTCCTCTTTTAATGATTTTATCACCATCAACAGAAATGTTTATCATAGGGTGCCTCTTAATTGTAGAAGCTACAGCTTGCATAAATATTGGTGTAAATGTTAATTTCTCTCCTTCTCTTTGTTGGTAAGCATTTTTAACCTTATTTCTCCAATTAACAATATTAGTTACATCAATTTCGATAAACGACTGTACATGAGCTGATGTTTGAATAGAATCGATCATGTGTTTAGAGATTAATTTCCCCATACGGCTCATTTCTATAATTTCATCTTGACCACTTAATGAAACAGGAGTTGGTGCTGGTGCTGATTGAGGTGCCGATTTCTTTTCTGTTGAAGCTGATGCTGCAACTTTTGGTTGACTTCCTCTACTTTCTAAATATGATAAAATATCATTTTTAGTGACTCTTCCTTCTTTACCCGTTCCTTTTATAGTTTCTAACTCTTCAACCGATATTCCTTCTGTTTGTGCAATACTTTTTACTAATGGTGAGTAAAAACGATCGCTTGATGAAGTATCAATCGTAGTAGCTGCTGTTTCTTTAGCTACTTCAACTGTTTTTTCTACTGCTGCTACAGTTTCTGGTTTAACCTCTTCTTTCTTAGACGCATCAGTTGTTGCTCTTTCCTCTCCTTCTACTTCTATAATTGCAATAGTTTCACCTACTTGCACAACAGTATCTTTTTCGAATAAGATTTCAACTAAAGTTCCTTCAACTTCACTAGGTACTTCGCTATCTACTTTATCTGTAGCTACTTCAACAACGGTATCATCTATATCAATAGTTTCTCCAACTTCTTTTACCCAAGAAGTTATTGTTGCTTCTGCAACACTTTCGCCCATTTTAGGCAACTTCAATTCGTATCTAGCCATAGTGTATAATTTTAAACGCTTGCGAAGTTACTAAAAAGCAACGATTTTTTCATGATTTTATACGTTAAATATTTCTAACTTCTTCTTTATTGATTAAATTATTCTCAATTCAACTATAAAAAACAATAAATAGATTATTGTTATCTCTGTAAACAGAGAATATCGTTACGAATAATTTAATATCTAATTAAACTTTTGTTTGTTAGCTCAAAATTCTATTTTTGAACTCTTTAACCTAATTAAAAATTATTGAACGCAGCTATTACCAAACTTAACTTTTTATTTGACTGGAGACCTTATCAAGCAAAAGTGCTTCAAAATTTTTCAGCTCATATACAGGATGATCATTTTCATATAGTTGCGCCACCTGGTTCTGGAAAAACAATTTTAGGGATAGAAATTATTAAAAAAATAGGTAAAAAAACATTGATTTTAGCTCCTACTTTAACCATTAGAAATCAATGGGAAGATCGTTTACAAAACTTTTTTACTACCGATTGTAATTTCAAACAGATTTCATTTGATATTAAGCAACCTTCTGATATTACCTTTTCTACATATCAATCCCTGCATAGTTTTTATAAGTCTTTTGAAACTAAAGAAGACTATTACAAGTTCTTTAAAAAACATCAAATAGAAGTTTTATTATTAGATGAAGCACATCATTTAAAAAATGCTTGGTGGAAATGTTTGTTTGATTTAAAAGAGCGACACATGCAAACTGTTGTTTCTTTAACTGCTACTCCACCCTACGATAGTGAAAATGCTGAAATTCAAAAATATTTTAAACTGTGTGGAGAAATAGACGATGAAATTGTTGTTCCTGATTTGGTTAAAGAACAAAACCTTTGTCCACATCAAGATTTAGTTTTTCTATCCAAACCTGAAGATCAAGAAATTAATTTTATTACTGATTTTAGGCTGAAAATTTCTCAGTTTGTTACTAACATTTTAAAAGATGAAAAATTTATTTCTTTTCTAAAACAGCATAGATTTTATGCTAAAACAGAGGAAAACTTAGAAGAACTCTACAAGTATTCCGACTTCTTTTCTTCAATGCTAATCTTCTTACATGAAGCAGGAGAAACTATTCCTTTTGAAAAACTACGTATATTAGGTTTTGATAAAGATGAAGAGATTGATTTTCCTTCAATTACAAATGAATGGATTCAAATTTTATTTCAACACTTATTGGTAACTGATCGTGAAAACCTTATTGAAGATGAAGTTTATTTAGATTTTTTAGAAAAAAGACTTCGAAAATTGGCAGTTTTCAGTAAAAACAAAGTCAATTTAGTAGGAAATGAACTTTTGTATAAATCACTCAGTAATAGTCCTAGCAAATTAAAAAGTATTACCACCATTGTTCAACAAGAACAACAAAATTTACAGGATGATTTGCGTTGTGTTATTTTATCTGATTATATCAGAAAAGAATACCTAAATTGCTCTTTAACTGAAATAAAAGAAATAAAAAAACTGGGTGTTGTTCCTATTTTTCATCATGTTAGAATAGCTACAAAAAATAAAAATAGTTTAGCAGTTCTTACAGGTAGTTTGGTAATTATTCATAGTAGTAATATTGCAAAGCTTGGTTTAATTGATACTATTGAAAACTACAATTATACTCCTTTAAAATCAGACACTGAATTTGTAATTCTTACAACTAAAAACTCATCTAAACATAGTATTGTTGAAGTCATTACGCAGCTTTTTGAACTCGGACATATTAAAGTGTTAGTGGGAACAAAATCACTATTAGGTGAAGGTTGGGATGCTCCATCTATTAATAGTTTAATTTTAGCTTCTGTTGTAGGGTCATTTGTTACTTCAAATCAAATGCGTGGTCGTGCAATTAGAGTAAACAGTAAAAACCCTAATAAAGTAGGCTTAATTTGGCATTTGGCATGTATTGATATTTCAGATGAGTTGGGAGGACGAGATTTTGAAATTCTTTCACGTCGTTTCGATGCTTTTTTGGGTATTTCTAATGATGAAAAAGCTGTTATTTCTAACGGGATTGAACGTTTACAGCTTCCTGCTAATTTTATTGATGAAGATATTGATAGTTTAAATAAACAAACCTTTGCGCTTTCTGAAAACAGAAATTTGATTGCTAAACAATGGAAAAATGCCGTTAGTCATGGAAAAGGAATTAGCAAAGAACTTACTTTTTATAATGAAAGGAACAAGCAGTTTCCCAAACAGAAAAAGTTATACTATCAAGATATTGTAAAGTACGCGATTGGCGAAATTATTGTTGGTTTATCCTTTTTTATCCCTGAGTTTATCATTAAAAACTTTAACGTACTCTTACAAAAAGGAATTATTTACTTCCTTTTTGCTTTGTCATCAGCTTTGGGATTAACTTTTGGTTACAAAATTTACAAGTCTACACAACTATATCTATACTTCGGATTGATTCATAAGAAAATAGATAAAATGGCATTCGTCATTTTAGAATCTCTTAATGAATTAAATCATTTAACAACTCCTTTAAACAAAATACAAATTCAAACTCAATTATTAGCTAAAGGAAATGTTTCTTGTACTATACATGGAGCAAATAGATATGAGAATACTTTAATTATAAAAGCTTTGAATGAGCTACTCCAACCTATTGATAACCCTAAGTATTTATTGATAAAAACAAATTGGCTTCGTAAAAAATTAAAGCTACATAATTTTTTTTCTGTTCCTGAAATTTTTGGTGTTCGTAAAAAAGAATGCCTAGTTTTTCAATCTTGCTGGAACAAACATCTTGGTAAATCTAAGTTGGTGTATACTCGAACTATGAATGGAAGGAAGCTGTTATTAAAGGCACGTCTTTTCCATATTCACAATGTAAACAATGAATTGACCAAGAAAAATGTTGTTTGGAAGTAGGTTTAGTTATTTACAATTGTATTTTTACGTGAGCAATCACAAGAGTTATTGTAGGGACGGATACAGGTTTAGAGTTGTGAATTGATTTCAAATTGTATTTTTACGTGAGCAATCACAAGTAATGGATGCGATAAGAGGGCATCAAGTAGGTTGTGAATTGATTTCAAATTGTATTTTTACGTGAGCAATCACAAGGGGCTTTTAAATACCCTGTTGAAAGGGTAGGTTGTGAATTGATTTCAAATTGTATTTTTACGTGAGCAATCACAAGACAATGCTTCACAACCTTGTGTTTCTCCTTGTTGTGAATTGATTTCAAATTGTATTTTTACGTGAGCAATCACAAGCTACCGAACCATTAACCACAGCATACAGCGGTTGTGAATTGATTTCAAATTGTATTTTTACGTGAGCAATCACAAGAAATATCCCGATTGAAACCTTCGTTATTTGGTTGTGAATTGATTTCAAATTGTATTTTTACGTGAGCAATCACAAGTAGGGTTAATCGCTTCTCAACCATTACCGCGTTGTGAATTGATTTCAAATTGTATTTTTACGTGAGCAATCACAAGATTAAACATGAAAAGATTATTCTTGACCGAGTTGTGAATTGATTTCAAATTGTATTTTTACGTGAGCAATCACAAGTTTACGCTGTCGTTAATGGTTCCGTGGGTGGTTGTGAATTGATTTCAAATTGTATTTTTACGTGAGCAATCACAAGACTGATAAATAAGAGGAAACCTAGGAACTAGTTGTGAATTGATTTCAAATTGTATTTTTACGTGAGCAATCACAAGAAAGCGGGTGTAGTGAAACTGGAAGTAGTGGTTGTGAATTGATTTCAAATTGTATTTTTACGTGAGCAATCACAAGTCGTTAATGGTTCGGTAGGTGTTAGGGCACGTTGTGAATTGATTTCAAATTGTATTTTTACGTGAGCAATCACAAGTTCCGATTTTTATATCCTTATCAATTAACTGTTGTGAATTGATTTCAAATTGTATTTTTACGTGAGCAATCACAAGATATATGGAAAAGGGCTTACATCCTGACCCGTTGTGAATTGATTTCAAATTGTATTTTTACGTGAGCAATCACAAGTGCTAAATTAGCACTATCTAATGCAACAACGTTGTGAATTGATTTCAAATTGTATTTTTACGTGAGCAATCACAAGATAACGTAACGGTGTTTAACGGACTTTTACGTTGTGAATTGATTTCAAATTGTATTTTTACGTGAGCAATCACAAGGTAAAAACAAGGCGGGTGCTTACATTAGAAGTTGTGAATTGATTTCAAATTGTATTTTTACGTGAGCAATCACAAGCACCATCGTCTAAATCGTGAATCATTATGAGTTGTGAATTGATTTCAAATTGTATTTTTACGTGAGCAATCACAAGAAGAATCTGATAAGGATGAAAAGGATGACAGTTGTGAATTGATTTCAAATTGTATTTTTACGTGAGCAATCACAAGAAAGTAGTAGAACCTTATGAGCGACTTGATGTTGTGAATTGATTTCAAATTGTATTTTTACGTGAGCAATCACAAGATTTATTGCTTGGAAAAGAACAAAACACATGTTGTGAATTGATTTCAAATTGTATTTTTACGTGAGCAATCACAAGGGAAAAAGTACTAAGGCTATGAAGACAGCTGTTGTGAATTGATTTCAAATTGTATTTTTACGTGAGCAATCACAAGGTATGAGCTTGCTGAAGCTTGGAAGTTCTCGTTGTGAATTGATTTCAAATTGTATTTTTACGTGAGCAATCACAAGGTTGCATTGGCAGGTTGTTGATGTTATTGAGTTGTGAATTGATTTCAAATTGTATTTTTACGTGAGCAATCACAAGCAAAGTTAGATTTAAAAGAAAACTTATCTAGTTGTGAATTGATTTCAAATTGTATTTTTACGTGAGCAATCACAAGACGCTAGTGCAGTACCACACACCCAACCAAGTTGTGAATTGATTTCAAATTGTATTTTTACGTGAGCAATCACAAGTATCGAGCATTGAATATCTCTTTTGAGCGGGTTGTGAATTGATTTCAAATTGTATTTTTACGTGAGCAATCACAAGTAAAAAAGTTAATTAGATGTATCAATTATAGTTGTGAATTGATTTCAAATTGTATTTTTACGTGAGCAATCACAAGTTTATGAGATTGAACACCTCTCATTACCCAGTTGTGAATTGATTTCAAATTGTATTTTTACGTGAGCAATCACAAGATACTGTTTGGGAGGCTAAAACGAAAGGTAGTTGTGAATTGATTTCAAATTGTATTTTTACGTGAGCAATCACAAGCTCCAACTCAAGAAGAGATAGAGAGAGCTAGTTGTGAATTGATTTCAAATTGTATTTTTACGTGAGCAATCACAAGAACTTGTTCTAGCTTATCTATAATGTTTCCGTTGTGAATTGATTTCAAATTGTATTTTTACGTGAGCAATCACAAGGTAACTATTTAAAAACCTCCTGTTTTCGGGAGGTTTTTGTATTTTGTAGAAATAGAAAAATTAAAATAATTCTAACTGTTGCACTGGTGTAGGCTTTGGAATTTCTTTTTTACCATGAAAAATTTCCATCATTTCAAATTGCTTATCGGTTATTTCAAACATGCAAATTTTTCCATATTTGGGCAGCATACTTTTTACTCTTTTTGCATGTACTTTACTATTTTCTCTACTCGCACAATGCCGTATGTATATAGAAAATTGGAACATGGTAAAGCCATCATTCAATAATTTTTTTCTAAAGCCACTAGCTGCTTTTCGTTCTGTTTTTGTTTCAGTAGGTAAATCAAATAATACTAGTATCCACATAACTCTGTAAGCATTGTAACGTTCTTGACTCATAATAACTTAGGATATAAAATAGTACGTCTTTCTCCTGTAAAACATTTATACAAACTTGCCGTAGTGGTAGTTACTGCAACCATAAGAGGTCGTTTTTTCTCATCAATTAACACATCTTCAGTAGCCACTTGTAAAAGATGTGTTTTGGCTTGTTTACTTAATTCCTCTTCAAAAGGGTATTTTGTTATATATTCTAAAACTAACTTATCTATAAAGGGGCGATATGGCTCCATAATGTCATCTGCTAAACAATATGGATTGTATTTGTTTTTATGAAAAATACCTTGTGCAGGTAACATACCGCTACTTACTATAGCTCTTGCTACTATACTCCGTAAAACAGCATATCCAAAATTCAAATAATTATTAGGAGCATCTCCAAAACGCTCTCGTTGAAAATCGGTTAAAATATATTTCCAATAATGGTTAGCTGCCTTACCCTCCATATTTGTTTCATCCCCTGAAGTAACTTTTTCTAAATACGTTTGCATAGCTTCAACAGGACTGCTATTATGTTGTAATAATTGTTTCTGATTTTCTATTTTGGCTATAACTGTTTGCTTCCATAATTGTTTTTTTAAAGGGATGGAACTATTTAATTGGTATCGCCAACGTTCGGTAAGTTCAGAGTGTCCTACTAAGGGAAGCATCAATCCGTTAGGTAAATGATGATTGTCACAATGTATTAATGCAACGCCATTTCCCATCAATTGGTTGATAAGTTGGTTAGATATAGTTATTTGATAATGATCTAATAGTAACAAGGCTATATCTTCTATAGGAATTGTTCCTTTTACATCTTTAGTTTCTGGACACTCTACAACTAATTGATTGTGTTTTAGCTTTAAATATGTTGGACTTCCTATATAAATGGTTCTTTTTAACATAGTCTTTCTAATTTTTAACGTTCTACTTTTTCTATTATGCCCAAACGATTAACTTTTAATTTCCAACAAATAGATTTTATCATTTTAGGCTTTCCTTTTTCATCAAGTTCATTTAAATCTTTTAATTGAACCCTTTCGTTTTTATTATTCGATCCATTTTCATTAGAAATTATATTAATTGAATAATATTGAGATACAAAATGACATTCCCCTTTTGTTGCACTTACCATCTTATATACTCTATTAACTTGTTCTTTTGATAAATTAGAAAAATCAACCAAACTAGGAATGTCTTGTTCTTCTTTTGTTGGTACAAAAACCAAATCATTAGGTGATATGAAGAATAAAAATTCTCCTTTTTCTTTATCAATTGGAATTAAAGGTTCGTTAAATGCTTTATTTTTTGCTCTCCATTTTTGCCAATCGATTACTTCTTTTAAAGGAATGGTCTCGTATATTCTTTCTTTTTTACTAGCATTCCAGTAAACCGCAAAAAAGAGGTTAGTACCTTTTGCAGCCTCAACATATTTTTTAGTTTTATTTACGTTTTGCTCATTAGTAGAAACTTGAAATCTACTTCCTTCTTCATAAACCCTAACAGCATGTATTGGTTGGTGTTTTTTACCATTGTTAAATTTTATAATATTTTTATTTAATGCATCAACTCCTTCAGGATTAAACGCCAAATCAAATCGTTCTTTTCCATTCTCATCTATATATTTTTTAACGTGCTTTTCAAGTATTTTTTGAATGCCATAATCTGTAATAGATTCTAATTGTTTTCTGGTAAACGAATCAGATAATTTAACTCTATAAGCTGTGGCGTTTTTCGTCCATTCCCTAACTTCTATTTTATCTATTTTTTTACCATCTTGCTCAATAGGATTCTCTTTTAAATGTTTTACTATTTTCTTTTTATCTGAATCATACAATTTATTTAAAGCTTTTACTTTTTCTCTAATTGTTTTGTTTATTATAAGTTCAGGGTGTTCAATAAAATTTTTAACACTCGAAAGCCTCTTTTTCTTTTCCTTTATATACACCTTCCCATAAACCGTTTCTTTATGTAATGGTTTACGAATTGCTCTATTATCTCCTTTTATTTGTAGAACTAGTTGTTTATTTAGACTTCCTTTTTTATCTTTTACCCATTGCCAAGTTTTATTATTGGTTTTGGTTATTACTCTTGTGTTTTTCTTAAAACTTACAATTGTTTTTTCTAAGCTATATAAAACATCGGTTGTAAAATTTTCCCAAGGTTTTTTATATGAATTAAAAACTTCAATAGTTTCTGTATTTCCATTTCTTTTACGAGCTACTTTTTTAAGATTACATAATTTAGAAACTAGTTTATGATTTTTTCTTTCGGTTTCTAATGAGGTAATGTAATTAATATGATCTCTTGTACAACAAGCAATTACTATTGCATCAAGTGTATGGTGTCTATGGTCTATTCGTTTTTTATTAACTCCAGTTGGTGTAACTAATCTAAAAAATTGTTTACCTATATTATTTCCTTCCCTATCTTTCTGATAATCTAAATATCCATATTGGTTGGAGTTGTTGAGAAGGTTAAGTCGTTCAAAGCGTGGTTGAATCAATTTATTCCATTGCTCATTTAATCCCCAGTCATGTTTGAGCTTTGAAGTGATAGCTCCAGAAACAGAAATAAGATTTTTAGAGGTAGCCTCTTTCTCACCTTCTTCTCTAACAATATTACTAAGTATTCCTTTTATAAACTTAGCTATATACCTACTATCATTTAATTGCCTGTTAATAAACCCTTCAGGTATTTCCTCACTTAATAGATTTTTAAGTTTTGTTCGGTTCTTTTTAAAGTATTGGGTGCAATGATTTTCATACTCACTTAAAGTTAATAATTTTATCCCATGTACTATACTTCCTCCTTTTGCTTTTAAATATTCATAGGCAGTTTTATTACTTTTATCTTCATTAATACTAGCTTCACAAATTACTTTGTTGCTAAATGAATCGTCAAAATAACGTGATTGGGGAATAATATGCTCTATTTGATATTCGTGTGTAAATAACTTACTTATGGAAATTGGTTTGCCCGTATATGGAGAAATATACCCTTGTTCTAACCACAATTTATATCTTTTGATGTCTGTAGCACTAGGGTTAGTATTTTTTTTAATTTTTTCTATTTCATCTTCCTTTACTTTATTATAAGATGCTTGTGGATTTTGTGTAACCCCTTCTTCATATATTTTTAATATTTCTTGATGACTAGGAGAATATGATCGAGCACCATCTTTGTACATTTCTTCTAGTAATAATTTAACTCTATTGTTTGTTTTTTCGTTTTGATTTTGTTTTTGAGAAATGCGTTTACGCTTATCTTTAGAGTTTTTAATATCTCTTCCTAACTCTACATGAATTTCACTAAACTTAAATTCTTTGTCTATACTCAAATTGTAGCGCCAAATGTCTCTAACAGTTCGTAACGTTTCTAAAGCTACTTGTTCTACAATTGGATTTTTTAAACTATGTTGCTTAAACTTTTCGAAATAACTATCAATATCTTTAGGTGTTTTCCATTGCGTAATTAATGAGGCTTCTGAATGCCTTTGGTAAACAGCGTAACATGCTTGGTAAGTATTTAACCCTGTTAATGGATTATCTATAGAATGTTTTAAAAAACTTTTGATAAATTGTTTTGATATAGTATCATCACTAACCAACTCAATAGCTTTATTTAAATTTTCTTCTTGTATATTTTCGAACTTAAGATGTTTGATACGTTCATAAATTTCGGAAACAAAATCTTTTACTTTTTCTGAAATAGTCTTTTCATTCCAATATTTACCTCTACGCATTAAAGGAAGTAATTTTTTTATTGCTTTTCCTGAATAAGCTCCGTAATCTGATGAGTACGGTGGGTGTTTTTTAAATGCCTCAACAAAAGAGTTTTTATCTAATTCTTGTTTCATGGCAAAATTTCCTAAAGCAGTTTCAAACTCTTTTTTATCAGTTACCGAATAAATAATATGCCATAATTGTAGCTCTATTTCTGATGTTAAAAACTTAAAAACGTTGATGTTTCTTACTTTCTTGAGTCGAGTTAAGATACTATTGCGGGTTGGGTTCATCGGATATTTTTTATCAACCACGTAATTCCATCTATATATATCTTTCTCTTTTTTATCAATCTTTTTTAAATCAATAAAATATTTGATGATATTTTTCTGCTCTATTTCTTTTTTATCATTTAAGAAATCGTATAAATCAGCAACATCCTTTTCAGTTGCTAAAAACTGAGAAGTAACATCAATATCTTTTTCTTCTCCTATCTTATAAATTTTTAGATTATGAATAAATTGCCACAATCTAAACTCAATAAAATAAGGGTGTGATTTTGATATGACTTTTAAACCTTGTGTTATTTTCTCACCTTCTTTAATAAATACCCTGTTTTCGTAAGGACAAGAAGCTATATTCGATTTTTTACTTTTTAATGGACGTTGATAAAAAATAATATCGTCCATAAATAAGTAACGAAACATTTCATCTTTCTTTTTGCTGCATATATTATTTTGATGCGCTTCGTTTTTAGAATATAGTTCTTTAACACATTGAATGTAAAGATTCGTGTCTTTTAACTCTGTATGGAATCCTATTTGAGTTTTTAATATTTTTTCCAGTTCTTCTTTATAGTATTTACGCTCAATGGTTTTTATTAATTTTCCATTTACCTTTTGAGATGGATTCTTAAGTAAGAAATCGTAAATAAAAGTCCCTACTGTTTTGTTAGAATTATTAATATCTTGTTCTGTTTTTTTCTTTACAAGATTCCAGTCATCTTCTTTAGGCATTCTAAAACTACGTTTTATATTTCCTTCTTTATCTAGTTTAGGTTTCCCATCCTTTTCTAACTGAGTCGTAACTATAAACTCTTTTACTTTACCAATCCAGCTATCTAATGACTCTTTACTTTGCCTTTTGTAAACAAATCCATTTTCTAACTGCACATTATACCAAACTCCTTTTGTATTTTTATCTTGGGTTTCTTCAATTTCTACAACTTTTAAAGTATAAAACTCTTCATTTTTACCACTGTTTTCTTCTTCTTCACCACGTAGTTGATAATATCCCCTTTTTTGATTAAAATTTAAAAGCAACCAAGCTAGTTCTTCTTTTTCAATCTTTTGAGTTAAGGCTTTTTTACGCAGGTAATAGATCGTCCAATCATAAGGAAGCTTTGTTTCTCTTCCGCTTTTATTTGTGTAAAACAATTGAGGTTGCTCTTTTTTAAATTCAGTAACCATTTCTAAAAATGATTTTTGAAATATAAATTCATCTTTTCCTTCTGGGTTAGGTCTGTAATTTAACTTAATCTCTTGCCCTTTTTTAAATTGACCTAATTGTTTTTTAAAATCAATTGTATTCGCATAATGATCTGGTAAAAACTGAAGAATATTTAGTACTCTATGCAAACGGTCTCTTCTTAAATTATCTCTTTCGTAAAGTCGTCGTACACCTCTGTAAGCTGTTCTGTCTGCTGTTTGAGAAATTGATTGCCCAGTACCAAAATTATTCATAGTTCCTTTATCCATCGGAATAATTCGCACGCCATTATCTATAACTTTTCCTTCTTTTTTTTCAAAATCGCTTTCTACCAACGCCCAACCAATTGAGTTGGTACCTAAATCTAAACCTAGAATTTTTTTAGTCATTTTATTTCGCTTTTTTATACTAGTTCACAACACAAGAGTGAACTTATGATACAATATTTTTATCTTTAAGAGGAAGAAGTCGCAATTGCTTCATTAAGAAACGAATTACTTAATGATTTAAAAATAAGTAAAAAAAAGTTATTCGATATACGACAATCCGTAATCGACTAATTTAAAAAGGTGTATATTAGCAGTACAATTTTGAAATCAATTCACAATAAGGATTATTCCGTTGTGAAAACATTTAAGCTGCCTCGACTTTCAATTCGGGGCTTTTTTATGTTTGTATATTTCATGAATTCCTGTCTAAAAAAAATGTGAATCAAAACATTTAAAAAGCAAAAATATTTTGTTGCTTTCTGTATACGAGAGTATCTTCAAAATAAAAAAGACAAAACTAATTTGTTTTGCCTTCTTCTTTATTCG
Source organism: Tenacibaculum sp. 1B UA (assembly GCF_033978845.1). NCBI lineage: Bacteria > Pseudomonadati > Bacteroidota > Flavobacteriia > Flavobacteriales > Flavobacteriaceae > Tenacibaculum > Tenacibaculum sp. 1B UA. The sequence continues at coordinate 68,604 of NZ_JAKVUA010000006.1, forward strand.
TTTTGGTTTTAAACTACACCCAGTTTTTAGGTTTAGTCAACACCTCTAATAATTTTGCTTCTTCAGAACCTTCTTCTGGATGATGATTGTATTTCCATTGTACAGTTGGTGGTAAACTCATTAAAATACTTTCGATACGCCCATTAGTTTTTAAACCAAATAAGGTTCCTCTATCGTGTACTAAATTAAACTCAACATAGCGACCTCTACGCACTTCTTGCCAATCTTTATGTTCTTGAGTATACGTTATATCTTTTCTTCTCTCTACAATCGGCATATACGAGTTTAAAAAGCTGTTTCCTACTTCGGTAACAAAATCATATCGATCTTGTATAGAGAACTCTTCTGTTTCTTTTAAATAGTCAAAGAACAAACCTCCTAAACCGCGTGCTTCATTTCGATGAGTATTCCAAAAATAGTTGTCACAGGTCTCTTTAAATTTCGGATAAAACTCTGAATCGTGTTTATCACAAGCTTCTTTACAAACACTATGAAAATGTACTGCGTCTTCTTCAAATAAATAATACGGAGTTAAATCTTGTCCACCACCAAACCATTGTGTAACTATGTTTCCTTCTCCATCATACATTTCAAAATATCGCCAGTTAGCGTGTACGGTTGGTACAAACGGATTCTTTGGATGTATTACTAAACTTAATCCGCAAGCAAAAAAATCTCCACTTTCTACACCAAACTGCTTTCTTAATGCTCCTGGTAACTCACCAAAAACTTTAGATATATTTACGCCGCCTTTTTCAAAAATATTCCCATTTTCAATCACACGAGTTCTACCTCCTCCACCTTCAGCACGTTCCCATAAATCTTCTTGAAACTTGGCTTTACCGTCAATAGCTTCTAATGTTGATGTTATGGTATCTTGTAATTCTTGGATATAGGCGTAAAATTGTTCTTTCATGTGTTTGTTTCTGTTGAAGTGCAAAAGTACTTATTTTGGTAATTTTTTAAGCTGTATTTTCTTAATAGTTTCTGTAGTTGCTGCAGTTACAGATAATGGTAATACGAGGATTACTCCAAGTATAGGAATTAATAAAAATAGCATAAATACAATTCCGTTTCCTATTGCTAATCCTTTATTCTCTTTTACAAAACTGATACTTTCTCTGTATTTAAAATGACGTTCAAGCGTATAATCCATATTTCCGAAACCTGCGTAATAAGCTTGCATTAAAAACAACAATATGGTTGAAATAATACCTATTACCGGAATAAACCCTAGTAATAAAATAGGAATTGTAAACAATAACTCTCTTGTTAAATTTCTAAGGTTTATTCGTATTCCTCTTATTAGCTGCTCTTGAAAAGAAGTAATTCTGTGTGTATGATCTTCCCCTCTTAAATGATCTTCCCCTCTTAAATGGTCTTCTATTTTTTCTGAAACTGGACTCATAAAAGGTGCAGATAGCGCCATTACAATATGTTTATATAACACTAATCCAATTACTACAATTAGTAGTCCACTTATAAAAGTACTAATTACCTCAAAAGCTTCTTTTCCAAACTCCCACTTCCAAAAATTAGCTACGTAGTGCCCAATATTATCGGAGAATGTATACGCCATAAAACCAACAAATGTTGCTGTTAACATGCTTATAAACATCGGAATAATAAAATATTTCCATAATCTTAATTTTGAAATCATTCCAAAAGCCCCAAAATAGGCTTTAACTCCTTTTATAATATTTTGTATCATATCTTTTTTTGTGAAAATAAAAAACCTCTTTCAATAAAGAAAGAGGTCTATGAAATATTGTTGAATCAATTTATTTTAAAATTGGTGCTAAAAAATCTTCAAAATTCTTTGTGTTGATTTCATTGACTTTATCCCAACTTACTTCTTTGGTGGGTGTTGCAGCCCCTCTTTTAATATTAACAAATTGTTTGTCTTTACTAATTAAATAAGCTGTTGGATAATCTAATTTGTGAACAAAACCACTGATATCTAAATATCCTTTTTGAACTTTATCGATATCTCTCGCAGGAACTAACTTAATTCTCTTGTCTAGTTTTTCAGCCATTCTTTTAACTTTAGCTTCCTTGTCCCAGAAAATCATAACAAACTCCAATTGGTCATTATATTTTTCAACCATTTTGTTTAAAGCTGGTACATCTCCCCAACAAGGAGCTGACCAAGTTGCGTTAGCTATCAACACAATTGGCTTGTTAATTTTGTCTGTACTTACCGTTTTACTATCCATTGTAGTAAAGTTATAATTTAATAAATAAGAGCCTTTAATGCACTTATCAATCAAACCTTCGGTGTTTTCTTCTACACAATTGTTTACTGCAAAATTGTAATACGTTTTATTTTGTGCGAAAATAACAGTTGTTAAAAAACACATCAAAACAAAAGATAATTTCTTCATTTTTAATTATTTAAAGGGGGTTATCTATCGGCTTTATACTCTTTAACCGCATCTATAAATGCCTTTGCATTCTCTAGCGGAATATTTGGTAAAATTCCGTGCCCCAAGTTAACAATATATTTGTCTTTACCAAACTCATTTATCATTTGGTGTACCATCTTTTTTATTTCCGCTGGTGGAGACAACAATCTTGAAGGATCAAAGTTACCTTGTAAGGTAATATTTCCTCCTGTTAAATAGCGTGCATTTCTAGCAGAACACGTCCAATCTACTCCTAGAGCTGAGGCATTTGATTGTGCCATTTCATGTAAGGCAAACCAACATCCTTTACCAAAAGCAATAACTGGAGCATCATCTTTTAATGCCTCTATTATTTGATTCATGTATTGCCATGAAAACTCTTGATAATCGGTTGGAGATAACATTCCTCCCCAAGAATCAAAAACTTGTACAGCATTTACACCTGCTTTTACCTTTTCTTTTAAATAAGCAATTGTGGTATCTGTTATCTTCTGAAGCAATTCGTGTGCCAAAACTGGTTGCGTGAAACAAAATTCTTTCGCTTTATCAAAATTCTTAGACCCTTGACCTTGTACAACGTAACATAAAATTGTCCATGGTGACCCCGCAAAACCTATTAGTGGAATTTCATCATTCAATTTTTCTTTGGTTGCTTTAATAGCGTCCATTACGTAGCCTAATTCTTCGTTTACATCAGGAATAATTACGCTATCCAACCCTTTTTTATCTCTTACTGGGTTTGGTAAATAAGGTCCAAAATTAGGTTTCATTTCCACTTCAATATTCATTGCTTGTGGAATTACTAAAATGTCTGAGAATAATATTGCAGCATCCATTCCGTATCTACGAATTGGTTGTACTGTAATTTCTGATGCTAATTCTGGAGTTCTACAACGTGTAAAGAAGTCGTACTTTTCACGAATTTCCATAAACTCTGGTAAGTATCTCCCTGCTTGACGCATCATCCATACTGGTGGACGATCAACTGTTTCTCCTTTTAAAGCTCTTAAAAATAAATCGTTTTTTATCATATTATAGCTGTTGGCTATTAGCTATTAGCTATTAGCTTTTATTTTGTTTATTAATGAATTTATCATCTTAGCTTCTTTTTCTAACATTTTAAAGATAAGTTTTAATTCTTCTGAAGAAACAAAACCTAACCCTTCTACTATTACAAGTTGGGTTTCTACTTCAAAAAGTGATCCCATAGAAATCTCTAAAAATCTTTTAAATTCAATCTCACTATTTCTACTAGCTCCTTCAGCAATATTAGAAGGTATAGAAACAGCTGCTCTTGTTATTTGACTTTTTAATCCAAACTTTTCTTCAGAAGGTAATTTTTCTGAAAGACTGTAAACTTGTTTTACAATCTCAATTCCTTCCCTCCAAATATCTAAGTTTCTGAAATTTCTCATCTTTTTCACACTAGTTCTTGTATTCAACTAAAGGCTAATAGCCAAAAACTAACAACTAAGAGCTACCTTCTCCATCGACTTATCAATTGCGTTAGCGATCTTTTGAATATCTTTTTCTGTTAATGCTGATGATAAGAACCAAGCTTCAAACTGACTTGGAGGTAAAAACACTCCATTTTTAGTCATTTCCCAGAAAAAAGTAGCATATTTCTTCGTATCAGAAGTTTGTGCTTCTTTAAAATTGGTTACAGTAACGTCTGTAAAAAATGGATTGATCATCGAACCAAATTGGTTCACGGTAATTTCTACTCCATGCTTTTTTGCTGATTCTAACAAGAAAACTTCAATAATTTGAGCAATCTCATTAAACTTTTCATACGGATTTTGTTTCTTTAATTCTGTTAAAGTTGAAATTCCCGCCGCCATGGCAATTGGATTCCCTGACAAAGTTCCTGCTTGATACATTCCTCCTAAAGGAGCTACTGTTTCCATAATTTCATTACGTGCACCATACGCACCTACTGGAAATCCACCTCCAATTACTTTTCCTAAACAAGTAATATCAGCTTCTACATCTAACACTTCTTGTGCTCCTCCAAATTTAGAACGGAAACCTGTCATTACCTCATCAATAATCAACAAAGCCCCTTTAGAATTTACATATTCTTTTAGTTCTTTTAAAAAGCCATCTTGCGGAGTTACGACTCCCATATTTCCTGCAACAGGTTCTAAAATTACCCCTGCAATATCATCGTGTGCTTCAAAATGTGCTTTTACACTTTCTAAATCGTTATAGTTGGCAATCAACGTGTTTTTTACTGCTCCTTCAGGCACACCTTTACTTCCTGGTAAACTCAAAGTAGCTAAACCTGATCCTGCTGCTACCAACAAAGCATCTTGATGCCCGTGATAACAGCCAGCAAACTTTATAATTTTATCTTTTCCTGTATATGCTCTCGCTAAACGGATTCCGCTTAATACTGCTTCTGTACCAGAATTCACAAAACGAACTTTGTCCATTCCTGGGAAAGCATCACAAACAATTTTTGCTAATTTAATTTCACCTTTTGTTGATGCTCCAAAAGAATATCCTTTTTTCAAAGCTTTTCTAATAGCTTTTTCTACTTTTTTATGACGGTGTCCTAAAATCATTGGACCATAAGACAATACTAAATCGATGTATGAATTATTATCTACATCAGTAATCTTACTTCCTTTCGCTTTTTTTATAAATAAAGGATTTCCTCCTACGGATTCAAACGCACGTACTGGAGAGTTTACCGCTCCAACTAAGTTTACTAGTCCTTCATTATATAACTCTTGTGATTTTTTAAACATTTTATTTGGCTTTTGGCTATTGGTTTTTAGCTATTAGCAAATTGCCAACAACTAATAACTAACAGCTATTTATTTAAAACTCTAGCTGCTTCTTTGGCAAAATAGGTTATGATAATATCTGCTCCTGCTCTTTTCATTGATAAAAGGCTTTCCATCATTACTTTTTCACCATCAATCCATCCTTTTTCAGCAGCAGCTTTTACCATTGAATATTCTCCGCTTACATTATAGCAAGCGATTGGTCTATCAAAATTATTTTTTAAATCTCTGATGATGTCTAAATACGATAAGGCTGGTTTTACCATTAAAATGTCTGCTCCCTCTTCATCGTCAAAAGTTGCCTCACGTAACCCTTCATCTCTATTAGAAGGATCCATTTGATAGGTTCTTCTATCTCCAAATGATGGTGCTGAATCTACCGCTTCTCTAAAAGGCCCGTAAAAACCTGAAGCATATTTTACAGAATATCCCATGATAGGCAAGTTTGCATAACCTGTATTATCTAATGATTCACGCATCATAGCTATGGCACCATCCATCATTCCTGATGGTGCTACCATATCTGCTCCTGCCTTCGCATGTGAAACTGTTTGTTTTGCTAAGTTCACTAACGTCGCATCGTTATCTACATCGTTATCATGTATTACACCACAGTGACCGTGTGATGTGTACTCACAAAAGCATACATCGGTAATTACATATAAACTTGGATAGTTCTTTTTTATAAATCGGATAGCTTGTTGCATAATTCCGTTATCATTCCAAGTTTCGGTACCTTCAACATCTTTTTTAGATGGGATTCCAAATAATAAAACTGCTGGTATTTTTAACGCTACAACCTCATCTAATTCTTTAGAAATGGTGTCTAATGAATAACGATTAATTCCTGGCATTGAAGGTATTTCAGTTTCAATACCTGTTCCTTCTTCAATAAATAAAGGATATATAAAGTCATCTACCGATAATTTGGTTTCTCTTACCAATCGACGGATGTTTTCAGTTTTTCTTAACCTGCGTGTTCTAAACATAGTTTATTCTTTTACAAAGTGAAGGTTTACCAACTCTAGTACACTTTCTACTGTTGGTAATTTCGCTATTTGTACTTCTTTAAAATGTTTTTTTGCTTCGTTTGCAGTACTATCTCCAATACAAAAGGCTATTTTATCAGCAGTGTTTTTTTCCATATAGCTTTCAACTGTTGATGGACTATAAAACAACACTCCGTTTACTTTTTCATCAACTTTTACAGGACTATACATGGTTTTATATACTTCTACTTCATTTACAACAACTCCATTTGCCTTTAAAAGTATTGGGAGTGTGTCTAGACGTAAATCACTACAGAAATACGTTACTTCTTGACCTTTTAATTCTTTTGATAAGTAGTCAGACAGTCTTTTCGCATTTCTTTCTGAATGTGTTACTTTTCCTATACGTTGCTCGATTAACTTTTTTGTTCTTCGACCAACACAATAAATATTTTTAAATTGTAATTCATCTGAAGTAAATGAATTTAGAATTGCTTCTACACCATTTTTACTAGTAATAATTACATTTTCAATTTCTTTTTTAATTACTTTAGGGGCAATTCTATTAAAACGGATTTTTATAAAATCGCTATCATTCACACTCATGTGTGTTGGTAATAATTTTTTCTGTACTTCTGATAATTTTTTAGTCGAATAGATTGAAAACTCTTTTTCAATCCCTTCATCTTCCATCATAATTAGCTTTCCTCCTTTGTCAATCACATAATTAGCACAATCTTTTGCTACATATTTATGCTTTCCTACTTTTACCTTTTTACTAACTTCAATTTTCTTTTTACCGTCTCTACTTAGTAAAACTCCTTTAAAGTTAATTTCTTCTTCTTTCTCATTTATAAAAGCTAATGCTCCAATTGGCGCTGTACAACCACCTTCTAAACGGTTTAAGAACTCACGTTCAATCCCTGTACAAGTTTCTGTGTCTTTATCGTTTAACTCAGCACAAATTTCTTTGATTTCTTCGTCCTTATCTAACGCTGTAATCATTATTGCTCCTTGTGCTGGTGCAGGAATCATCCATGTTAGGTTTACCGCTCCTTGTGGTCGTAAGCCTACACGTTCTAAACCAGCTGCTGCGAAAACAGCTCCGTTCCAATCGTTATCTTCTAACTTTTGTAAACGTGTATTTACATTTCCGCGTAAACCTTCTACTGTATGAGTTGGATAACGATTTAACCACTGCGCTTTTCTTCGTAAACTACCTGTAGCAATCACTCCATTAGGTTGCGCCATAAACTCTTCGTTATCTTTTAACAACAAAATGTCGTTGTAGTTAGCACGTTTTAAAACTGCCGCTTGAATAATGTCTTCTGGCAATACCGTAGGAACATCTTTCATAGAATGTACCGCAATATCAATATCACCATTTAACATGGCTATATCTAAATTTTTAGTAAAAATCCCTGTGATTCCTAATTCGTAAAGAGGTTTATCTAAAACTAAATCACCCGTTGCTTTAACGGGGATTAATTGAGTTTGATGACCTAATTCTTCTAAAAGTTTTTGAACTTTTTTTGCTTGCCACATAGCCAATTGGCTATCGCGTGTACCTATTCTAATTATCTTCTGCATGGGTGGATTGTAAATTTGCTCCGAACACTTTAGCCATTACTTCAATACTTGTATTTACTGAAGTTTCTTCGTCTTTTAAATGTTTTACAAATTGTGTAGTTATTTTCTGTATAAACCTTGATGTTAATATTTCTGCTTGTTCTTCATCAAAATTTTTAATTTTTTTCTTGTGAAAAGCTATTTCTCCTTGTTGAATGCTTTGTAATGATTCTTTTAAAGCGGTAATTGCTGGTGTAAATCTTCTGTGGTTTAACCATTCTTGAAACTCATGATTATGAGTCTCAATAATTGCTTCGGCAAGAGGTACCTCTTGCTGACGTATCGCTAAAGTTTCGTCTGTTATTTTTGAAAGGTCATCTACATTAACCATCGTGACGCTCTCTAAGTTTACAACTTCTTTTGACACATTTGCTGGCATTGATAAATCTAAAATCAACAAGTCTTTATCAGTCGGAACATGTTCTTTTGTTATAGTAGGAAAACTAGCTCCTGTAGAAACAATTAACACATCACTGTTTTGAACCTCCTCAGCTAAATTTGCATACGACGCTTTTCTTATCGAATTATGGTCTTTTACAAATTCCTCTGTTTTTTCTTCCGTTCTATTAATTAAGCTTACCGATTTATTTTGTGTGTACTCCGCTAGATTTTTACAGGTGTGTTTTCCCATTTTACCTAAACCAAATACTAAAACATTTTTCGAGTTGTAATCTGGTAAGTTATTAATTAAGTACTGAACAGCTGCATATGATACTGAAGTGGTACCTGAACTTAACTTCGTTTCGTTCTTAACTCGCTTACTTGCTTGCATTACATGGTTTAGTAAGCGCTCGAAATATGCATTTGTAGTTCCTACTTCTTTAGCTTGCTTAAATGCCTGACGTAACTGCCCTACTATTTCGTAATCTCCTAAAATCTGGCTATCCAACCCTGTTCCCATTCTAAACAAGTGGTTAATAGCTTCTTTATTTTTATATACGTTTGATACGTTTGCAAATTCTTCTACCGAACCATTTGAGTATTTACACAACATACTTATTAGCTGAAAAGGATGTTCTGCAAAGCCACAAATTTCAGTTCTATTACAAGTAGACAACACAAAAATACCGTCTATTCCTTTTTGTTTTGCTTCTTCTAAAAGTTGTATTTGATTTTCTTTAGAAATACTAAATTTCCCCCTAATCGCAGCATCAGCTTTTTTATAACTAACGCCTATGTTGTATAAATTACTATGATGTTTATTTTCTACTGTCATTGAGTCTTCTTCAAAAAGTCGGTCAAAAATATAAATATTGAACAAAAAAAAGTATCGCTAAAAGAACTTTTAATGTCGTTATTCGTTTTTTCGCTTAAAAACACCTTAAAAACTTACACAAAAGTGTATTTTTGCAGTAAAATAGACTAGGAGAAACATTTTATTTTAGAATCATTCTAAATAGATAGATTTATACAAACCACTGAATCCATGTCAAAAAACATCGCAGAAAGTACATTTAGAGAAGTTCCCATTGAACAAGGTTTTTTCGTACTAAAATTCCAAAATAACTCTGACGAAACAGAGTTTTTTAAAAGAGATATTAACAACTCTTACATACAACTACATTACTGTGTTAAAGGCAATTGCAAATTTCATTTTAACAACAACAGTTATACTTTTAATGTTTTAGACAAGCATTCAATATTCCTATACAATCCCCAACAAGATTTACCAATTAACTTAGAAATATTACCAAAAACCTCTTTGGTATCTGTATTGATATCAATCGAAAAATTCCATACTTTTTTTTCTAAAGAGGCTAGTTACATTCCTTTTTTAAGTGAGAACAATAAAAACAAAAAGTATTACGACAATGCAGAAATAAACGCTAATGTTTTATTAGTCCTTCAACAAATTTTAACGGCTAAAAACCAAAGTTCTATGCGAGACCTTTATATAAAAGGAAAAACATATGAACTCCTAAGTTTACATTTTGATAGTGGCGAAAACACCAATGAAGAGTATTGCCCTTTTTTAGTTGATGACCGAGAAGTTTTAAAGATTAGAAAAGCAAAAGATATTATCATTTCTAGAATGAGTGAACCGCCTAGTCTGCAAGATTTAGCCAATGAAGTAGGTTTAAACTTAAAAAAGTTAAAAGAAGGGTTCAAACAAATTTATGGCGATACTGTTTATAGCTTTTTATTTGATTATAAAATGGATCATGCTCGTAAACTACTAGAAACCAATCAATATAATGTAAATGAAGTTGGTTTACAAGTAGGATACAGCACCTCTAGTCACTTTATTTCCGCCTTCAAAAAGAAGTTTGGCACTACACCTAAACAATATGTAATGAGTTTACAACAGTAGACAGTAGACAGTAGACAGTAGACAGTAGACAGTAGACAGTAGACAGTAGACAAAATAAAAAACCTGGAAACTTACAAAATGAAACAACTTACCCATTACGATATAGAAAACAACCAACAAGAATTTCCTATAACTATTGTATGTGATGCGATCCGTACTCCTGAAAATATAGGTATGTGTTTTCGTATTTCTGAAAGTTTTGGAGTATCCAAAATCTATTTACACGAAAGTTCACCCACTATAGACAATAGAATTGTTAAGAAAACAGCTCGAAACACTATTCAGCAAATACCATATGATACTTATGGGAATTTTGAACAACTTATCCATCAATTAAAAGAAGAAGGAAATACTATTATTGGCATTGAAATTACCGATGAAAGCATAAATATTAGCGATTATGATTTCAGCCCACATTCTAAAATTGTGTTACTTTTGGGCAGCGAAAGAAATGGTATAGAAAACGTTAACTTAGTAGATGCAACAGTCGCTATACCAATGTATGGGCGTAACTCTAGCATGAATGTAATTCATAGTTTAGCTATTGCTCTATACGAAACAACAAACCAATTAAATAAAAATATTCTGAAATAAATTCAGCCAAAATATGAAAGGAGTTTTATTAGTAAACCTTGGATCACCAAAAAGCACCAACCCTAAAGATGTAAAAAAATACTTAGGGGAGTTTTTAATGGATGAGCGTGTTATTGACGTTCCTTATTGGTTACGTACTTTTATTGTGAAAGGCATTATTTTAAATACACGACCAAAAAAATCGGCAGAAGCCTATCAAAAAATTTGGTGGAAAGAAGGTTCTCCTTTAATTGTATTATCAGAACGTTTACAAAACAAAGTACAAACAAAAACAGAACTACCTATTGCTTTGGCAATGCGCTATGGAAATCCATCAATTAAAAGTGGTTTACAAGAATTACATGACAAGGGTGTTACAGATGTTTTATTAGTTCCGTTATATCCTCAGTTTGCCATGGCAACTACTGAGACTATTTTGGTATTAGCTGAAGAATTAAGAAAAGAGTTCTTCCCTGGTATGAAAATTACCGATGTACCTGCTTTTTACAACAAACCAGAATACATTACAGCACTATCTAATAGCATAAAAGATTATTTGTCTGACAAAGATTACGATCATATTTTATTCTCGTATCATGGAGTTCCAGAACGTCACATCAGAAAATCTGACATTACAAAATCGCACTGTAATCCTGAAGCAGGAAATTTAAGTTGTTGTAATACTCCTTCTGAAGCTCATAAATATTGCTACCGTCATCAATGTTATCAAACTACCAAAAATGTCATTTCTGAATTAGGGTTAGACGAAAATAAAGTTTCTACCTCATTCCAATCACGTTTAGGTGTTGATCCTTGGCTACAACCATATACCGATAGAACAATTGTTAATAAAGCTGAAAAAGACGGCATTAAAAAATTAGCTATTGTAACTCCCGCTTTTGTTTCTGATTGTTTAGAGACTTTAGAGGAGATAGCTATGGAAGGTAAACATGAATTTTTAGAAGCAGGCGGTGAAGAATTTTACACTGTTCCTTGTATTAATGATAATGACGAGTGGGTGGATGTTTTAGCAGGATGGATTAACGATTTCAATAAGAATTAATTATGGACTTTTTATACGTAAAAGCATTACATATCATATTTGTAGTTACTTGGTTTGCCGGGTTATTTTACATAGGTCGTTTATTTATTTATCATGTAGAAGCAGAAAAAAAAGACGAACCAGCTAAGTCTATACTACAAACCCAATACAAGTTAATGTCTAAACGTTTATGGTATATTATTACTTGGCCTTCTTTATTTTTAGCGAGTTTTTTTGCTTTTTGGATGTTGTATAAAAACCCTGTTTATTTAGAAATGCCTTGGATGCACGTGAAATTAGCCTTTGTATTAGCACTATATTTTTATCATGGATTTTGCCATAAAGTTTACAAGGAATTACAGCGTAACGAGATTAAGTATTCCTCTAATAAACTTCGCCTCTTTAATGAAATTCCAACAGTAATTTTATTCGCTGTTGTATTTTTAGTTGTTTTAAAAAGTGCTATTAACTGGATTTGGGGTGTTGTAGGAATTATCTTATTTGGAGTATTACTGATGATTGGTATTCGTTATTATAAAAAAGTAAGAGCTAAAAAATCTTGGGATAAATATGAAAAAGAATTGATTGAAGAGGATGAGAAATTAGATAATTAATTTTTTTTTATAACAAATAACTTTACTAGTTTCGCCGCAAATTATAAACCTCAAATTAAATCACATTTAACTATGAAAAAAATTTTAGTTTTAACAATTGCTTTGTTTAGCTTATTAGCTTGTTCTTCTGACGACGAAAACAATTTAGACCCTATAGTAGGAACTTGGTATAAGTTTTCTATAAATGAGCAAGAAGTTAATGATTGTGAAAAAAACACAACAATCAAATTCTCTCAAAATGGTACATTTACAGCTACTTATTCTTATTACAACGGAGAGAACACTTGTCTTACTGAAGAAACGTTTAAAGGAACATGGACTAATAAAGGCAATAATAATTACACAACTTTAGGAGAAGGAGATGATGAATCAAGCAAAATATTACTTAAAGACAACAACACCTATCAAGAAATATTTACTGAAGATACACCTGACGGAACAACAACCGCTATCACTACCTTCAAGAAAAAGTAAAAATTCTTACAAGGACTTCTACAACAAAATTTAATTCTTCTATAAAAGCTCTGTTTTTTAATCAAAAAAACAGAGCTTTTTTGATTAAAAAAGACATAGTTAACAGAAAACTTTTATTTCTACTCTTAACTTTTGAACAGTCTCTTTTTTATCCTTTAATCGACTGTTCAAAAGGTATCCTATTCACAATACTTCTTCCTAAAGTAACTTCATCCGCATACTCTAACTCATCCCCTACTGAGATCCCTCTAGCAATGGTTGATGTTGTTACTCCCCATTGTTCTATCTGCTTATAAATATAAAAATTGGTGGTATCACCTTCCATCGTAGAACTCAACGCAAAAATTAGTTCTTTTATCTCACCTTCTTTTACCTTTTCTACTAGTGATTCAATTTGTAGGTTCTGAGGACCAATTCCTTCAATAGGAGAAATCTTTCCTCCTAACACATGGTACAAACCTCTGTATTGTGCTGTGTTTTCAATCGCCATTACATCACGAATATCTTCTACCACACATACAATCTCTGCATTTCTCTTCGGATTACTACAAATATCACATAACACTGTATCTGAAATATTATGGCACTTTTTACATGATTTTACATCGTTACGCAAATGCGTTAAAGCCTCTGCTAAATACTTCGTGTTCTCTTTCGGTTGTTTTAATAAATGTAACACCAAACGAAGTGCTGTACGCTTACCAATTCCTGGCAATCGACTTACTTCATTTACTGCATTTTCTAATAATTTTGATGAAAAATCCATGCTGCGAATTTACAATTTTTCGATAAGGATTAAGTATCTTCGTAGCTTTAAAATTAAAACTTCAATTCACATGAATTCAGAGATAAGAAACCTAGAACCAAAAGCTGTTTGGAAAAATTTTGCCGACTTAAACGCTGTACCTCGCCCTTCTAAAAAAGAAGAAAGAGTAATACAGTTTATGGTAGATTTCGGTAAGAACCTAAATCTTGAAACTATGGTTGACAACGTAGGGAATGTAATTATTCGTAAGCCTGCTTCAACTGGAATGGAAGACAGAAAAACAGTCGTTATGCAAAGCCATTTAGATATGGTCCATCAAAAAAATGCTGATACTGTTTTTGATTTTGACACCGAAGGAATTAAAATGTTTGTAGATGGTGATTGGGTTAAAGCTGACGGAACTACATTAGGAGCCGACAACGGTTTAGGTGTTGCTGCTATTATGGGAGTTTTAGAATCTACTGACATTGCTCATCCTGCTATCGAAGCCTTGTTTACAATTGATGAAGAAACAGGCATGACAGGTGCTATGGGACTTGAAGGTGGTTTATTACAAGGTGAAATTTTATTAAACCTAGATACTGAAGAAGATGATGAAATAGGAATGGGATGTGCTGGTGGTGTAGATGTTACTGCAACTAGAAGTTATAATGAAGAAACTACTCCTGAAAACACCATCGCTTATGAAATTTCTGTTACTGGGTTAAATGGAGGTCACTCAGGAATGGATATTATTAAAGGTTTAGGAAACGCTAATAAAATAATGAACCGTTTATTATTTGACGGGTTTACCAACTTCGGATTACGTGTTGCTGAAATTAACGGAGGTAGCTTACGTAATGCCATTCCTCGTGAAAGCTTTTCTACTGTAGTTATTGATGCTGTTTCTAAAGAACCTTTCTTATTTGAAATACATGAGCTTATTAACAATATTAAAGCTGAGTTTTCAACATTAGAACCTAACCTTACTATTGAATTAAAAGAAGTTGACACTCCTAAAACTGTAATGGATTTAGGCGTTCAAGAAGGATTAATTAAAGCAATTTATGCTGCTTTAAATGGTGTATATCGAATGAGTCCTGATATTGAAGGATTAGTAGAAACTTCAAATAATATTGCTCGTATTATTGTAAAAGACGGAACTATTAAAATTGGATGTTTAACACGTTCTTCTTCTGAAACTAATAAATGGGATTTAGCAAACTCGTTACGTTCATCTTTTGAATTAGCTGGTTTTGATGTAGAGTTTTCTGGTTCGTATCCAGGATGGTTACCTAACGTAAATTCTGAAATATTAAAAACTGTAACTAACTTATATGAAAAATTACATAGCGATAAGCCGCATGTAGCAGCATGTCACGCAGGTTTAGAGTGTGGTATTTTAGGTCAAAACTATCCAGAAATGGATATGGTTTCTTTTGGACCTAATATTAAAGGGGCTCACTCACCTGATGAGCGTGCACAGATATCATCAACACAAAAATTCTGGAAGTTTTTATTAGAAATTTTAAAGAACACTCCTGTAAAGAATTAAAAACTTATACATAAACTTTAAAACCACAACTCTACAGTTGTGGTTTTTTGTTTACATTTATAAAATGAATTTTTTAGCGCACTTATACCTTTCTGAAGATAACACAAACATCATGATTGGTAACTTTATAGCAGACCACGTGAAAGGCAATAAGTTTTCTCACTTTCATGAAGATATTCAAAAAGGCATTTTATTGCATCGAGAAATTGATACGTATACGGATGCGCATAAAATTGTTAGAATAAGCAAACGACGCTTACATGAACGCTATCGACACTACGATGGTGTAATTATCGATATTTTTTACGATCATTATTTAGCCAAAAACTGGAGAAACTATTCTCAAATTCCGTTAAATATATATGTAAATTCTGTATATAAATTACTTCAAGAAAATATTGATAGTCTTCCTGAAAGAACACAAGAAATGCTTCCTTATATGGTACAATATAATTGGTTATACAATTATCAATTTGCCAAAGGAATTCAAGAGGTTTTAAATGGTATGAATAGGCGTACTGATGGAAAATCAAAAATGAACTTAGCTACGGAAGACTTACTAGAAAATTATCAAATTTTCGAAAACGATTTCACTACTTTTTTTGAAGACCTCCGTGCATTCTCGCATCAAAAACTAAAAGAACTAAGTTAACAAAACATGAAAAAAGCACTCTTATTTTTTTCAATACTCACAGTATTATACAGTTGTAAGAAGAGAAAAGTTGTAGGTACAGTTACCGAAAAAGCCATGGTTGTTTCTGCCCGCAAAGAGGCTTCAAAAATTGGTTCAGATATTTTACAAAAAGGTGGTAACGCTTTTGATGCTATGGTTGCTACCGAACTAGCATTAGCAGTCGCTTACCCTTATGCTGGAAATCTTGGTGGTGGTGGATTTATGGTTTATCGACAAGGCACAGGAGAAATCGGTGCATTAGATTATCGTGAAAAAGCTCCACTTGCCGCTCATAAAGATATGTATTTAGATAGCTTAGGTAATGTAATTGAAAATAAAAGCACTTTAGGAGCTATGGCAATAGGGGTTCCAGGAACAGTAGCTGGTGTTTTTGCCACACATAAAAAGTTTGGTTCATTACCTATTCAAGAAATTTTAAAACCAGTCATAGCTTTAGCTAAAAAAGGCGTTGTAGTTACTCAAAAACAAGAAGACCGCATAAAAAAATATCAACATTATTTTTTAAAAGTAAATAAAGACTCTATTCTTTTTGATAAACTTTGGAAAAAAGGAGACACTATCAAATATCTTGCTTTAGCTTCAACTTTAGAACGTATTTCACAAAATGGTAGAGATGAATTTTACAAAGGTGAAACCGCCAAACGTCTCGTTGCTTTTATGCAGTCGAATGGTGGAATTATAAATGAAGAGGATTTGGCTAAATACGAAGCTAAATGGAGAACTCCGATTACTTTTACCTACGACGATTTACGAATTATTTCTATGTCTCCACCTGCTAGCGGAGGAATTTGTTTAGCACAAATAATGAATGGAATTGAACCTTTTGATTTAGACAAATACGGTCATAATTCAACAAAAACTATGCAGGTAATTACTGAAGCAGAACGTAGAGCTTATGCAGATAGAAGTTTTTATTTGGCTGATCCTGATTTTGTAAAAATTCCAGTTGAAACACTTATTAGTAAAGAATACACAAAAGACCGAATGAATGATTTTTTTTTTGAAAAGGCAACTTCTTCTACCGATGTCTCTCATGGAAGTATTACTATGATTGAAAGTGATGAAACCACCCACTACTCTATCGTTGATCAATTCGGAAATGCTGTTTCTGCCACTACAACAATCAACGGAGCTTATGGTTCTAAATTATATTGTTCAGACTTAGGTTTCTTCTTAAATAACGAAATGGATGATTTTTCAAGCAAGCCGGGTGTACCAAACATGTTTGGGTTAGTAGGTGCTGAAGCTAATAAAATTGAACCTGAAAAACGTATGTTAAGCTCAATGACTCCCACTATTGTAGAGAAAAACGGAAACTTATATATGGTTGTAGGAACACCCGGTGGTTCAACAATTATTACTTCTGTATTACAAACCATTTTAAATGTACATGAATTTGACATGGGAATGCAAGAAGCCGTGAATCAACCACGTTTTCACCATCAATGGTTGCCTGATGTGATTAAAATGGAACCTAAAGGATTTGACAAACAAGTAAAAATAAACTTACAAAGTCTTGGATACGAATTAGACGAAACCAACTCACCAATTATTGGAAAAGTAGATGCTATTTTAATACTTCCTAATGGAAAATTAGAAGGTGGTGCTGATCCTCGTGGTGATGATAAAGCTATAGGATTTTAATGGTTTCAAAAGAAACTCATAAAGTTCCTCTGTTAGAAAATCCCATTCGGTTACAAGAATATGGTGTTGATGTTTTCACCTCACTACCTACCAAATCAGGATTAAAAAAAGCCATTAAAAAAGGGGTCGTTAAAGTTAATGGTAAAATAGCCACAACTGCTTTGTACATTAAAGGAGGGGAAACCATTGAGTTACTTCAATCAAAAGAAAGCATACATAAAAAGCATTTTAACTTTCCTTTAGAAGTTCTTTTTGAAGATGATTATCTAGCTATAGTTTATAAACCTGCAGGAATTTTAGTAAGCGGAAATTCCTTTGCTACAATTGACAACGCACTTGTACAAAACTTACAGAAAAGTACTTTACCTGACGCTACTCGCCCAAGACCTGTTCATCGTTTAGATTATCCAACTAGCGGGTTATTACTCATTGGAAAAACAACTGAGAGTATTATTGCTTTAAATCAACTATTTGAAAAAAAAGAAATTAGGAAAACATACTATGCTATTTGTATTGGTAAAATGGGACGAAGTGGAGAAATTGATTTACCTATCGATAACAAAAGTGCCTTTACTTCGTTTGAAGTTATACAATCAGTAGAGTCTCCTCGATTTGATTTTTTGAATTTAGTAGAACTGAACCCAAAAACAGGTAGAAAACATCAACTACGTAAACATTTACTTATTATAAACAATCCTATTTTAGGGGACAAGGATTATTTTTTAGAAAATAAAATCATGAAAGGGAAAGGATTGTTTCTACATGCATCTACGCTTACTTTTACACATCCTTTTAGTAAAGAAGAAATAACTATCACTAAAGAGCTTCCTAAAAAATTCAAAAAAATATTCCCGCAATAAATCTCCTTTAAAACAGCTATCTTTGCCGCATGCGAATAGATATTATTACGGTAGAACCCGACTTAATAAAGAGTCCATTTCAAAATTCAATGATGAAGAGGGCTATTGATAAAGGACTCGCTGAAGTTCATTTTCATAACCTACGAGAATATGGGTTTGGTAATTATCGTCAAATAGACGATTATCAATTTGGTGGGGGTGCTGGAATGGTTTTAATGATTGAACCTATAGCTAAGTGTATTGAAAAACTTCAATCTGAAAGGACTTATGATGAAGTTATATATATGACTCCTGATGCTAAAACTCTAAATCAAGCTACGGCAAATACACTTTCATTAAAGGAAAGTATTATCATTTTAACAGGACATTATAAAGGTGTAGACCAACGCGTACGTGATAAATTTGTAACTAAAGAAATTTCTATTGGCGATTATGTCTTAACTGGAGGTGAATTAGCTGCCGCTGTTTTATGTGATGCTGTAATTCGATTAATCCCTGGTGTTTTAGGTGACGAAACTTCTGCTTTAACAGATAGTTTTCAAGATAACTTACTATCTCCACCGGTATATACAAGGCCCTCAGAATATGAAGGAATGAAAGTACCTGAAGTCTTATTATCAGGAAACTTTCCTAAGATTGAAGAATGGCGCTCAGAACAAGCTTATAAAAGAACAAAAGAAATACGTCCAGATTTATTAGATTAACTAATAATCAGCGTTTTATTTATTTTTTTTATCAAAAGAAAAGCTTTAAGTTTGCAGCCACAAAATCAACCTCTGACGAAAATCGTGAATGTTGCTTTTATACAACCATAAATAATAATAAAATGGATTTAGTAAAATTTGTTCAAGACGAATTTGTAACAAGAAACGAATTACCAGAATTTACAGCTGGAGATACTATTACAGTATACTACGAAATTAAAGAAGGAAACAAAACTCGTACTCAGTTTTTTAGAGGAGTTGTTATCCAAAAAAGAGGAAGCGGAGCTTCTGAAACATTCACTATTAGAAAAATGTCTGGTACTGTAGGTGTTGAGCGTATCTTCCCTATTAACTTACCTTCTATCCAGAAGATTGAAATTAACAAAACAGGTAAAGTACGTAGAGCACGTATTTACTACTTTAGAGGTCTTACTGGTAAGAAAGCTAGAATTAAAGAAAGAAGACACTAAAAAAATCTTCTACTCAAAAGAACTTAAAAAACACCATGAATATCATGGTGTTTTTTTTATTCACTTTTTGTTAATAACACACTTTCTCAAACTGTTGATAACAAAACACTTAAACTTACTAAAAAAACAGTATTATTCCTTATATTTGGGAATAGAGTTTACAAAGTAAGTGACATCAAAGTTATAGTTAACTATATTAATCACCAAAAGTAAACCTTTAAAGTAACGTTCTTTATATATTTTGTTTTTAAACATACTTAAAGCTAAGTACAATCATTATAATTTTTGATTAATTGTAAGTTATTAATAATTTATAGTTTTCTAGTTATAAGTTTATAAGTATTATTGGTTTTTATTTAGCTTAATTAAGCTGTTTAAAAACATCGAAGCTTTTATTTTATAGGTGACATAATTTATAAAGTAAAGTTTCTTTTGAAGTAGTAACGTAGTTTTTTCTAAGGAAAAAGCATAAACGCAGTTTTATTTGACTATGTAGTAATACAGGTCAGCATCCTTACTATTTCAAGAAAGCCATATCAATTACAAGAAATTGTTTGATATGGCTTTTGTTTTTAATAACAAAACCTCTATTTCACCTATTTAAATTGTCAATTTCGTAACAAAACACCCTAATTAATAACAATTTATCATCAAAAAACTCAACCGTAATTCTTAAATTTGCGTCACTTCAAAATATAATTTAATTTATTACTTATAAATATGAATAAGACTGCTAAAATTATGTACACAAAAACGGATGAAGCTCCAGCATTAGCTACTCGTTCGTTTTTACCAATCGTAAAAGCTTTTACAAAATCATCTAACATAGAAGTAGAAACCAAAGATATTTCTCTTGCGGGTCGTATTCTTGCTAATTTTTCAGACCTTTTACCTAAAGAGCAGCAGGTTGAAGATGCCTTAGCTTTTTTAGGAGATTTAGCAAAAAAGCCCGAAGCAAACATTATTAAACTTCCAAATATTTCAGCTTCTGTTCCTCAATTAAAAGCTGCTATAAAAGAACTACAAGCTTTAGGTTATGCTTTACCAAATTACCCAGAAGAAGCTACAACTGATGAAGAGAAAGCAATTTTAGCACGTTATAATAAAATAAAAGGATCTGCTGTAAACCCTGTTTTACGTGAAGGTAACTCTGACCGTAGAGCTCCAAAAGCTGTAAAAAACTACGCAAAAAAGAATCCTCATTCAATGGGTGCTTGGAGTGCTGACTCTAAAACTCATGTTTCTACAATGACAGAAGGTGATTTTGCACACAGCGAAAAATCAGTTACTGTACCAAACGCAACTGACGTACAAATTGTACACACAAATGCTGACGGAAATAAAACTGTTTTAAAAAATAAAGTATCATTACTAGCTAAAGAAGTTATTGATGCTTCAGTAATGAGTAAAAAAGCATTATTAGCTTTCTTAGAAGAACAAGTTAAAGATGCTAACGATAAAGGAGTGTTATTCTCTTTACACATGAAAGCAACTATGATGAAGGTTTCAGACCCTATCATTTTTGGTCATGCTGTACGTATTTTCTTTAAAGATTTGTTTACTAAACATAGTGAAACTTTTAAAGAAATTGGTGTAGATGTAAACAACGGTTTTGGAAACTTAGTAAGTAACCTCGAAGAGTTATCAGCAGATAAAAAAGCGGAGATTTTAACAGATATTGAAGCTATTTATGCTAGCAATCCTGATGTAGCAATGGTAAACTCTGACAAAGGAATTACCAACTTACATGTTCCTTCAGATGTAATTATTGACGCTTCAATGCCAGCAATGATTCGTACTTCTGGTCAAATGTGGAATAAAGAAGGAAAGCCTCAAGATGCAAAAGCTGTAATTCCTGATAGTTCTTATGCTGGTTTATACCAAGAAACTATCGATTTTTGTAAAAAAAATGGTGCTTTTGATCCTACTACAATGGGTACAGTTCCTAACGTAGGCTTAATGGCTCAGAAAGCTGAAGAATACGGTTCTCATGATAAAACATTTGAAATTACTTCTAATGGAAAAGTTGAAGTGATTGATGCTAGCGGAACTACTTTATTAGAGCATACTGTTGAAGCTGGTGATATTTGGAGAATGTGTCAAACAAAAGACGCACCTATTCAAGATTGGGTTAAATTAGCTGTTACTCGTGCAAGAGCTACAGGAGCACCTGCAGTTTTTTGGCTAGATGAAGAAAGAGCTCATGATAGAGAAATCATTAAAAAAGTAGAAAAGTACTTACAAGACCATGACACCACTGGATTAGAAATTAAAATCTTATCTCAAGTAGAAGCTACTAAATATACATTAGAAAGAGTTAAAGCAGGTAAAGAAACTATTTCTGTTACAGGAAATGTATTGCGTGATTATTTAACTGATTTATTCCCTATTTTAGAGTTAGGAACTTCAGCTAAAATGCTATCTATCGTTCCGTTAATGAATGGTGGTGGATTATTTGAAACTGGTGCTGGAGGATCTGCCCCAAAACATGTTCAACAATTAGTAGAAGAAAATCATTTACGCTGGGATTCTTTAGGTGAATTCTTAGCTTTAGCTGTTTCTTTAGAACATTTGGGAGAAACAAACAATAACAACAAAGCAAAAATATTAGCGGAAGCTTTAGATGATGCTACTGACAAATTATTAGACAATAAAAAAGGACCATCAAGAAAAACTGGAGAATTAGATAATAGAGGTTCTCATTTTTATTTAGCAATGTATTGGGCACAAGCTTTAGCCTCTCAGGACAAAGACACCGAGTTAAAAGCTCAATTTGCTCCTATTGCAGAAAAATTAGCAACAAATGAAACTACAATTGTAGAAGAACTAAATACTGTTCAAGGTAAAGCAGTAAATATTGGAGGATACTACGAACCTAATAACGCATTAGCTAATGCAGTTATGCAACCTAGTGAAACTCTTAATGATATTTTACAAAGTATATAATTAATCAATTATATAAAATTCAAAAGCAGGTGGCAAAAATCACCTGCTTTTTTATTAAAATAAACCAAACAAATTACTAAACAATAATGTCCCCCGAATTATTATTTAATCCCCCATAACATTGCTTGGCTCATAGTTAAGACACAAAAAAATTATAATCGTCACATTCTAATTTCTTGAAATTTTTAATTAGTAAATTTGAAACATGAAGTTTACCAAAACAACCGAACAAGAGTCTAACTACAATAATTTAGAAAAAATGAATATTTCTGAATTATTGTATAACATTAACAAAGAAGATAAAACAGTTCCTTTAGCTGTAGAAAAAGCACTCCCACAAATAGAGAAACTCACAGAACAAATTGTTTTGAAGTTAAAAAAAGGTGGCCGTTTATTTTACATCGGTGCAGGCACTAGTGGTCGTTTAGGTATCCTAGACGCAAGTGAATGCCCTCCTACTTTTGGTGTTCCCCATGAATTGGTCATTGGATTAATTGCTGGTGGTGATTATGCCATTAGAAAAGCGGTTGAATTTGCAGAAGATTCTACTAACCAAGGTTGGAAAGATTTACAAGAACATCAAATCTCTTCAAAAGATGTTGTTATAGGAATTGCCGCATCAGGTACCACTCCTTATGTTATTTCTGCTTTAGAAGAATGCAATAATAACGATATTGTAACAGGCTGTATTACCTGTAATCAAGATAGTCCGTTATCATTAACCACTCAATTTCCCATTGAAGTCGTTGTAGGTCCTGAATTTGTAACAGGAAGCTCTCGTATGAAAGCGGGAACTGCTCAAAAATTAGTATTAAATATGCTATCTACAGCCAGTATGATTCAATTAGGAAGAGTTAAAGGGAATAAGATGGTTGATATGCAACTATCCAACAACAAATTAGTAGATAGAGGAGAAAAAATGTTAGCTTCTGAATTAAACATCGACCAAAAGACAGCTAGCGAATTATTAAAAAAATATGGAAATGTTCGTGAAGCTATAAAAAAATTTACAAATGAATAAACCTACTACTTTTGAAACTGGTATAAAAAAGCTTTTAGTTTTTTTAGGCTTGCTTATTATTTCTCCTTTAATACTAAGTATTGCCTTTAAAGCCTTACGTGCTTTTAAAGAAGCCCCTAAAGTTTTTATTGCTTATGGTTTGCTCGTGGTTGGTGTTTTATTAATACTATTTACTGTATATTATGGTTTTAAAACTTTTAAAACCATATTAGACCATCTTTTTAGCAAATAACTTTTGATAAAAAACAATTCCATAAAAAAAATAATAAATTGGGAGCACTGGCCCTCGGCGATGTTTTACCTTCCTAATCTTCCTTACGCTTTTTATTTAGCTTTTAAAGCTAAACACTTAACTTTTTTTAGTGCTGCAAACCCCTGCATAAAAAGCTCTGGAAACGGTACTGAAAGCAAATACGAAACCATATTATTGGTTCCTGAAAAATACCGACCTAAATCGGTTTTAATAAAACCAAACACTAATTTTGAAACAGTTTATAAAAAAATACAAAAGCAAAAAATAAACTTCCCTTTAATAGCAAAACCTGATGTGGGTTTTAGAGGTTTATTAGTTGAGAAAATAGCTTCAAAAGCAGCCTTAAAAAACTATATTGAAAAGTACTCTATTGATATTATCATTCAAGAATTTTTAGACCATGAGAATGAATGCGGTATTTTTTACCACAGAAATCCAAAAGATGATTCTGGTAAGATTTCTTCATTAACGCTAAAACGTTTTTTATCTGTTACAGGAGATGGTACTTCTACATTAAAAGAGCTTATCCTTGCTGATGAAAGAGCTAAATTATACATCGACTTATTTACTAAAATTCACCAAGATAAACTGACAGAAATACCTATTAAAAACAAAATTATTAAACTTACAGCTATAGGTAATCATTCAAAAGGAACACAATTTATTAATGGTAATCATTTAATAAGTGATAAACTAACCACCACTTTTGATAAGCTTAGTAAATCAATACCAGGTTGGTACTATGGACGAATTGACTTAAAGTACAACACCTTTGACGAACTAGAAAAAGGAATCGACTTTAAAATACTAGAAATCAATGGAATTATAGCAGAACCTACACATATTTATGATGCAGAAAACTACACCTACTTAAAAGCTTTAAAAGCTATAAGAACCCACTGGAAATCGCTCTTTACTATTGCTATTACAAATCATAGAAACTTCAACACTCCATATAAAAGTTCTATAAGTTTTCTTAATGAAATTATTTTATTAAAAAAGTACACAAAAAAAATCAAACGTCTCTCCAAATAAAAATTATTTTTTATATTTGCCCGCCGATACATATTCATGTATTATTAAGAATCCCCCCGAGTCTTAAAAAAACAATTAATTATTTAACTGAATGGGAAGAAAATTACTTTTTTCTTTGATTCTTTTTTGTGCCATTACTCCAACTTTTTCACAAGTAAAAGTTGGAAACAATCCGTCTTCAATTCATTTAAATTCAATTTTAGAATTAGAAAGCTCAGATAAAGTATTAGTTATTAGCAGAATGACAGATACTCAAATGAATGCTATACAACCTTTACGTGGTGCCTTAGTCTTTAATACTGATCAAAATTGTGTTTTTATGTATGATGGAACTACATGGATAAGTTTATGCAATGGTTCTGGGAATACAAGAGAAACTATAAAAGTAACCACCTCCTCTACTCCACCTTCCGATAATAACATAGGTGATTTTTGGGTTAACGACACTCTAAGTAACACTACCAGTATTTGGGACGGAACCAATTGGATTTCTATAGACAATAACCCTAGAAGAGGTAACGGAATACCTAATACTAGTACTGCTCCTGACCCAACCTCTGGAGATGTTTATGTAGATACAACTACTGGTGTAATTTATGCTTATAACGGTACAACTTGGGTAGCATCTAACGCAACGCTTTCTGCTAATAACGGACTTTTTATAAACGCAAGTAACACTATTCAATTAGGTGGGGTATTAATTCAGCCTACTACTATTGAAACTAGTACTGCAAATACGTTAGCCATTACAGGTTTAGAAAATGGAAGCACTTCTACTGATGATATCGTTACAGTAGATAGAACTACTGGCGTTTTAAAAAGAACTACTGCCTCTAACTTACTAAAAGAGGAAATTACAAAAATTACAGCTACAGATGGTCAAATAACTTTTACAGGGCTTACATTATATACAACTGACAAAATTAATGTGTACAGAAATGGAGTTAGAATAGACTTTACTGTTGATAATGCCACAACGATTACCATAGAACCTGATGCTACATGTTATGCAGGTGATGAAATACGAATAGTTCAACTTTATTAATAATAATCCTCAATTTAAAATCTTAAAAACAATTTAATTATCAATTCATGAAAACAATTACAAACAAATTTAAATTAACATTGGCTACTTTAGGTCTTTTAGTTATTGGTACAGCTAACGCACAGCAAGAGACTGGAGATGTAACCACTAACAATAAAAACATTCAAACAGGTTTAAACAAAACTGTTAGAGTTATTGATAATAAAGGTACCATTAAGTATTTACAATCTAAAAATGGTATAACTATGATTACAAATACAACTACAGATCAAACTACAACAACCTGGCAATTAGGAGGTACACTAACTGACAATACATATATTGATGCTAGTGGTGCTATTTTTGCTTTAGATGGTATTGCTTTAGAAACTGGTGCAGCATCTACAAATGCAGTTGATGGTGAAGTTGCCAAAGGAGGTACTGCGACTGGAACAGGTTATACTTTTTTAGTAAGAGATGAAGCTACTGGTGAAACTAAGAAAATTTTAGCTGCTGATGTAGTTCAAAACGGACATTCAGTATTTACAGCTACTGCTGGTCAAACCGCTTATGATTTATCTGCATTAGTACCAGCACCTAACTTAACTAGTTATCAAAAAGTATGGGTATATAGAAACGGAGCTAAATTAGTTGCTAATTTAGACTATACTGTAGCTGGTTCTACGGTTACATTAGTTCCTAGTACTACTGCTCCTAACGATTGGTCGGTATATGATGGTGATATTATTGAAGTACAATTCAATTATTAATAATATTAATGCGTAATAACATTATTATACAAAAATTAGTATTTATAACTTCTGTATTGGCACTATTTTCTTTTAGTGCCAATGCACAAGAAGTTAGGGTTATAGATAATAAAGGAACTATACAAACGGTTAACAATAATACTGTAACCACATCTACAACTACACCAACCAACCCTGTTGAAAATGATGTTTGGTTCGATACAACCAATAGTCAAATAAAAATATATGATACTGTAGATGGTTGGAAGTTAATCAGCTCTACCCTTTCCTCTCAAAATATTTACACTGCCAACGGTAATTTAACTTCAAACCGTACTTTAAACGGTACCAACAGCTTTGGTTTAACTTTACAAAACTTAAACTATCTACAACTATTTAGTAACAGTATCCAAATAAATGGTATTAACAGTACCCAAATAAGTACTACAGGAGGTCCTATGCAGCTATCTGCTTCTTCAACAATGCAGTTAACAGCGCCAAGTAATATTATTTTACAAAGTCCAGCAGAGTTTAACAGCTCACTAATAGACATTAATGGTAATGCTGGTTCAACAGGTCAAATATTAACCTCTACAGGTACGGGTGTAGATTGGATAGATAACCCTGCTTTGAATAACTGGCTAATTACAGGTAATACTGGTACTACGAATACAAATTTTTTAGGAACGATTGATGATGTTAAAATGCAG
The DNA here is from genome assembly GCF_033978845.1 of Tenacibaculum sp. 1B UA. Lineage (NCBI taxonomy): Bacteria > Pseudomonadati > Bacteroidota > Flavobacteriia > Flavobacteriales > Flavobacteriaceae > Tenacibaculum > Tenacibaculum sp. 1B UA. The sequence goes on from NZ_JAKVUA010000006.1 coordinate 95,843, forward strand.
ATTCGTTCGAACAATACTCCAATGCTTGAATTTGGAAGAAGAGCTACTCTTAATTTAGTACAAGGCTACCCAGACTATAACGCCCCAGATCAATCATTAGTTTATTTAAATGGTTCTAATGGTGTATCTGCATTACAATTTAGAGCTGATGGTGCTAGTTTTTATAAACCTATGTTTTATACGACTTCTAATGGTAGCTTTAGATTAAAAGGAAGTTCTGGAAATACAGATTTATTTGAAATAGGTTCTGCAGGACCAAATAATCAAGGTCGTCTAGAGTTTATTATTGGTGATGACGGTAATGAACCTATGATATTTAAACGCTATTACTATTCTCCTCAAATATACAAAGAGTTCTTTAGAGTTCAAGGTAGTACGACTGGAAGATATGCTAAAACAAGATTTGGAATAAATATCAACCAACAAGAAATACCTATTTCTGGTGATATAAACGCAAACTATAATACTGGGAGTTTTAATATTGCAAACTCTACTTTACAAGTTCAAGGTTCCATTTCAAAATCTACTTTTACTACAACAAATAATTTAACACTAACTGAAGATCATTATTCTATAATTATTAATGGTAACCATACCATTACATTGCCTAATGCTTCTACCTGTGAAGGAAGAGAGTACGTGCTTAAAAATATAACGAGTAATAACATTAACATCTCAAGTTATCGTAACTTATCAAATGTAAATACAAACTTCATAGAAGCCAATACAGTTTTAAAAATTCAAAGTACAGGATCTAATTGGCATCAAATAAACAATTCAAATACGACAACTAGCGGAGGTGGGAGTTCAACCTTAACATATATCGATAAATATAACAGTACAAACTCTACAATAAGAGTAAATGATTATAATACAAACGGAACTTTAATACCGTTGAATTCTGTTAGGCTCTATAACGGACCAATTAATAATAGAAATAATAGTCAAGTACAAGTCACAGAAACAGGTTTATATGAAATTACATATACTGTTTCATTAAGAAAAGAGAATTCAAATGACTTCAATGATAGAACTAATAGCTCTTTTGAAATAGTTGTATGTCAAAACAACAACCCTATACCTAATACTGGTAGCATACTAACTCTTATAGGAAACACAAACCAAAGATATGTAAGTGCTTCTAGAACTGTGTTGTTAAACCTAACTGCCTATCAAAGCTATGGAATAAAAATTAGAGAAAAATATATAGGTGAAAATGGTGATGTAGTTATTGATGCTAATGCTACAGGCATGACAATTAAAAAAATTAACTAAATTATTGTAAGAGCTTTTATATATAACTATAAATACTGAAGTATTATGAAACTTTTTTTAACTTCACTATTCCTTTTGTTTATTCCTTTTTTTATTAAAGCTCAAACAGCCTTTCATAATTTAGGGAATGTACAATTTCATGATGGAGCTCAATTAGGTTTCCATACCAATGTTATTAATAATGGTACACTAGATAACTATACCGGTTTTGCTGGTTTTTATGCTGATAATGAAGTTAGAACTATTTCAGGAACTAATAGAGTTACTTTTTTCAATGTAGAGGTTGATGCTCTACAAAACTTAGAGCTATACAATTCTTTGGGTGTGCATAATCAATTAAGTTTTATTAACGGACAAGTGATTACTCCAAGAAACAACACTAGCATAACACTCAACTTTATTGATTATGACTTTTATGCGGGTGAAGATAATGAGCGACACGTTAATGGATACACCTCACTAAAACAAGGAAATAAAAACACTTCTAGCTTCACCTTCCCTGTGGGGGATGGAACAATGTTACGCCCAATGAGCTTACCTTATAAAGACAAGTATTATATTTTTAAAGGAGCATATTTTTACGAAGACCCAAACTTTCCTACCACTTTTACTGCTAACTTTTTAACAGATCAGAAACAAGCAATAATTGAAAATATTAGCAACATTGAATTTTGGGATTTAGAAGGTAAAAATGAAACCCGTATTACATTAACTTGGAATACCCGTAGTGATATAAGCTCTTTGGCTAATCAAGTTTCTCAGTTAATCGTTGTAGGCTGGAGTAAAACAGAAAATCAATGGGTAAATTTAGATGTATTAGAAGTTACTGGAGATTTATCGGAAGGAACAATTACATCAGCTGCGTTTGTTCCTGATAACTACGAAGTAATCACTATTGGTTCGTTATTAGATGATGAGATTAAAACAAATAATAATAATATTTTAATCTCCCCAAATGGAGATAATCTTAACGATTATTTAGTTTTTGATGAAGTAAATGAATATGCCCATAATAAACTTATTATTTATAATCGATGGGGAAATATTGTATATCAAACTGAAGATTATAAAAACGATTGGAATGGTACTTCTAACGGACGATCTACTATTAACAGAGAAAGTAAACTTCCAGCAGCAACTTACTTCTACTACCTAGAGTTAGGTGACCAACCAAACGCTTATCAAAAGCTTAAAAAAGGCTGGGTTTACATTAATCGATAATTATCTTACTAATTCTTTCTTTGAAGTTGTAGGGTTGTACCCAAAATCTGCATCAGGTAACTCTATTCCTAATTGATTTATAATAAAACCTATACTAGCAAAATGGTGTATTGCATGGCTATGCGCTTGTATCAAAGCACTACCTAACGTATAATTTGCAGTTACTTTTCCAGTTCCTAAATCATCTGTAACAGAAATAATTATATCAAAATCTTCTGTTTCTAAACAATATAGTTGCTCAATTACCTCTTTAAAATATACAATTCCAAACTCCGTCTTCTGCTCTGCTAGTTGATTACGTTCTCTGTCAGAAAAATCAACACATTTTTTATCTAACCCTTTAAAAATACAGACGAAAACATCCAGAATATGTCTCATATTAGCACCTATACTCGAATAATATGGTGGAATTGATGTATCACTATACTGTTCATCATTAATTGCTTCTAATAGTTTAATTCCTCTTTGTAAATTTTTATTAATAGCTGCTATCATTCGTAAGTATAAGTTTTCGAGTAAGTCGTATAAATATAGAACTTTTTACGGGGAGAAATAAATTATTTTTTAAATCCTAAAAAAGACACTAAATATCAGTAGTTTAAAGTAAAAAATCACTTTATATTATCACTTTTAAAAAGCTTTAAAATATTTTTTGGCACGTTCTTTGGAAAATTACATAACAACTGCGGAAGCCGAAAAGCATATAGAGTAAGCATAACCCTAAAATTAGCAATTATGAGAACAGGGATACTTTTATTATTAGCAATGATGTCATTAACAACTGTAAATGCCGACAATATTGAAAAATCAACTAGCAAAATTGGGGTTACAAATCGTAATAATGATGCTGTTACCTTTGTAGAAAAGGGAATTCAATTCCATGTATTTTTAAACGGAGATTTCGACTTTAATACCCATTACAATAGATACTCTGATTACGGCGTACGCATTAAACGTGATAGAAGAGGTCGTGTTAGAAGTGTAGGAAACGTTTATATAAACTACGATGCCAGAGGAAATGTAAAAAGAATTGGTAGTGTATTTATGAGGTATAAGTTTGGAAACTTATTTAAAGTAGGAAACTTACATATTCAATACGATAGATGGGGTAATCCAAGGTTTAGAGGATTTGTAAAACCAGGACACCGCCATCACCATGATGATGATCATTACTATTACGATGATGGATTTGATGTAAATATCGATATAAACATAGGAGATATTTTTGATTATGATGACGTTTATTTTTACAGAAAAGACTTTGGAAGAAACTATCGTCAGTTTAGAGAAGATAATAACTTTTACTACTACAGAGCGTTACCAAATGCTAAAATTGGAAAGCATAGTAAAATTATAAAAAGACGTAAACACAAAGCTTTCAAAAACAAAAAATATAAAAACAAATACAGAAAAGGAAAGCCTGAACAAAAAGGTAAATCAAGAAGAAGCCATGATTAAACAAAAAATCCCTCATCAAAATTGATGAGGGATTTTTTATATTTTATAATTTAATAATTACTTCGCTACATTTACTGCTCTTGTCTCTCTAATTACAGTAACTTTTACCTGTCCTGGATAAGTCATATCATTCTGGATTTTTTGAGAAATATTAAATGATAATTCAGCTGCTTTAGTATCGTTTACTTTAGCACTCTCTACCATAACTCTTAATTCACGTCCTGCTTGAATAGCATAAGCCTTTTGTACACCATTAAATCCAAAAGCAATGTCTTCTAAATCTTTTAAACGTTGAATATAAGAATCTAATACTTGACGACGTGCACCTGGTCTTGCTCCAGAAATAGCATCACATACTTGAACTATTGGAGCCATTAAACTCTTCATTTCTATTTCATCGTGGTGAGCTCCAATTGCATTACATACATCAGGTTTTTCACCATATTTTTCAGCCCATTGCATTCCTAACAATGCGTGTGGTAATTCACTTTCTGTTTCTGGTACTTTACCAATATCATGTAATAAACCAGCACGCTTAGCAGCTTTTGCATTTAAGCCCATTTCAGCAGCCATTATACCACAAAGGTTCGCTACTTCACGTGAGTGTTGTAACAGGTTTTGACCATAAGAAGAACGATATTTCATTCGTCCAACTGTTTTGATTAATTCAGGGTGTAAACCATGAATTCCTAAATCAATAACAGTACGTTTACCAACCTCTATAATTTCTTGAGTAATTTGCTTTTCAGTTTTCTTTACAACCTCTTCGATTCTTGCTGGGTGAATTCTCCCGTCCGTTACAAGTTTATGCATTGATAAACGAGCAATTTCACGACGAACAGGGTCAAAACAAGATAAGATAATTGCTTCAGGAGTATCATCAACAATAATTTCAACACCTGTTGCAGATTCTAGAGCACGAATATTACGCCCTTCTCTACCAATAATTCTACCTTTAACATCATCTGATTCAAGATTGAATACAGACACGCAATTTTCAACCGCTTGCTCTACGCCTACTCTTTGAATGGTATTTAATACTACTTTACGAGCTTCTTGTTGAGCCGTCATTTTGGCTTCTTCTATGGTATCTTGAATAAAAGACATTGCATCAGATTTTGCTTCGTCTTTTAAAGATGCTACCAACTCTGTTTTAGCTTCATCGGCAGATAGTCCAGAAATTTGTTCAAGCATATCTACATGGCGCTTGTGCATTTTTTCTAATTCAGACTCTTTCTTTTCTAAGAAATCTAATTTATAATCAAAATCAGCTTCTTTCTTTTCTAACTGCTTATTAAGTTTTTTGTTTTTGTCTAGCTCTGATGATACTTGGCTCTCTTTATCTCTTACTCTTTTTTCTACATCAGAAACTTTCTTTTCTCTAGATAAGATTACTTTTTCGTGCTCAGACTTCAGTTCTATAAACTTCTCTTTAGCTTGTAAAATCTTATCTTTCTTTATTGCTTCGGCTTCTACTTTAGCTTCTTTTATAATGCTACCAGCCTCTTTTTTAGTTTCTTGTATTAATTTATTTGCATTAGATTTTTCTAACATTTTAGCAATAAAAAAACCTACTGCTACACCTATAATTCCTGCTAAAACAGGAAATAATATTCCCTCCATAATTTTGATTTGATTGTATAAAAAAGCCTACATTAATAGGGTTTTAAAAACTCCAAAATAACAAGTTTAGGATTAACTGATTGATCAAGGATCCGAGGTAAAATCGGCTTGCTTTACTAACCACGACTCATCCTTTATAATTGAATAACGTTGAGTTTAACAAACAATGTACTAATGTAGGCAGTATATTAAATAATATATTTTAAAGAACGTTTTATAAATGATTTTCTAACAAGTTAGTCAATTCATTTATCTTTTGCAATACTTCGGCTTTTTCTTTAGTATTTTTTAACGATACTATTTCTGCTTTTGATGCAAACTGTAAAGCACTCATGGCTAAAACATCTTGCTTATCTGCTACCGCATAATTTTGTTCAAACTTGGCAATCAATTCATTAATACCTTTCGCTGCCTTACGTAACCCTTCCTCTTCATCGGTACTATTCACACTCAACGGATACGTCCTACCAGCAATTACTACATTAACTTTTATTTTTGCCATGTAAAGAACTTTATATTATGTATTCAAAAGGGTGATACATTTATCAATCTCTCGAACCAAAGCATTTATTTTGAGTTTTGTTTCTCTTGTATTTTCATTACTGCCCTCAATAGTTTTCGCAACTTTTAGCAAATTAAATTGTTTTTGCTGCTCTTTTAGTTGCCTCTCTTTTTCTTGTAATAAAACTTGTAACTCTGCGTTATTTTGAAGTAAAACTTTATTTTCTTCTTTCAAAAACTCGTAGTTCGAAAGTAAGTTTTTCAACCTATCTTCCAGTAAATGAACTGCTTTTAAAGGGTTACTCATTTATTTTAGAGAATAAAACTATATTCACAAAGTTATTAATATAACTTATAATTAGCAACTCTTTTAGTGTTTTTTACCAAACCACTGATTTTAAACCTGTAAGGTTTTTAATAGAATTTCATTAGTTTTGCTTTAAAACTATTGCATTTTGAAATTTTATTTTTCTCTTATTCTATTTATATTTTTTGTTAGCGGACAAGCTCAAAACAAGTATCCACGAAACTATTTTTCAAACCCTTTAAAAATCCCTATTGTGTTGTCTGGTACTTTTGGAGAATTACGAAGTAATCACTTTCATTCTGGCGTAGATATTAAAACCCAAGGAAAAGAAGGTATTCCTATTTACGCTCCTGCTAATGGATATGTTTCTCGTATAAAAGTGCAGCAGTATGGTTTTGGAAAGGCTTTATATATAACGCATCCTAATGGGTACACAACTGTATATGCACATTTAAAACGTTTTGAACCAAGTATTCAACAATATGTAAAAAGTATTCAGTACAAAAAAGAAAAATATAGTACAGGAAACCTTTTTCTTAAATCAGATAAATTCCCTGTAAAAAAAGGACAACTTATTGGTTATACTGGTGATACTGGTAGTTCTGGAGGTCCGCACTTACATTATGAAATTCGAGATACTAAAACAGAACATATTATTAACCCAATGCATTTTGGTTTAACAGCTAAAGACGATAAAACTCCTACTGTTCAAAAATTAGTAGCCTATCCATTAAGTGATGATGCTAGAATTAATAATTCGGCATTAAAATCTGTCATTTCATTTAAAAACAACGGTGATGGTAATTATGTTGCCGAAAAAATTACTGCCAGTGGCACTATTGGTTTTGGTATTAGCGTGTTTGACCGATTAAATGGCGCATTGAATAAAAATGGAATTTATAGTTTAGAAATGAAAGTAAATGGAAAACGTGTGTATTATCATGATGTTGAAACCTTTTCTTTCGCAGAGAGTAAATATATTAACTTATTAATTGACTATAAACATTATAAAAAATATAGAAATAGAGTACAAAGAACACACAAGGTAGACGCAAATAGACTTAGCTTATATGAAGATTTAATAAACAACGGAAAAATATATATTGAAAACGGAGCTAATTACAATATTGAGATTATTGCCAAAGACTTCAAACATAACACTTCTAAAGTAAGAATACCAGTTAAAGGAACTGCAAGCAATTTAGTATTTAAGGAAAAAGATACCACTAACTATAAAATTATAGCAGCTAACTTTAATAAATTTCAACAAAAAAATGTAACAGTTGCTTTTCCTAAAAACACTTTTTATAAAGATTGTTTCATTGATTTTAAAGTTGAAAATGGTACTGCTAAAATTCACAATCCTACAATTCCTTTAGACAAACGTTATACACTAACTTTTGAGACTTCTTTTTTAACAGAAGATCAAAAACAACATGTATATATTGCTAATGTTACAAACCCTAAATATCCAAGATACACATCTACAAGAAAAAAAATTGACAAAGTATATACTACCACAAAACTCTTAGGTAGCTATGCTTTACGTTTTGACACTCAAAAACCAACTATTCAGCTATACAATTTTAGTAACAATCAGTGGATTTCTAAAAATAAAACACTGAAAGTTAAAATTGGAGATAAAGAAACGGGAATAAAAAATTACCGCGCTACTATTGATGGTGAATGGATTTTAATGGAGTATAACCATAAAAAAAGAATACTTACATACGATTTTAATGATAAAAAGTTGGTTGGTAGCAAACATATTTTTAAACTTGTAGTCTCTGATAATGTGGGTAATACTGAAACAGTTTCAGCAACATTTTTCAGAAAGTAAACTAAACAAGCTTGAAAAAATTTATTCTTTTATTACTGTTCCCTTCACTCGTTTTTGCACAAAAAACAGCTACAGTAAAAGGAATCATTACCAATAAATTCAATACACCAATTGAAGGAGTTGCGATTTCCTATTTATCAAAAGGAACTACTACCGATTCTAATGGAATGTATCAATTTACCATTCCTATTCGCAAAACTGTTACTGTTACATTTACACATGTTTCTTATAAAACTTTGGTGAAAAAATTCACTTCTAGAGGAAAAAGAAGCTTTAACTTCTCTCCTACTTTACAAATTAAGAGTGAAAAATTAGAAGAAGTCATTGTCAAAAACCAACAAAAAGAAGCACAAGGTATTACCAAAATAAAATCTAAAAAAGTAAAAAACATACTTGGTGCCAATGCCGGTGTTGAAAACATACTAATGACACTCCCTGGAGTTAGTAATAATAACGAATTGAGTACTCAATACAATGTTCGCGGAGGTAACTTTGATGAAAACCTAGTATACGTAAATGGAATAGAAGTATATCGTCCGTTTTTAATCCGTTCTGGTCAACAAGAAGGCTTAAGTTTCACCAATCCACATATGATTCAGAATATTAATTTTTCTGCAGGTGGATTTCAAGCAAAATATGGTGATAAATTATCTTCTGTTTTGGATATTACATATCGAAAACCAACCAATTTTGGCGTTCAACTAGATTTAAGTTTATTAGGAGGTAGTTTTACTATTGAAGATACTTTTGCTAACAATAAGCTTAGTGCTATAGTAGGTGTTCGTTATCGTGATAATAGTTTATTTGTTAATAGTAAACAGACAGAAGTTAACTTCAGACCCCGTTTTACTGATGTACAATCATTTTTAAGCTATCAAGTTACCAATAAACTCACTTTAAATTTCTTAGGTAATTTCTCTCTCAACAACTACAACTATAAACCATTAACTCGTAAAACTCGATTTGGTACCTTAAGCTCCCCGCTAGAGTTAATTGTTTTTTATCAAGGACAAGAAGAAGATCGTTTTCAAACCTTATTTGGAGCTTTTTCTGCTGATTATCAAGTTAACGACAATCTAAAACTTACTGGTACTATTTCATCTTTTAATACACAAGAAGAAGAATACTTTGATATTACTGCCGCTTACGCCATAGGTGAAGTAAATAGCAATATTGGTTCTGAAAATTTTGGCGAAGTTGAATTTTCTCAAGGAATAGGTTCACAAATTAATCATGCACGTAACGACTTGGATGCTTTAATTAGTAACATTCAACTAAAAGCTACTTTAAAAGACGGTAACAATGAGTGGAAAGCTGGTATTAAATACCAAAAAGAAAATATTAAAGATCGTATTCGTGAATGGGAAGTTATAGACTCTTTAGGTTTTTCTGTACGTCCATCGCATCATACCCCAAACAATCAACCATACGAACCTTTTACAGGTCCTATTGAGCCTTACAGAAATGTAAGAGCAGAAAATGAAACAGACATCAATCGTATTACTAGTTTCCTACAATTCAGTAGAAAAGCAATTTGGAATGACCACCAAGTTTGGATGAATATTGGAGTCCGTTCTCATTATTGGTCTATAAAAACAGTTTCTACTAATAGTTATTCTCAAACAATCTTTAGTCCTAGAGCGCAATTTGCTATAAAACCTGATTGGGAAAGCGATATGCTATTTAGAATATCTGGTGGGTGGTATTCACAACCTCCATTTTATAAAGAATTACGTGATTATGACGGACAAGTACACCCCAAAGTAAAAGCACAAAAGTCAATTCACATAGTTGCTGGGAATGAATATAGTTTCAACGTATGGGAACGTCCTTTTAAATTAGTTACTGAACTTTATTACAAAGATTTATCAGATGTAAATGCGTACTCAGTAGATAATGTACGTATTCGTTATCGCGCAGACAATGTTACTGATGCCTATGCTTACGGTTTAGATGTTCGTTTAAACGGAGAGTTTGTACCTGGTAACGATAGTTGGGTAAGTTTTGGGTATTTAAAAACCGAAGAAAACATCAACAATAGAGGTTATATTGCTCGACCAACCGATCAACGTTTAAAATTTGGTGTATTATTTCAAGATTATGTGCCTAACTTACCTGACCTAAAAGCCTACTTAAACTTAGTTTACAATACTGGTTTGCCAGGTGGAGCTCCTGCTTATTCAGATGTATATCAATTTCAAAACCGTTTGAACGATTATAAACGTGCCGATGTAGGAATTTCTTATGTTTTTGCTGATGCTAACAAACAACATAAAACTGGATTATTACATAACTTTAAAGAACTTACCGCTGGTTTAGAATTATTTAACATTTTCGATATCCGTAATTCCAACACCAATACATGGGTACGTGATGCTTACAGTAAAAACCAATACGGTATTCCTAACTACATGACAGGAAGAGTATTGAACTTTAAGTTAGGAATGCAGTTTTAGCCTTCTCTACTCTTTTTTAACGAAAAATTAGCGAAAAAACTTCCTTAAGCCTTTTCCACACATAGTATTTTAGCTTCAACATTTCAAAGGTGCTATGAAAAGCACTATCTATTTTTTTACAAGAAGTTTAGTAAGCACTAATATTACACTACAAAAAATAATTACAATGAAAAATCAAAAAGTTGAAATTGAAATTTTATGGAACCATTTTAAAAATTGGATTTCTTCTAATGCTCCACATTTATCAAAAGAGCTTCAACCCGCTATTCAACCAGAAGAAATAAAACAACTTCAACAAACCATACAAACAGAATTACCTGAAGACTTTATAGCATTTTTAAGTATACACAATGGTCAGGATAGAAATGCCGAAGGCTTAATAGATGCTGAAGAACTACTTTCTTCTGATAGAATAATTGATGAATGGAAAATTTGGTACGATTTATATAAAGGTGGAGATTTTGAAGATAGTGAAGCTGAACCCGATAAAGAAATTAAAGATTTTTGGTGGAACCCTAAATGGATTCCAATCACTTATGATGGTTCCGGAAATCATCTATGTATAGATATGGATCCTACAGAAAATGGAACTAAAGGACAGATAATAAGAATGTGGCACGACGATAGTGTAAGAGAGTATATAGCACCTTCTTTTAAGGTTTTCTTTGAGAACTACTGTACCAATCTTGAAAACAACAAATATGTATATTCTAACGAGTGGGGAGGAATAATTATTAAAGAAGATTTGTAAAACCTTTAACTCAGCTCAATAGCAGTAACATTTTAACTTCAAAATAAAACAAGTGAAAAGGTAGCACTCCTTAGCTTGTAATTGAATAAAGTTATTGTATTTTAGTATCTAAAAAGTAATTACAAATGAATTGGATTTTGTTAATTATAGCTGGTTTATTTGAAGTAGCTTTTGCAGCTTGTCTTGGAAAAGCTAAAGAAACTACTGGAATAGAAGCCACATATTGGTATATTGGCTTTTTAATCTGTTTATCTATCAGTATGTTGCTTCTTATAAAAGCAACCCAAGAGCTACCTATTGGAACTGCCTATGCAGTTTGGACAGGAATTGGTGCTGTAGGAACAGTACTAATTGGAATTTTAGTTTTTAAAGAACCCGCTACATTTTGGCGATTATTTTTTATCACAACATTAATTACTTCAATTGTAGGACTCAAAATTGTTTCACATTAATCTAAGCCATGAAAACAACACCTAAACACGACGAAAGAATAGCGAGCATGACTTTTGCTTCTGTTTACCCTCATTATGTTACTAAAGTTGAGAAAAAAAATAGAACTAAAGAAGAATTGCATCAAGTAATTGAATGGTTGACTGGTTTCAACAACGAAAAATTAGACAAATTGATTAATCAAAAAGTAACTTTTGAAACCTTTTTCAAAGAAGCCAACTTAAACCCTAATGCTCATTTAATTACAGGAGTTATTTGTGGTTACCGAATAGAAGAAATAGAAACCCCTTTAACGAAGCAAGTTCGTTATTTAGACAAACTTATAGATGAATTGGCCAAGGGTCGTAAAATGGAGAAGATTTTACGTAAACCTAGTTAATACCCTCCTATTTAAACCCTTAAGTACTTTATTTCAATAAAAAGAGGCTCTAAAAGCTTCTTAAACTAAGAAACACCTTTATTTTCTTGCTATCTTATAAATTATAATTATTTCAATTAGCACAACTGGTATTAACAAGAACAATCCTAAACTTGCCAAAACTACTGTAGCTAAGAAAGTTCCTGTAACAATTTCTAAAATACCTCCTATTTGTACTAAAACCCCTAATTTATCTTTTAACTGAAGTAAGCTCATTCCAAAGATTATTTGAATTGCTCCAAAAACAAGTAGTTCTGCAACAAGAGATATTGCAATAGTTTCTTCACTAAAATTTATTAAAAAAATATCATAAAACTCAAAAAACACAAAAACTATCATAAACACATAAACCACTATTTCTAATAATTTATGAGCATAAATTTTGGCTATTCTTAAAAAACCCATAAAAAATAGTACAAAAGCTACAGAGGACACTACTTTAATGCTAGTATATATAGCTACATTAAAAATTGACTCATCTTTTGTAAACTGGTATATATCTGCGATAGTTTCAATAAATCCAAAAACAAAATAGATAATTCCAAAAACCCAAGCTAAGTTTAATCTCTTCCTGTCTTGACTTGTGAGTATTTCTTTATTTGTAAATTCTTCTAAATTAATAGTTGCATCTAATGCTTGTAGTATTGTCTTTATGGTAAAACTCCTAGGCATAGTTTCACCAGCCTCTATGCGTTGTATTGTACGAACATTAATATTACATTTTTCAACAAGCTCTTCTTGAGTTAATCCCTTTTGTTTTCTTAATTCAAGAATCTTTTTTCCTAAATCTGGTTGTTTCATGGTAAGTAAATTTTTATTTCTCATACAATATTACTTTTGATTCTAAATTTGATAAAACTATTTAATGTTTTTTAACCCGACTTTTACACGACATCTCTTTATTTACAATACTTTCAAGAAGAATTCATTTTTTATAAAAAATAAAAACACCAACAAAGATGATAAAAATTGAATACATTTGCTTTTGTTAATTTTCAACACATGAAACTAGTTTTTGCTACCAATAATCTAAATAAACTTGCTGAAGTACAAAAAATGTTACCTAACTCTATTGAGTTACTTTCTTTGAAGGACATCAATTGCTTTGATGATATTGAAGAAACTGCAACTACTTTAGAAGGAAACGCCCAAATTAAAGCAAATTATATTACTGAAAAGTTTGGATATAATTGTTTTGCCGACGATACGGGTTTAGAGGTGGAAGCTTTAAATGGAAAACCTGGAGTATATTCTGCTCGCTATGCAGGTGAACCTGCTAATGCAGAAAACAACATGCAAAAACTATTAACAGCGTTGAACAATAAAACTGATAGAAATGCTCAGTTTAGGACTTCTATTTGTTTAAATTTAGATGGAAAACAGATTTTATTTGATGGAGTTTGTAAAGGAACCATTTTAACATCTAAACAAGGCGAACAAGGTTTTGGATACGACCCTATTTTTCAGCCTGAGGGTTATAACAAATCATTTGCAGAAATGACTTCAGAAGAAAAAAACAAAATAAGTCATAGAGGCTTAGCAATTCAACACTTAGTAGCATTTTTAAAATCAATTAACTAGTTGAATTTATCAAAAACATACACAGTTCACTTTTTACTTTTATCGGTTTTACTGATAGTTTTTTTACTACTTAACATTAGTTTTGGTTCCGTATCAATTCCTCTAAAAGAAATTTTCAACTCCTTATTTGGCAATCCTGTAGCAAAAGATAGCTGGGAAACTATAATTATTAACTACCGTTTACCAAAAGCAATTACTGCAATGTTAGTAGGATCAGGATTATCAATAAGTGGTTTATTAATGCAAACATTATTTAGAAACCCACTTGCTGGTCCTTTTGTATTAGGTATATCTTCTGGCGCAAGCCTTGGTGTGGCATTGCTTATTTTAGGCTCTAGTGTTTTTGGAGGATTTTTTCTTGTAGCTATTTACTCTAACTGGGCATTAGCCATAGCTGCAAGTGCAGGGTCTTTCTTAGTATTATCAGCCGTTATTATAGCTGCAAATAGAGTTCGTAATACGATGTCTATTCTAATTATTGGATTAATGTTTGGCTCGTTAACATCGGCGGTTATTAGTGTATTAGCTTTTTTTAGTGAAGCTGAGCAAATACAACAATATTTGTTTTGGAGCTTTGGAAGTCTTGGAAATTTAACTTGGACAGAACTTTCGGTTTTTGGAATAATTTATCTTATCGGAATCTTAGGAACATTCTCTGTAATAAAACCTTTAAATAGTTTCTTATTAGGTGAAAATTATGCAAAAAGCTTAGGAATTAATATCAAAAAAAGCAGAAATATTATTTTATTAATTACAAGTATTCTTACAGGTGTAATTACTGCTTTCTCGGGACCTATAGCTTTTGTTGGACTAGCTGTTCCGCATATCGCTAAAATGATTTTTGCTACATCAAACCATAAAATTTTGTTGCCTGCCGTTGCTTTAATTGGAGCAATTATTCTGTTAATTTGCGACAGTATAGCACAATTACCCACAAGTGAATTTACTTTACCTATTAACGCAATAACCTCATTATTTGGAGCACCTGTTGTTATTTGGTTATTAATAAGGAAGAAAAAAATATATGTATAGCATAGAGTTACTAAAAACTTTATAAACAACTAAACGGATAAACATCAAGCAACAAGAAAAAAATATCGTCTTACAAACAGAAAACCTTTCTATAGGGTATCAATCAAAAAAGCAACAAACCGTTATTGCTTCAAATATTGATTTAGCTATTAAAAAAGGAAAATTTGTTGCTTTATTAGGTAAAAACGGAATAGGAAAATCAACTCTGCTACGTACAATTTCTAAAGTTCAAAAACCTTTAAAAGGTTTTGTAAAAATCAATCAAAAAGAACTTTCATCTTACACGAATCAAGAATTGTCAACTACGCTAAGTTTAGTATTAACCGAACGTTTACCGTTAAGTCAGCTAACCGTTTTTGAATTGGTAGCTTTAGGGCGCCAACCCTACACCAATTGGATTGACAAACTAACTCAAGATCATTTAAAAAAAATTCTCTGGGCAATTGAACAAACTGAAATCACACATTTAAAAAACAAACGTTTTTATGAATTAAGTGATGGTCAATTACAACGTGTACTTATTGCTCGTGCTTTAGCTCAAGATACCGAAATCATCATTTTAGATGAACCTACAGCTCACTTAGACATTCATCACACATTTAAAGTATTTTCTTTATTAAAAAAACTTGTAGAGAACACAGGAAAAACTATTATTATTTCTACTCACGAAGTAAATTTAGCTATTCAACTTGCTGATGAATTCATACTCCTTTCTGAAAAGCAATTATACACTGGTACTTCGCAAGAATTAATCACTCAGAATGCTTTTGAAGAACTTTTTCCGAAAGAATTAATAAGTTTTAACAAAACATTAGAACAATTCGTTATCAAGAAAAATTAAATTTGAATGACAGTAACATTTTGTTACTTTTGAAGCTAATCAAACTAAACAAACCTTAATTATTGATGAAGAAATTACTTTATATGGCTAGTGCAATTGCACTGGTAGCATGTGGTTCTAGCAAAGAAACTGCAAATACAGATAATGACGTAACCACAGACCAAGCTGCAAAATATGCAAAAACCATTACTGCAAAAGATTTAGGCAAACACCTATTCATCTATGCTTCTGATGAATTTGAAGGAAGAAACACTGGTGAGCCTGGACAAAAAAAAGCAGTAAAGTATTTAAAAGACTTTTATGTTAGTCAAGGAATTGCTTCTCCTTTAGGTGGTGATGATTACTTTCAAGAAGTACCCTCTGAGTACTTAAGTAACAATCGTAGAGGAATGACTTTAAAAGATTCTGAAAACGTTGTTGCTTTTATCAAAGGAACGGAAAAACCAGATGAAATAGTGGTTATTTCTGCTCACTTAGATCACGAAGGAGTTAAAAATGGAGAAATTTATAACGGTGCAGATGATGACGGATCAGGAACTGTAGCCATTTTAGAAATTGCTGAAGCTTTTAAACAAGCTGCTGATGCTGGCAAAGGCCCTAAGCGTTCTATTTTATTCTTACATGTTACTGGTGAAGAAAAAGGTTTATTAGGGTCTAAATATTACACAGAAAACCCTATTTTCCCATTAGCAAATACTGTTGCTGATTTAAATATTGATATGATTGGTAGAGTTGATGACCGCCATAAAGGAAATCCAAATTACGTATACTTAATTGGTTCTGATAAGTTAAGTACTGAATTACACGATATCTCTGAAGCGATGAACAAAAAGTATACAAACATCGATTTAGATTATAAATACAACGATGATAACGACCCAAATCGTTTTTATTATCGTTCTGACCATTATAATTTTGCTAAGCACAACATTCCAATTATTTTTTATTTTAATGGAACACATGCCGACTATCACAGACCAACTGATACTCCTGACAAAATCAATTACGAAATGTTAGAGAATAGAGCTCGTTTGGTTTTCCATACTGCTTGGGAAGTTGCGAATCGTGAAAATCGTGTTGTGGTTGATAAAGCCGCAGAATAAGGTCTTAACCAAGTTTAAATTATAAAGTTTAAAAGCTCATCTAATTAGATGAGCTTTTTTATTAATTCTAATCTATATATCGTTCCTAAAATATATCTTCTTTTCTTCCTGTAAAAAACCGTTAATAGATTATTTATCTACTACAACAATTAAATTAGAAAAATAATCTAAATACTAAACCTATACCTGATAAATAATATTACTTCATTTACTTTTGCTTGCTTAAATTTAATACTATGGTTAACGAGGGAAAGTTATCATTAGAAAATCAGCAAAAACTAAATAAATTACAAGAAGAATTAGCTTCTGCTCGCGATACTTTTTTAGGGTATCCTGTATCAAAAGACTTTGATTATTCAGAATTAAATAAGTTTTTTCAATATCCAATTAACAACCTTGGTGATCCTTTCGAACAAGGTACTTATCGTGTACGTACCCATGAAATGGAACGTGAGGTTATAGCTTTTTTCGCAAAGCTATTTAGAGCTAACCCTAAAGATTTTTGGGGATACGTTACCAATGGTGGTTCAGAAAGTAATTTATATGGCTTATACATCGCTCGTGAATTGTTTCCGAAGGCTATGGTATATTATTCAGAATCTACTCATTACAGTGTTCGCAAAAACATTCATTTGTTAAACATTCCTAGTATTGTAATTAAATCGCAAGAAAATGGTGAGATGGATTATGAGGATTTTGAAAATACTGTTCGTATGAACCGTCATAAGCCTGTAATTGTATTAGCTACTTTTGGTACGACTATGAAAGAAGCTAAAGACAACATAGGTAAAATAAAAGGGATATTACACAATTTAGCTATTCAAGATCATTATATTCATTGTGATGCTGCTTTGGCAGGCTCATTTGGTCCGTTTATGCAACCTCGTCTTCCTTTTGATTTTATGGATGGTGCTGACAGTATTTCTATTAGTGGACATAAATTTATTGGTTCACCAATACCTACCGGAGTATTAATGGCTAAAAGATCTAATAGAGATAGAATTGCTAAAGGAATTTCATACATCGGTTCTTTTGATACCACTATTACAGGTTCTCGTAACGGGCACTCTCCTTTATTCTTATGGTACGCCTTAAAACAGCTTGGTGTTGAAGGTTTACAACAACGTTACCAACATAGCTTAGCTGTAGCTGAATATTGCGAAGCCCAATTACAAAAAATCGGAGTCAATGCTTGGAGAAACCCAAATGCAATTACTGTTGTATTACCAAAAACCCCACAAAGTATTAAAGATAAATGGCAATTAGCTACTGAAGGGAATATTTCTCATGTTATTTGTATGCCTAACGTAACGAAAATTCAAATTGATGAATTTGTAAATGATTTAAAAAATTGTACAGAACAAATTACTGAAGAGGAATTTTCCTATGATTTTTCATTAAGCTAACCTTATATTAATCTAAGACAAGTACTTTTGATTGCTATAAAAGAAAATTTAATTATGAAGAAATTATTATTAAGTACAATGCTACTTGCATTGTCATTTGCTTATGGGCAAGAAAAAAAAGAAAAATTAACTATTGAAAAAGGTACATGGTATACTAGTGCCAATTTTTCCATAGGACACAATAGTAATGAATTTGAAGGTTCTCCTGAAACTTCTAAATATTTTAATTTTAACTTCTCTCCTAAGGTGGGATATACTATTAACGACAACTTAATTATAGGTTTAGGTGTAGGATATGGATATTCAAAAAGTGAATCAGGGAGTGAAATTGGAAAAGGTAACTCCTATAAAATCTTTCCTTACATCAAAAAACACTTTCCACTTGGAAAGAAATTAACTATTTCGTTACAAGGAGAGTTTAGCTATAGTTATTCTGACTATTCAAACAATATTAATCCCACCCCACACGAAAGAAGCACTAACCAATATTTTGTAGGGATAAGACCTGGACTTACTTATTTTTTAAACAAAAACATCGCCTTAGAGGCTAATATAGGTAGCTTAGGTTATTCTAAAACAGACCAAGATGAAAGTAGTTTTCCTGACAGAGAATCTGATTCATTTCAGTTTAATATAAACTCAACTGATTTAATGTTCGGTTTATCATATTATTGGTAGTATTAAAGTTACAAATCAAACAAAAAACGCTAAGAAAATTCTTAGCGTTTTTTTATACATTCTATTATTTGAAACTTTTTATTTTGTTGTAACACACTCACCGAATTAAAAAGCTTTGTTAGGTGCGTACTATAATTCAAATGGGAATTAGCTACTAACAAAAATCTTCCGTTGTTTTTCAAACAATTTTCTACTCCTTTAAAAAGGTTTAGTGCTACTTCAATATTATTCTCATGTTCAAAATGAAAAGGTGGATTTGATACAACTAAATCAAATGAGTTTTTATCTAATTTTTCTAAAGTATCATCACATACAAACTCTGCTTTTTTTCCTTCTAAGTTAACTTTAGATGACTCAATAGCTAAATTAAAATCATCTAACAAAGTTACTTCTGCTTGTGGATTTTGCTTGGTAACTTCATAAGCTATAACTCCATTACCAGAAGCTAGATCTAATACTTTTAACTCTCTAGAGTCAACTACTAAGTTTTCTAAAAAAAATTGTGTTCCTATATCTACACTTCCAGAAGAAAACACACCGTAATATTGTTGTAAAGCTTTGTCTTTCCACTGAATAGTGTTGATTAGGTTTTTCTTTTGAAATTCCTTTTTAGGTATTTTTAAAATAAGTAACCTTGCTTTTTTCCATGCTTTTGATTGAGTAACCTCTTCAAAATATTGTTCAGCAACTTTTATAAAAGAAACTGAAAAATATTTAGTCATAAACCCACAAACTACTTCAGTATTTTCATGTGAAGCTTTATGTATTTGTTGTAAAAACAATTCAAATAATTCTAATGCCTTTGGAATTTTAATCAAAGCTACTTCTACATTCTGCAAATCATCAAGCGGAGTTTTAAAATCAATTTCCGTAGAAAAATTATTCAACTTTAAGTTTTGACGAATTGCTTTTTGCTGACTAGCATACGTCCAAACAGTCGTAATCTTTTTATGCTGTAAAGCACAATTCCACATTCCAAAACGGTCATTAAAAAGATGTAAGTGATCTATCTCTTTTTCAGCTATATAATCTAACGCTAAGAGTTCAGCGTTACTCCAAGCTCGTAAACTTTTATCAAAAGTCTTAGGGTAACGCTGTAATTGATATGTTTTTGAATTTATTTTTACTTTAGTATCCAAATTAGTACTCTACATTTAATTTACCAAAACTTTTTCTTTAGCATAGTAAATTTCATCTAACGAAGTTATTTCGCCTGCTCTATTTCTTCTAAAAATATGTTTTGGCTCAATATCTTCTATTGATTCTTTCCCCATAGCTGCAACCATTTCTTTAGTTGCGCTAATTGTTTTATTGTGGTAATTTTTTACACGCATATTCTTATACTTAACTACCAAAGCCTTTACCAGGTCTTTTTCTTGTGTTGCTACACCTACAGGACAAGTATCTAAATTACATTCACGCGCCTGAATACATCCTAAACTCAACATAAAGCTACGAGCCATTCCTATGGCATCAGCGCCTAACGCTAAGTATTTAATCACGTCAAAAGCATCAATAGCTTTTCCACTTGCAATGATTTTTATTTGGTCTCTTAACCCGTATTTTTTTAGCTTTTTATTTACAAAAGATAACCCTTCTAATAACGGTGTTCCGATGTAATTTGAGAATTCCAAAGGTGCTGAACCTGTTCCTCCTTCGCCTCCATCAACAGCTATGTAATCAGGATAATTATTTGCATCAGCAAATGCTTTGATCATTGCTTCAATTTCATCATTATCTCCAACACAAAACTTAATTCCTATTGGTTTCCCTCCTGACAACTCTCTTACTTGTTGAATAAATGCAACCATTTCATCAAAATTAGAAAAAGCATCATGCCCTGGTGGCGAATCTACTCGTGTAAAAGGCTCTACAGAACGAATTTCAGCAATTTCTTTTGTATTCTTTTTTGCTGGAAGAATCCCTCCATGACCAGGTTTAGCTCCTTGAGAAAGCTTTATTTCAACCATTTTTACCTCTGGTCTTACTGCATTCTTCTTAAAAACCTCAGCATTAAAAACTCGTTTCCCATTTACACTTTTTCCTGCTCCAAAATAGCCTGTTCCTACTTGAAAAATTAAATCTCCACCTTGTAAATGGTAAGGAGAAACCCCTCCTTCGCCTGTGTTATGAGCAAACTCTCCCATTTTTGCTCCTTGATTTAATGCCATAATTGCATTTTTACTCAACGAACCAAACGACATTGCAGAAATGTTAATTATAGAGGAATTATACTTTTGTGTACACTTATCTGAGCCTATGAGTACTCGTTCCCCACTAATATGATGATGATCTTTAGGAAATAGTGAATGTTTTACAAATTCATATCCTTTTGCATATACATTGTGTTGTGTACCAAAAGGAACTGTTTCAATTTCTTTTTTTGATCGTTGGTAAACTATACTCCTTTTCTCACGGTTTATAGGCTTTCCGCTTAAATCATCTTCAATAAAATATTGTTGAATTTTTTCTCGCTCTTCTTCAAACACCCAACGTAGGCGTGCAATTACAGGAAATGCACGCATTAATGAGTGCTCTTTTTGAATAAAAGCATCATATATTGCTAATAAAGTTACTACTGAAGCAACAGTTAATAAGATATAATTCCCCATATCTGGCATGAAATAAACCAACACACCACATAAAATATTAATTACAATAATAACAGATAAGATAGTATCTCTCATTTCTTTTATTTTTCTGACAAAAATACAATTTTAGCATAAAAAAAGCCCTGACATATAGCCAGAGCTTTCTTTTATATTTAAAATACTTAAAATTACTTCTTGAATTTCGAGTATTTGTTTTTGAACTTATCAATACGCCCTGCAGTATCTACTAACTTAGACTTACCAGTGTAGAAAGGATGTGAAGTTCTTGAAATTTCTAATTTAATTAATGGATACTCAACTCCTTCTACTTCTAAAGTTTCTTTTGTATTAGCAGTTGAACGTGTTAAAAAAACATCTCCGTTAGACATGTCTTTGAACGCTACCATTCTATAATTTTCTGGATGTATACCTTTTTTCATCTCTTGTAAATTTAAAATCTTTTATTTTTGTTGAAAAAATTATAAAGTTGGTAATGCTTTATAGTTGTTTCATATATCAAAAACCTGCAATGGCTATTTGAAGGTGCAAATTTAACCCTTTTTTTTAATTTGCAAACAAATAATTTGCTTTAATTTGTACAACCATCTTTATAAACTATAGAAAATAACATTTTATATATGCGTTTTTATAAACTTTTAACTTTAGGATTAACTACTTTACTTGTAACATCTTGTAGCGAAACTAATTACAAATTTAAATTAAATACTACCAAAAAAACTACTTTAGGTAAAAAAGCTGCTATTAAGTTTGAACAACTTAAAGGTGAACAGATCGATTCTGTACAACTTTACGTAAACAACAAACGTGTAAATACTAACGAAACAAGTATTACTATAAATACTGCTGATTTTGGTGTAGGAAAACATGCTGTTACTGCGTTGGCTTTTTATCCAAACAAATCAAAAAAACTAAACAATTCTATTGAGATATTAGCAAAGGAAGCCCCTGCTGTATACTCTTATAAAATTGTAAATATTTATCCGCACGATAAAGGAGCATACACCCAAGGGTTAGAATACAAAAATGGTTACTTATACGAAAGCACAGGACGTAATGGAGAATCTACTTTACGAAAAGTTGAATTAGAAACTGGAAAAGTTTTACAAAAGGTAGATTTGGACGAAAAGTACTTTGGTGAAGGAATGACCATTTTTAACAATAAAATTTATTGGTTAACATGGCATGCTCGTAAAGGTTTCATATACGATTTTGAAACATTTAAGCAACTTGGAAGTTTTGATTACACCAATAGCAATCAAGGTTGGGGATTAACACACAACGGCTCTGAACTTATTAAAACGGATGGAAGCAACAAAATTTGGTTTTTAGACGCAAATAATCAACAAGAAAAAAGAAGTGTCCAAGTATACACAAACAAATACCCTGTTGATAATTTGAATGAAATTGAACTTATTGATGGTAAAGTTTATGCTAATAAATGGCAACAAAACTCAATAGTTATTATCAATCCAGAAACTGGTGTTGTTGAAGGTGTAGCTAACTTAAATGGATTAAGAGATATTGTTGCTAAAGATCAAACTATAGAGCCTCAAGACGATGTACTAAATGGTATTGCATATGATACTGAAAACAATCGTTTGTTCGTAACTGGAAAACATTGGGGAAAATTATTTGAAATAGAATTAATCAAACAATAATCTACTACCTAAAATCATGAAAAATCCCCTTCCCATAATACTAGCGCTTATTTTATCTATTATTGTAATGTCTTGTAGAAAAGATTTCACTACAGTACCTAGTTATGGGAAGTTACAGTTTTCAAAAGATACCGTATTTCTAGACACCATTTTCAGCAACATAGGTTCTGCTACTTATAACTTAAAAGTATACAATAAGAGTAGTAAAACTATTACAATTCCAGAAATCAAATTGGAAAATGGAAATACTTCAAATTACCGATTGAATGTAGATGGATTAGCTGGTGACAACTTTAATAACATTGATATTTTAGCAAATGACAGCATCTATATTTTTATAGAAACCACTATTAACGTTAATACAGTAACCAATCCCTTATACACTGATAAAATATTGTTCGATAATGGAGAAAATCAACAAGATGTAGATTTGGTTACCTTGGTACAAGATGCGCATTTTATTTTTCCTTCTAAAAACAGTTCGGGTATTGAAACATTAATTATTAACGGCAAAGAAACCGAGATTCAAGGTCGTTTTTTAACTGATGAAGAACTAACCTTTACTAATGAAAAACCTTATGTCATTTACGGTTACGCTGCTGTACCATCAAGTAAAACACTAACAATTGAAGCAGGAGTTAAAATTCACTTTCACAACAATTCTGGATTAATTATAGATAAAGACGCTAACCTTAAAGCCAATGGAACCTTAGATAAAAAAATTGTTTTTGAAGGTGACCGACTAGAGCATCAGTTTAGTGAAATTCCAGGACAATGGGGGGCTATTTGGATACGTGAAGGTAGTTTTAACAACGAACTAAATTATACTCAAATTAAAAATGGAACTGTTGGACTTCTTGTTGACGGACAAGATACCTCCTCTCCCACGCTAACAATAAAAAATACTGAAATATATAACAGTTCAAACTATGGTGTTTTAGGTAGAAACACACATATTGAAGGAGAAAACTTAGTAATAGGTAGCGCAGGACAATCTGCATTAGCTTGTACTTTTGGTGGTAAATATAACTTTACCCATGCTACTTTTGCTAATTTTTGGAATAGCAGTATTCGTCAATTACCTACAGTTTTAATAAATAACCACATTACTTATTCTAACGATAACAACCAAGAAGTTACAGAAATTAATGATTTAGTTAATGCTAACTTTATTAATTGCATTATTGAAGGAAATAACAATGTAGAGTTTATCCTTGATAGAATTGACGGAACAACTTTTAACTATATGGTTGAAAGTTGCTTAATTAAATTTGATGATTTTAATAATTCATTTACAGATAATAATGAATTGAATTTTGATGATACTTCACATTATCAAAACAACATTTTAAACGGTGAATCTGACTTTAAAGATGTTGCTAAAAACGAGTTTATCATTGGTAAAAATAGTGACGCCATTAATAAAGCACAACCTTCCGCTGTTTCTGAAGATATTTTAGGCGTAGACAGAAGTGCTTCTCCTGATATTGGAGCTTACCAACATGTTAGCTTTTAACTTTTAAAAAAAGAGTCATTACATTAAAACACTTGTCAGGACATATATCTCTAGCTTACAAGCTATAAAATGAAAAAGGAGTGCTTAGCCTTTGCTCTCCTTTTTCATTTTTAATATACGGCTTTTTTAGCTTATCATTTTTTATAAATCTTTCCATTTTTCATCACAAAAACTACTTTTTCCATTGTATGAATATTTTGAGTAGGATCTTCATCTACTGCAATGATATCTGCAAGAAATCCTTTTTTAACCTTTCCTAACTCTTCTTTCATACCTAATAGAGCTGCATTAGTTATTGTTGCAGATTGAATGGTCTCTATAACAGGCATTCCTGCTTCTACCATATACCCAAACTCTTTTCCGTTTTTTCCATGTTTAAAAACTCCTGCATCGGTACCGAAAGCAATTTTTACACCTTTTTTATAAGCTCTTCCAAAAGTTCCTTGTATTTGTGGACCAACAGCCAACGCTTTAGGTACTACAATTTCTGGATAAAAACCTTTTACTTTTGCTTTCTCTTCAACCTCTTTTCCTGCCGTAATGGTAGGAACTAAATACGCATCGTGTTTTTTCATCAACTCCATCGTTTCATCACTCATATAAGTTCCATGTTCAATAGTTTTTACTCCTCCAATAACCGCACGTTGCATGCCTTCATCACCATGAGCATGAGCTGCTACATGCATTCCATAATCTTTTGCTGTTTCACAAATTGCTCTCACCTCTTCAATAGTAAATTGAGGATTATCTCCGCTTTTAGCCACACTTAACACACCTCCTGTCGCTGTTATCTTTATACAATCTGCTCCGTTTTTATATCGTTGACGTACAGCTTTTTTAGCATCTTCTATTGAATTTACCACTCCTTCTTTTGGCCCAGGGTTTCCTATTAGCTTTCTACTGCTTCCATTTGTTGGATCTGCATGCCCGCCTGTTGTTGCTAAAGATTTTCCCGCAGTAAACACTCTCGGACCTACAATTTTACCAGCTTTAATTGCTTTAGCTAAAGAAATATTAACTCCTGTCCCTCCTAAATCTCTCACTGTCGTAAAACCGTTTAACAAAGTAGTTTCGGCAAATTTAACTGAGTTATAAGCTCTATCAGCTTCATTTAAAATATATTTTTCTAGCCTTGATTTTGGACTATGCTCACTTTCAATATGCACGTGCATATCAATCAACCCTGGCATTACCACCTTATCTTTTAAATCTATCGTTATATCATCAGTGTTTTCAGGATTCACATATCCTTTTAATACTTCAACAATTTTATTTCCTTTTACTACAATGGTTTGCTCTTTATTTATTTTACCTTTTTCTGTATCAATTAATTTCCCACAAAATATATAGGTGTTTTGAGCAAATGTTGCGATTGACATTGTTAAGAGTAACGCTAAAAAAAGTCTTTTTCTCATGATAATTTAAGAATGATTAAGCAATAAATGTAGTGATTTTTATGTAGCTTGCCTTTTTAAATTTTGACAATTACATGAAGAACATTGTTATTACAGGAACTAGTAGAGGTATTGGTTTTGAATTAGCACAGCAGTTTGCTAATCAAGGACATCAAGTCTTAGCACTATCAAGAAACACAAAACCTTTAGAACAAATAAATCATTCAAACATTACAACTATTTCAGTTGATTTATCTGACAAAAGTGACATAAAAAAAGCAGTTGAATTTGTTTCAACTAAATGGAAAAAGGTAGATATCCTTATCAATAATGCAGGAAAATTGGTTAACAAACCTTTTGAACAACTAACTACGCAAGATTTTGAAGAGGTTTATAAAGTAAATGTTTTTGCAGTTGTCGAATTAACAAAAAACTTACTACCATTTATGCAACAGGGAAGTCACGTAGTAACGGTAAGTAGTATGGGAGGAGTTCAAGGTAGTATGAAGTTTCCTGGATTAGCAGCTTATAGTTCTGCTAAAGGTGCTGTAATTACTTTATCTGAATTACTAGCTGAAGAATACAAAAAACAGCAAATAGCTTTTAATGTGTTAGCATTAGGTGCCGTACAAACAGAAATGTTAGAA
Source organism: Tenacibaculum sp. 1B UA (assembly GCF_033978845.1). Taxonomy (NCBI): domain Bacteria; kingdom Pseudomonadati; phylum Bacteroidota; class Flavobacteriia; order Flavobacteriales; family Flavobacteriaceae; genus Tenacibaculum; species Tenacibaculum sp. 1B UA. The sequence goes on from NZ_JAKVUA010000006.1 coordinate 122,611, forward strand.
GAAGCTTTCCCTGGTTATGAAGCTCCATTATCTGCTAAAGAAATGGCTACTTATATTTTTGATTTTGCTTTAACTGGTAATAAATATTATAACGGAAAAGTGCTACAGGTTTCAAGTTCTACTCCTTAAACTCTTTAATATGATTATTGCTTTAGCTTTTATTATTACTTCTGTTTTCCAATATTATTCCTATTATAGAAATAATAAAAAAGAAAAAAAAGTTGATGATTTTTTAATTACAATAGTCGTTATTTTAATTTACATATTAATTTATCCTTTTTTAGGCTACATCCTTTTAACAAAATACAATCATTATAATATGCCTTACACTTTTCAAGTTATTATTATTGGAGGCATAGGAATATTTTTTGCATTAATCACCTATCTTTTTTGGTATTTAGAAAAAAGAAAACTTGCATAACACTCTTATAAAATACATCCCAGAAGAAGCTATTCCGTTAGTTCAATATTTAATTATTGAACATAAAATCAACTTGAAAATAGTAAGCGAACGTCAAACCAAACATGGTGATTTCCGTCGTTTACCTAATGGTCACATGCAAATTACGGTGAATAACAACTTAAACCCATATCAGTTTTTACTGACGTTAATTCATGAAATTGCACACCATGTTACGTATCAAAAATTTGGAAGAGTACAACCCCACGGTAAAGAATGGAAAACAGTATTTCAGCATTTAATGCTCCCTTTTTTACAATCCGAAATTTATCCAAAAAACATTCTACCATATTTAGCCAACTACTTAAAAAACCCAAAAGCCAGTACCGATGCTGATGTAAATTTATCACTGGCATTGCGAGGTGGAAAATCAGAAGACGGAAAGAACTTTATCTTTGAAATACCAAACGGAAGCGTTTTTCAATTCAAGGAAAAACTATACAAAAGAGGTGATAAACGAAGAACACGTTATGAATGTTTAAATTTAGAAAACAAGCGTGTATATTTATTCAACCAAAACGCAGAAGTGAAACTAGTAGCTTTAAACAAATAATACTTGTATGAACACTAATTATTACGCAGTAATTATAGCGGGTGGCATAGGTTCTCGCCTATGGCCAGTAAGTACTGAAAAGTACCCTAAGCAATTTCATGATTTATTAGGAACTGGAGAGTCTTTGTTACAAAAAACCTTCAACAGAATTAATCAATTAATTCCAGCAGAAAATATTTTAATTGCCACTAATAAACGTTACGAAGAATTAGTTTTAGAACAACTTCCTAAAATTGGTAATAAACAGTTACTGCTAGAACCTGCAATGCGTAACACTGCTCCTTGTATTTTATATGCTGCTTTAAAAATCCGTCAGCAGAATGAAAATGCTGTGATGTTAGTTGCTCCGTCTGATCACTGGATAGAAAACGAGACTGAATTTCTTAAAAACATTGAAACTTCTTTTAAAGCCTGTACTAAAGAAGATATATTGATGACTTTGGGGATTCAACCAAATCATCCTAATACGGGTTACGGCTATATTCAATTTAAAGAAAATGTTTCTGAAGTTAAAAAAGTAAAAACATTTACTGAAAAACCAAACCTAGAAAAAGCTACGCAGTTTTTAGCGAGTGGTGACTATCTTTGGAATGCAGGTATTTTTGTTTGGTCTGTTTCTAGCATTTTAGATTCCTTTAAAAAACATCTTCCTGAAATGGTAAACATTTTAGATACCGGAGATAACGTTTACAACACCGAGCTTGAAGATGATTTTATTAAACATAACTATGAAAAATGTGAAAACATTTCTATCGACTTCGGGATTATGGAACGCTCTGAAAAGGTACACGTACTCCCTGTAGATTTTGGTTGGGATGATTTAGGTACTTGGGGTTCTTTATATAACAAACTTGGTAAAGACACTCATCAAAACGCAACAGTTGGAGCCACAACTATTTTTAAAGATGCCAACGGAAATATGGTTAGTACTAAAAATGGTAAAAAAGTAGTGGTCCAAGGGTTACAAGATTTTATTATTGTAGAAAAAGACGATGTATTAGTTATTTGTCCACGTAAAGACGAACAAGACATTAAACAACTACGAACTGAAGCAAAAGAGAAATTTTAATAAGTTACTCCTCTCTTTTATATAACACATTATTGATTAATGGAATATTCCAACATTCTTAACATAGGTATTTTAGCACATGTTGATGCTGGTAAAACTACCTTGACAGAACATTTACTATATCATACAGGAGCTATAAGAAATATAGGAAGTGTAGATAAAGGTTCTACTGTTACTGATAGTTTAGCACTTGAGAAAGAACGTGGAATTTCCATAAAAGCTGCAACCACTTCTTTTGTTTGGAATAACACCAAAGTTAACTTAATTGATACTCCCGGGCACGTAGATTTTTCGAGTGAAGTTGCAAGAACATTATGTGTGGTAGATGCGGTTGTTTTAGTAATTTCAGCAGTTGAAGGTGTGCAAGCACATACACTAACCATTACAGATGCCCTACAAAAGCTAAAAATTCCTACTATAATTTTTATCAATAAAATTGATCGACAAGGTGCAGATACAGAGAATGTTTTAGAACAAATAAAAAATGAGCTTCAATTTAAAATTGCTCCCATTTATACTGCTCATAATGAAGGGTTAGATTCCGCATGTATTAGTCCTGTTTTTCATAATAGTTCAGTTACCAAAGAACAAAAAGAAACCATTTTAGAAGAATTAATTGAAACTAATGAAGACTTGCTTGAACAATACTTAAATGGCAATACTATTACTGATGAAACCTACATAAAAACTATCATAAAAAACACTTCTAAAGCTTTAATTTCACCGGTATTTACAGGAATTGCTAAAAATAACATCGGTGTAAAAGAATTACTAGACGGATTAACAAGTTTTATAAAGCCTAATAAAAATGAAATCTCACAAGAAACCTCTGCTTATGTTTATAAACTAGAACATCATAAAATTCATGGCGTTATGGCACATGTAAAAATTTTCTCTGGTGAGTTATCTTCTAAATCGGTTATATACAATCATACGCAAAACATAGAAACTAAAATAAACCAAGCCAAAGTTTTTCATCAAACCAAACATCTTGATACAACCATCAAAACTGGTGATATTGGAATTATTACAGGAGTTATTGGCACAAAAACAGGAGACATACTAGGAAGCCCTGAAGGAATTCCTAAACTCCCCGAGTTAAACACACCTGTTTTGAGTGTACAGGTGTTACCTGATAATGATAAAGATTACAATGCATTAGTACAAGCATTACAGATTATAGACAAAGAAGATCCTTCTTTACAATTCAAATGGCACAAACCTGAAAAAGAATTGTTACTATTACTAATGGGAGATATGCAAATTGAAGTACTAACCCATGTATTACTGGAACGGTTTTCAATACCAGTTCGTTTTACTGAACCTCAAATTGTATACAAAGAAACCATCAGCAAAGCTGCAGAAGGTTATGTACGTTATTGGATGCCTAAACCTTGTTGGGCTATTATGACTTTTTTAATTGAACCCGCTCCTTTAAATTCTGGTGTTAGTTACCAATCTATTGTTTCTAAAAACGATATTCATAACAAATATCAAAACGAAATAGCGAGGACTATTCCAAAGGCTTTAGAACAAGGTTTACTAGGCTGGGAAGTAACCGATGTAAAAATCACATTAATTAAAGGAGAAGATCATAATGTACATTCAAGGCCTGGTGACTTTAATTTAGCTACTCCAATGGGTATTATGAAAGGCTTACAAGCTGGAGGAACACATTTATTAGAACCTTTGGTCCGCTTTGAAATAAAAACTAATGAAGAATTTTTAAGTAAAATCATTTCTGAACTTACGACAAGAAGAGCTACAATCGACTCTCCTACTTTTCAAAATGAAATGATGCACCTTACAGGAACAATTCCCGTAGCCACTTCTCTAGACCTAAGCATAAAATTAAATACTATTTGTAGTGGCCGTATACGTTTACGAATGGTTTTTCATGGCTACGATATATGTCCTGAAGGAGAAGGAAAATCTAGAGATTTTAAAGGAGTAAATCCTTTAGACGAAGCTCAATGGATATTGCATTGTCGTGGCGCTTATAAAGCAGACGAACGGGTGATTTAATTCTTCTTTTTTATTTCTTCTAACACCAAAGAATTAAAAACCTCCTCTTCATTAATAAAATCACTTTTTATTGATATATAGTTAAGATTATCAACCTTACCCTCTAAACGCATATAATCTTTTTCGGTAGTTAGTATAATCTTTTGTTCAGATAGTAACTCATCAAAAGCCTTCTTAATAGTTGAAATATCTTGCTGAGTAAAATTATGATGGTCAGGATAGTTCAAATGTTTAAAGCTTACTTCCTTTTCTTTTAAAAAGTTTAACAATGGGGTTGGATTCGCAATTCCCGTCACTAACAAGACTTTTTTATCTTTCAAGTCTGAAATTGCTAGTTCTTCTGTTCCTTTTAAATCTTCGTCGTATGCAATCGTTGTAAAAAATACTTTTTGATACGACTTCGGGTTTATCTTTCGTACTATCTTTTCTTGCTCCGATTTCGATAAATTCTCAGGACATTTAGTAACCACAATTACACTTGCTCGTTTAGCTCCTCTCCTACTTTCGCGTAAATTCCCTGTTGGCAATACAAAATCATTAACATATAAGTCATTGTATTTTGTGAGTAAAATATAACAACTCGCCGTTACTTTTCTGTGTTGATAGGCATCGTCCAACAATACTACTTCAGGAGGGTTGCTACGCTGCAACAACTGTTGAATTCCGTTCGTTCTGTCAGCATCCACAGCTACGGTAACACCTTTTTTAAACTTCTTATAAAATTGCAAAGGTTCATCACCTACATCTTCAGCTGTATGGGTACCATTCACTACTTGAAACCTTTCTGTTTTACGTTTATATCCTCGACTTAAAACTGCAATTCTATAATTATCTTTTAGTAAACGTATTAAATATTCTATCTGAGGAGATTTTCCTGTTCCTCCTACACTTAAATTTCCAACAGCAATCACTGGGATATCAAAAGAAGTTGATTTTAAAACACCTAGATTAAAAAACCAATTACGAATTCTCGTAATAGCATCGTACAAAACAGCAAACGGAAATAATAAAAATCGAAGTAGCTTCATTACACCAAAAGTAATAATTTAAGCATTAATGTACAGGATACTTTTATTTTCATTTTTCTACTTTGTAACTTTGCTATAGTAATTTTGAAAACGTACCAAATGCAAATAAAAGACGTCACCAACTATATTGAACAACTGGCACCACTCTCGTATGCCGAAGATTTTGACAATGTTGGTTTATTAATAGGCAATTACAGTACTAAAGTTACAGGAGTTTTAGTTACGCTAGATACTCTTGAAGAAACTGTGGACGAGGCTATTGCTAAAAACTGTAATCTTATTGTAAGTTTTCACCCTATTGTATTTAGTGGACTAAAAAAATTTAACGGCAACAATTATGTAGAACGTGTTGTATTAAAAGCTATTCAAAATAACATTGCTATTTACGCTACACATACAGCTCTAGATAATGTAAACAATGGGGTTTCTGCTAAAATGGGAGAAGTTTTAGGCTTAGAAAACATGAAAACTTTAATCCCCAAAAAAGGAATCATAAAAAAACTAACAACTTATGTTCCTTTTGCAGAAGCTACTAATGTACGTGAAAAGTTATTTGAAGCTGGGGCAGGTAACATTGGTAATTATGACAACTGTTCTTTTAATGTAGAAGGAAAAGGAAGCTATAGAGGGAACGAAAATTCGAACCCTATTGTAGGTAAAAAAGGAGAATTAATGTTTGAAAAGGAAACCTGTATTATAGTAACTTTTGATTCTTATTTAGAAGGAAAAATACTTTCTACTCTCTTTAAAAACCATCCTTATGAAGAGGTTGCCTACGAAGTTATTACGCTGGATAACCAAAACCAAAACGTAGGTATGGGGATGATTGGAGAACTCCCTTCAGCGATGGATGAAAAAGACTTTTTATTATTTGTAAAAGAAACCTTTAAAACAGGCTGTGTCAGACATTCAGAATTACTTGACAAACCTATTAAAAAAGTAGCTGTGTTAGGTGGTTCAGGAAGTTTCGCTATCAAAAATGCGATGCGAGCTGGTGCCGATGCTTATATAAGTGCTGATTTTAAATATCACGAGTTTTTTAAAGCAGAAAAAAGAATTTTGCTTGCAGATGTAGGACATTATGAAAGTGAACAATTTACAAAAAACCTTTTAGTTGATTATCTTAGCAAAAAAATTAGTATTTTTGCAATTATTTTAAGCGAAAAAAGTACAAATCCAATATACTATATTTAACAGATGGCAAAAAAAGAAGTAACGGTAGAAGAAAAATTAAGAGCGTTATACGATTTACAGTTAATCGATTCTAGAATTGACGAGATTAGAAACGTTCGCGGTGAATTACCTTTAGAAGTTGAAGATTTAGAAGATGAAGTTGCCGGATTAAACAAGAGACTTTCTAATTTAGCTGAAGATGTTAAAAATTTAGAAACTGATATTAGTAATAAAAAGTTAGCGATTGAAGAATCTAAAAACTCAATTACTAAGTATGAAGAACAACAAAAAAATGTTCGTAATAACCGTGAATTCGATTCTTTATCTAAAGAAATTGAGTACCAAGAGCTAGAAATTCAATTATCTGAAAAGAGAATTAAGGAATATAAAGCTAAAATTGCTCAAAAGAAAGAGGTTATTGATAACACCAAAGAAAAATTAGCGAAGCAAGAAGCACATTTAACTCACAAAAAAGGTGAACTAGATGCTATCTTAAAAGAGACTGAGAAAGAAGAGCAATTATTAAAAGAAAAGTCTGAAGAATTTTCAAAGTCTATCGAAGGTCACTTATTAACTGCTTATAAAAGAATTAGAACTAAAGTAAGAAACGGATTAGCAGTTGTTGCTATTGAGCGTGGAGCTGCTGGAGGTTCTTTCTTCACTATTCCACCACAAGTTCAGTTAGAAATTGCTAACCGTAAAAAGATTACAATTGATGAGCATAGTGGTCGTATTTTAGTAGACCCAGCCTTAGCACAAGAAGAAAAAGAAAAAATAGATAACCTATTTGCTTAATATTTTTCTTAAAATATATACAAAGCCTCCAATTTTTGGAGGCTTTTTTATTGCTACATATTTTGACCATCATATCATTAAATAATTAAAAAGCTTAAACTCCACACTTTTCTTTTTCAACTTTTTCCCTAACGTCACATTTTCGTATCTTGCATTCTGCTTATGATACAATTTATATTAAATAATCAGGTAATAAAAACTACAGCAAACGCTGGTATTACCCTACTCGATTTTATTAGAGAACATCAACAATTAAAAGGTACAAAAATAGGATGTCGTGAAGGCGATTGCGGAGCTTGTACTGTTTTAATTGGTGATCTAAATGATAATAAACTTAGCTACCAAAGTATAACTTCATGTATTTCTCCTTTAGGAAATGCTAACGGAAAACACATCGTTACGGTAGAAGGAATCAATTTACCAAAAGAACTGAATACCATTCAAAAAGCAATGACCGATAATTATGCGACACAATGTGGTTTCTGTACACCAGGATTTGTGGTTTCTATGACTGGTTATGCTCTTGACAGTAAACAAACAACTTCTTGTAACGATGCTATCAGCGGAAACATTTGTCGCTGTACAGGTTATAAATCGATTGAAAAAGCAGGTTTTGAAATAGAACAAAAACTACAACAAAAAGATAAAAACCATCAAATTGACTGGCTAATCAAGGAAGGTTTTATTCCTAATTATTTTGTAACTATTCCAGAAAAATTAGCTCAATTACAACCAAGAACCTTTGAAAAAACAGGAGTAAAAGTAGCCAACGGAACCGATATATATGTACAGCATGCTGATAAAATGGCTGAAGAAGATGTACATTTATTAACCGATAACAATGCTTTGAAAGAAATCTCTTTTACCAAAGGTTTTTGCACGTTAGGTGCTAATACAACAGTGACCGAAATAGCAGAAAGTAAACAATTGCAAACTCTCTTCCCTAAACTCAAACAATTTTTAAAACTTGTTTCTTCTGAGCAAATCAGAAATATGGGAACTATTGGAGGTAACTTTGTAAATGCCTCACCTATTGGTGATATGTCTATTTTCTTTTTAGCATTAAACTCAATGGTAACCATTCAAAAAGAAGATGGAAATACACGACAAATTCCATTTCAAGAATTTCATCAAGACTATAAAAAGTATGATTTACACGAAGGTGAAATCTTACATTCAATACAATTCAAAGTTCCGCAAACGGAAGACTTTTTCAATTTTGAGAAGGTAAGCAAACGAACACATTTAGACATTGCTAGTGTAAATTCCGCTGGAAGAATTACACTAAAAAATAATACAATTACAGACGCTCATTTTTCTTTAGGAGGTGTTGCTGCCATTCCGAAATATTTACACGAAACCAACGCTTTTTTAATCGGAAAAACAATCAATTCAGAAACTATAAAAGAAGCTGAAACAGTTTTACAATCAGAAATCTCACCTATCAGTGATGTTCGTGGAACTGCTGAATACAAACGTTTGTTAGCACGACAATTATTTTTTGCTCATTTTTTGGAGCTATTCTCTAATCATGTAGAACTAAAAAAATTAATTGCCTAATGAAGACGATGAAAAATATTGACAGTTTTACACATGTTAGAGGAGAATCGTTATTTGTTGACGATTTAATGCTACGTCAAGATACCTTATTCGGGTTGGTTTTTGACTCGTCAAAAGCGCATGGTAAAATCAAATCGGTAGATTATTCTAAAGCAGAAGCACTAGAAGGTGTAGTAAAAATATTCACCTATAAAGATGTCTTAGGAGAAAATCAAATTGGAGGTATCATTCCTGATGAACCTTTATGGGCAGAAGATGAAGTCCATTTTTGGGGACAACCCATTGCTTTCATTGTTGCAAAAAGTGAAGCGATTGCTAAAAAAGCAAGAAGTTTAATTACCATAAATATTGAAGAACTTCCTGTAATCACAACCGCTAAAGAAGCCAAAGAAAAAGGTAGTTTTATCAATGCTCCTCGTTCATTTAACTTAGGAGACACCCAAAATGCTTTTACCGAATGTGAATATGTATTTGAAGGCGAAACTTTTTCTAACGGACAAGAGCATTTGTATCTCGAAACACAAGGTTGCTATGCGGTTCCTCAAGAAAACGGGAATATAAAAATTACCTCATCTACGCAAGGCCCTACTGCTGTTCAAAAAACAGCAGCCAAGGTTTTAGGTATTCCAATGCATAAAATTGAAGTCGATGTAATTCGCTTAGGAGGTGGTTTTGGAGGTAAAGAAGATCAAGCAACTCCTTGGGCAGTGATGGCAGCTGTGGCGGTACAACATTTGAATCGTCCAGTAAAATACATGTTGAATCGCCATGACGATTTACGTATGACAGGAAAGCGCCATCCGTATTCATCATTTTATAAAATTGGTCTAACCAAAGACCTAAAAATAAAAGCTTTTGAAGCTGAGTTCCTACAAAATTCTGGTGCCGCCGCTGATTTATCACCTGCTATTGCTGAAAGGACATTGTTTCATGCTACCAATAGTTATTTTGTTCCAAACGTACATACTACAGTGTATAGTTGTAAAACCAACTTACCTCCTAACACCGCTTTTCGTGGTTTTGGTGGTCCGCAAGGAATGTTTGTTATTGAAAGTGCTATTGCAGATGCCGCTGATAAAATAGGGATCAATAAAAGATTAATACAAGAAGCCAATCTATTAGCTGAGAACGATGAGTTTTCATACGGGCAAATTGCAACCGAAGTACAAGCACAAAACTCTTGGTTTAGCGCAAAAGAGCAATATCAACTTGAACAGCTAGAACAAGAAGTAGCTGACTTCAATAATAAGAACGACCGTTACAAAAAAGGAATTTCATTAATGCCTATCGCCTTTGGTATTTCATTTACCAATACCCCAATGAATCATGCACGTGCTTTGGTACATATTTATCAAGATGGAAGTGTTGGTGTCTCTACAGGTGCTGTAGAAATGGGACAAAGTGTAAACACCAAAATATTACAAGTAGCACAAAGTGTTTTAGGAATTTCGCCCAATAAAGTAAAACTGGAAACCACGAATACTACACGTGTTGCCAATACCTCACCTTCTGCAGCAAGTTCAACTGCCGACCTTAACGGGAAAGCAACAGAAATGGCTTGTAATTCGTTAGTTGAACGACTAACAGAAGTTGCCGCTGACATGCTCTCTACCAAAAAAGAAAATATCTCTTTTCAAGAAAATGCTGTTTTTGTGAGTGGTAAAAAATCAGAGCTAACATGGGAAGCTTTAATTACTGAAGCGATGCTTCGTCGCGTGGCGCTATCTGAAAATGCACATTATGCTACTCCTGTGATTCATTTTGATAAAACCAAAGAAAAAGGGCATCCGTTTGCCTATCATGTATACGGTACTGCTATCACAACCGTTACTGTAGATTGTATCCGTGGGAATTATGAAATTGACAGCGTAAAGATTGTACACGACTTTGGTAAAAGTATGAATATGGGAATTGATTTAGGCCAAGTGGAAGGTGCTTTAGCACAAGGAATCGGTTGGATGACCTTAGAGGAAATTGCCTATAACAATGAAGGGAGATTATTATCGAATGCGTTGTCTACCTACAAGGTACCTGATATTTTCTCAGCTCCCAAAACAATAGAAACCATTCCGTTAAAAACGGAAGGGAATCAAATGGCTATTAAAAAATCGAAAGCGGTTGGTGAACCTCCTTTAATGTATGGAATTGGGACTTATTTTGCCATTCAGCAAGCGGTAAAAACTTTCAACTCTAATTATAAATTAAAATTCCACTCCCCTTTTACACCCGAAAAAGTGTTGATGGGATTGTATGAAAAATAAAAGCTTATCAAACTACAATACACCAAACAAAATATATTTAGGGGTGCGTTAATTTATAGCATTGGAGATACCATTGCATCCCTTTTACTAAACGAGTTTTCCTTATACAGACTCCTCGGAATGGTATTTATTGGAGCTACCGTTTATGCTCTTGAAATCCCTAATTATTTTAATTGGATAGAGAGAAAAACAGCTAACAATAGCGGACTAAGAAGAACACTCGCAAAAACAATATTAGCCATTGCTTACTTTAATCCGCTTTGGATTTTTAGACATTTGCTGTTTATCAAGTTATTTTCTGGGAATTTTGAACAAATAACCAGTAACTTATTCATTGTTGCTTGTTGGTCATTTTTAGTGAACATTCCTATTTCGTTTATTGCTAACTTTATCATTCAAAATAAAGTAAAACTCGATTGGCGTTTTTTAGCCAGTGCTATTTTTTCTGCACTAATGGCTATTTATTATGCCCTAAGCGAAACTATTTTTAACTAAACTTTTATGGGTTTTTGGCAACAGTTACATACAAAACTTCAAAATAAACAGAAGGTATACCTCCTAACGGTAATTGAAAACCTTGGTAGTTCTCCTGGTCGAAAAGGCTTTAAAATGTTAATTGCTGAAGATGATTTTATTTATGGTTCTGTAGGTGGTGGTGTTATGGAGTTTTCGCTTGTTGAAGAAGCCAAACAACTACTACAACAAGAGAATCCGCCAACATTCATCAAAAAACAAATTCATAAAGGAAATATCAAAGATGGTTCGGGGATGATTTGTTCTGGTGAACAAACAGTGGCCTTTCATTGCTTAGATGCTAAACATATTTCAATAATTTCAACTATTATTTCTTCTTTACAACACGGTAAAAAAGGAACATTACACTTATCTCCTTCCTTATTTGATTTTACTTCCCATACTCTAGAAAATCAATTTGAATATAACATCAATTCTAAAGAAGATTGGTATTTTAAAGAACATATCGGCTTTAGAGAAACCTTGTACATTGTTGGTGGTGGTCATGTAGGCGTTGCAGTTTCTGAACTCTTTGTTAAACTTGGTTTCTATGTAGTAGTTTTTGACAATCGAGAAAACCTCAACACTTTAAAAAACAACCAAACTGCTCATAAAAAACAGGTTATTGATTATAACGATATTGAAAACTACATAGAAAAATCTTCTTCAAGCTATGTAGCCATTATGACTAATAAATACACTGATGACAAATTGGTATTGAGTAAACTCCTTAAAAACAACTATAAATTTTTAGGGGTTTTAGGTAGCAAAGCAAAGTTGCAAACGATGTGGGAAGTTCTGCAAAACGAAGGATTTACTCAAGAAGAATTAAATAAAGTACACGCACCTATTGGACTTTCTATAAAAAGTGAAACCCCCGAGGAAATAGCGGTAAGTATTGCAGCACAAATCATACAAATAAAAAACACTTAAACCTTATAAGTAGTAATGGATCAACCAAATGAATATAAAGCCTTTTTAGCAAGTGTTTTTAATCGTTATGCTACGGTGAGTAACGACTCTGTTTCTTCTTTATTTTCGGTTGCAAAAGTGCACGATTTAAAAAAGGGAGCTACTTTATTACCCTTCGGAAAGGTGTCAAAACACATACACGTGCTATACAAAGGCGCAGTAGTTTCTTGCTTTTTACATAAAAACGGTACGGTATATCATAAAAACATCTTTTTATCAGGTAGTTTTATAGGTTCTGTAGTATCATCACTTACCAACACACCTTCTCAGTTTTCTCTAGAGGTTATAGAGGATTCTACAGTTATTAGCTTTCCGTATGACACCTACAGACAACTTATTAAGAAAAACCAAGACTTACAGAACTTCTATATTGCTTATCTCGAAAAGAATTGGGTAATTGATAAAGAAAAACGAGAAATTGATATTGTTTTAAAAGAAGCTAAAGAACGGTATCTCGATTTTGTAAACGCTAATCCCAACATAGATAACAGGATACCATTACACTATATTGCCTCTCACTTAGGCATTACTCCCACTCAATTAAGCCGAATTCGTAAGAGCATTAAAAAAAGTGTGTAGCAGTCAACATATGTAAAGAAAAAGGTGTTATTTCCTTTCCATCTTTGCAGTATGAAAATATTCTTTTTATACTTTTTGGCTTTTATTGGAGGTGTTTCACTAGCTGTTCAAGCAGGGTTTAACACGCAACTAGGTACTATTGTAAAACAACCTGTTATCGCTGTTATAGCCACCTCTATAGCTAGTGCTGTTTTTGGATGCTTATTCATCTTTCTATTCAAAGAAGAAAGTATTCAATTAACTACAGCACAGCAAGTGCCTTGGTATTTATGGTTTATTGGCGGACTTTTTAGCATGATTGGTATTTCTCTTTATTTTTACACCATACCAAAGCTAGGGATTTCAAAAATGATTGCTTTTGGCTTATGCGGTCAATTGATTTTTTCGTTATTCGCAGGTAAATTTGGTTGGTTAAACCTGCCTGTTGAGCCTATAACTACCAAAAAGTGTATTGGAATTATTTTCATGGCAATTAGTATTCTTTTAATCAACTCAAAATGAAAAAAGTAGTATCAAACATTAACAATTTAACTTCTTTGTGGAAAACTGCTGCGACTCCATATCAAGGATATCATAAAGAAACATCTTTTGAAAGCGCTTATATTGAAAATGCCCAATGGCCTAATAGAATTTGGACCAACCTCTCTCCTTCTGAAAACCAACTAAAAGAAGTACAGCTACAAATGTTAGGAGAAGGTAACCTTTTTACATTTTCTTTATTTGCACTACCAAGTCAAGAAAACAATATGGAACTTGACGCTAAAATTCAGTTAAAGTCAACACAATACGGAATGAGTTTAGAGCTAAACGAAAAGTTCGAAACTCAAAGACACATCGATTTTAAAAGAGTAGAAAACACAGAAGAAGCTGATGTTTGGAGCAATGCCTTTTTTAAAGCCTTTAATTACGAAATAAGTACAGCAACCATTTTAAAAACTAAAGAAACCATACCCTATTATCTTGTTTATTTTGAACAAGAACTTGTTGGAACCGTAATTTTATACACTACTAATACGATTGTTGGCTTACATAGTTTGGGTATTATACCTGAAAAAAGAAAGCAAGGTTTTGCTACCGAAATTATGTGCCATACATTGAATAAAGCTATTGACCAGAATTTATCCTTAGCTACATTACAAGCCTCAGAAATGGCTAAAGAAATGTATTTAAAACTAGGGTTTTCTTTAGACTTTTTAATGAAAAATTATGGTATTGTCAATCCTTCTTAAAAGTACAGCATATTAACACACATAACTTTTGAACTTGGCAAAAAAATAGTAGGTTTGAAGCTACTAATGAGAGAGGATGAATTATAAAGAAGTCTTTAAAACAATTGAGGAAACTTACACTCCGCTGTCTACTGAGTGTCAACAAGAATTAATTACCAGTTCAAAAGTTTGTGTATATAAAAAAGGAGACATTGTTGTACGAGAAGGGCAATTCTCTAAAAAAGTCTTTTTTATTGTCCAAGGATGTTCAAGAGCTTATTACTTAAAAGATGGTAAAGACATCTCTGATTGGTTTACTTTCGAAAATCAGTTTATGGCTTCCATTGTTAGCTTTTTTAGTAACGAACCTAGTCCACACTATGTTGAATTTGTTGAAGATTCAACCGTTTTGGAATTTTCAAAAGATACTGTTGATAAGCTTTCTCAAAAGCATCACGACTTTGAACGCTTAATTAGTAAAATAGTCACTGAAACCATGTTGGGGCTTTGCGAGCGATTATACACCATTCAATTCAACAAAGCAGAAGAAAGATACAAACACCTGCTAAGTATTTATCCTTTTATAACCAACAGAATTCCTCTTACACATATTGCCTCATATTTAGGAATAACTCTTGAAACGTTGAGCAGAATAAGAAACCCCAAAAAACGAATTTGATTTATATCAAATGATAAACCTTCCATTTACAGCAATTTTGCTAACAAATACAATAACAATGGAAGATAACAACAAACAACAACTAAAGTCAATCTGGGGAAAATGGTGGGAACCTATTAGAAAATGGTTTTATCCTGCTTGGTTAATCTATGAAACTTCAATTCGGTTTTATGAGTATGCCATATCAGTTCATATCTATTTTAAAAACCCACAAAACAATATTACTTCATATATAGGAGAAGTCGGTACTCAAATTTTAGGTACATTTTGTAGCCTTAGCACTTTTATTATTTGCACAGTCTTTTTAACAATACCTACCTGTTTTATACTATATAAGTTTTTTAAAACAGAAAACTTAACAGGCTCTCAGTTTGAAGCAAAAATGAAACCTATTTTTTAAGAAAAATGAAGAAAATACTCATTATAAACGGACACCCTGATAAGGAAAGTTTTAATTTTGGTCTTTCTGAAGCTTATAAAACAGGTGCGAAGAAATCGACTGCTGAAATACAAGAAATCAACATCCGAGAATTAAACTTTAACCCCAACCTTCAATTTGGCTATCGAAAGCGAACAGAGCTTGAGCCTGACTTACTAGAAGCACAAGAAAAACTTAAGTGGGCAGACCACTTAGTATTGGTGTATCCTATTTGGTGGGGTTCTGTACCTGCAATTATGAAAGGTTTTTTAGACCGAGTTTTACTCCCTGGTTTTGCTTTTAAAAAAAGAGAAAAGTCTTTATGGTGGGATAAATGTTTTACAGGAAAAACTGCTAGAATAATTTGCACCTTAGATCAACCTGCTTGGTACTATAAATGGTTTTATAGAAGCCCAAGCCATAATGCTATGAAAAAACTAACATTAAACTATATAGGTGTAAAAAAAGTGCGAATTACTACCATTGGCCCTATAAGACTCTCAAAAGAAAAGTTTAGAGCTAAATGGTTGAAAAAAGTAGTAACTCTTGGAACAATGAACAAATAACAATACTTCTATTATCCATTCAATATGCTAACAAACATTTTTCTACACAATACAAATATTTTATCTTTTTTGTTGTTTGGTGTTACTCCCCTTAGGCAGTGAATGACACTTCCCTTAGGCAGGGAGTATCGTTCCCCTTAGGTAAGGAGTGTCGACACGATTAGGCTTCGTGTGTTGACACGATAAAAAAGTTACATTCTTTTATATTTTGAGAGTGTTAATAAAATTGCTAAAAGTTCCGTTTATACTACCATTAAGAAGAACTGAGGTAAAAAACAAGTGCATTTTATACTTTTTTAACTCAAAAGCTCTTTTATAATTTGCATCATACGATAAACCACTTTTTACTATTGCAAAAGCTTGTTTTAGCAGCTTATTACACACTGCTATTAAAGCAAGTTTTACTTTTACCCTAACAATAATTCGGTCATAAAGCTCTCTACACTCTTTATTGTACTTACATATTGATGAGGAAAGCTCAACGAAGCTCGCTGATGGTTTCGTTGCATTGAGGAAAGCTCAACGTGACGCGCTGACGGTTTCGTTGTCTTGAGGAAAGCTCAGCGTGACGCGCTGATGGTTTCGTTGTCTTGAGGAAACACCAGCGTGACGCGCTGATGGTTTCGTTGTCTTGAGGAAA
>NZ_JAKVUA010000007.1:0-136198 GCF_033978845.1 Tenacibaculum sp. 1B UA
CTATGATAATAATTATAGAAGTATTTTAGTGAAAAGTTAATGAGTTTTTACTTGTTTTTTACCACAGTACTTTGTTGTAGCCAGTTATTTTTATTGTTCAACTTCAGGTACTTTTAAAACACTTTCAGTATTATCAGTTAATAATTCAATTTTTTCAGTTATTCCAGTTATCCAATTAGGTACTTGGTCTGCTGTAGTAATATGTTGCTTAATGTATTTAAATAGTTTTAATCCTTTTTTTGAAGTTGCAATTCCTAAATTTTCATTTAGAGTAGCTTCAAAACCAAGAAATTTGTCATTTACACTATTGTCAGGAAAGTCAGAAACCATATTAAATAATCCTAATAAGGCTTTGTTTTTTTCTATTGTACTAGCTTCGTCTTGTGTTCCGATATGATGATTATCACCATCGAAAATTACAAAACAAGGTATTCCAAATTCGGTATATAAACGATAAAATCTATCTAGTTCGCTTTTGTCTCCGCATCTTACTATTGTTATCCCTTTTCCAATATAATCGTAATCTATTAAGTCAAAGAAATATGGTAAAAGTAAAGTCTCACTTTGCCCTTCAACTAATATTATTTTCTTTGCAAAAAAAGCTTCATTTGCTTTTTGTGTATCTCCAGTTTCTTCGTAGGCATTTTTGTAGTGCAGTAGAATATCTTCATTTGTTGAGTTGATATTTCTTCTAATTTTTAAATCTTCTACAAATGCTGTTGGTTTTGCATTTCTAACATATGTTCCGTTTTCGGCATTTTTTCTAACTAAGAAAATTTCATTAAATCTACCAACATTTAAAAAATCTGGCGAATGTGTAGTGAAAAATATTTGCGTACCAGATTCTGCTAATTCGCATAAAACTTTGTAAAAGTTTCTTTGAGCTTGAGGATGTAAAAACAGTTCAGGTTCGTCAATAAATAAAGGTGTACTATTATTTAATTTCAGTTGTGAATAAGCTTTTAAAATTGCTATTGAAATTGATGCTTGTA
The DNA here is from genome assembly GCF_033978845.1 of Tenacibaculum sp. 1B UA. Classification (NCBI taxonomy): domain Bacteria; kingdom Pseudomonadati; phylum Bacteroidota; class Flavobacteriia; order Flavobacteriales; family Flavobacteriaceae; genus Tenacibaculum; species Tenacibaculum sp. 1B UA. The sequence continues at coordinate 993 of NZ_JAKVUA010000007.1, forward strand.
CACCCATTCCAAGTTTAGAAGCCTGAAAAGATAGATTTGTGTCGTTTTCACAAATTACCAGTTGTAGAGTTCTAAAAAAATTCCAAGGGTCATACAAATTTAAATCTACTTTTAATTCGTTACTTGGTCGATTTAATTGTTTTGCTGTTTCAACTTGAAGAACTTCAATGAATTTTTTCATTACTTGTGTTCCATTATCATCTTCTACTGTAAACAGAATATCATCTCTCAGTCGTTCTATTTCTGTTTTAAATATTTCCGTTTTTTTGACAACTTCTCCAGTTTCTTCATCAACTATTTCTTGTTCTTTAAACATCTTGTTAATGTCCAAAAGAATTCTACCCATTAAAGACCATCTGTTTGAAGGTGCGTAATCAAGAATTGACCTATCAACTCCTAAATAGCCAGAACAATAATTTTGTCTATCAATGTCAGTAATGTAATTTCCTGAATGATTTAATCCAGTTTTTTCTCGTCCTGCTTGGTCAGTCCAATTTTGAGCCAATTGAAGATATTTGCCATTATCAAATTCAAGAGAAATTTTAATTTCATTATTAATGTCTCCCATAAAATGGTCCTCTGGAAGAGTTGAGTTAAAAGAAGGATAAATTGGGCCTAAAGGCCAATTTATTGCATCAAAAATGTTGCTTTTTCCTGTGCTGTTTTCTCCAATAAATGCGTTTATTTTATCTGAACATTCAATGTCAATGTGCTTAACACTTTTATAATTTCTTATTACAATTCTCTTGATTTTCATTGAGGTTCGTTTAATTGGCTACAACGGTCTTGTATATGAAAAGTAGCAGATTTATAAGTGCCAATTTTCGGTTTAAAACAAAGATAGCAGAAAAGAACCAAACTTTTAATCTGGCTCTTAACTGCTATTTTTTATATACGTTGTTAGGCACTGGGTTTTTTCCGCTATAGAATTGTCATAGTTTCTTGTTCCGAAAGTCTTGATTTTGGCGTTTTATCTGTAGTATTAAAATCACTTTCAGTTCTATAGCCAATAGAAACTGCTGTTATTGCTGTAAATCCTTTTTCACGCAAGCCAAATTCTTCATCTAATGCTTTCATATCAACACCTTCCATTGGACAAGCATCTATACCTAGTGTCGCAACTCCCAATAGAAAGTTTCCGATATTCAAATAAACCTGTTTTTCCATCCAATGTTGTAAATCCTTTAAATCATATTTATGAATGGCAGCAAAAGCATTTCTACCACCATTTACATTTTGTTTTATTTCTTCATTAGGAAATCTTCCGTCATTGTCTTCAACGTCTAAAAGGTGTTGCATATAATCATTATCTGCCGAAAGTCTTGAGCAAAATAAAATTACGTGCGAAGCATTTAATATCTTGGCTTCATTAAAGATAAAAAAGCCTTGAGTTCCTTTTGCCATTCGTTTTTTGCCTTCATCTGAATTTGCAATAATAAAATGCCAAGGTTGAAGGTTGGTGCTCGAAGGACTCATTCTTAAAATCTCTTTTACTTTAACAAAATCCTTTTCCGATATTTTTTTATTAGGGTCAAAATCCTTTGTGGAATATCTCCAGTTTAATGCTTTAATTACATTCATATTTAATACGTTTTATTGATATTTTAATTTTTAAGTAGTGCGGTAAGATGTTTATTAGTGTATTTTTCTCCAAAATTATCAATAGTAATAGCGAAGGATAAGTGCAAAATTAATGCTGAAAAAACACCAAAAAGTAATGATTTTGGGCCTAAGAAAGACATTGTCAAAATAAGTAAGACTATTAAAATCCCATAGATTAATTTTAATCTAAAGAATGATTTTAATGCTTTTTCAGTACTTATAGTTTCTGCTTTTGTAAATGCAGGAATTCCACTTTCAAACATAGAAATTTTAGTATCTATTTTTTGTTGATATTTAATATAAATTGGAAACATTACCGCCATTTCTATTATGCCAAGAACCATCATTGTAACCGCAAAACTTTTGTGATTTGAGAATATTAAAAAAAGCAAACCAACAAATAAAGAAACACTACCTATTATTCCTGCAAAAAGAATCAAAGTTCTTTCACTATTTAAAAATTCTAATATAGATTCCATAGTTATTGGTTTGCTTATCATTTTTTAATTTATTTACTATAAAAAGTTTGCTCTATTCCTTGTCTAAAAATTTCTTCGCCAACTTCATTTCTTTGTGCATACATTTCTTTTGCATCTGTACCAGCAACATACCTTAAAGTAGATTTTCCGTCTGTAGCAGCTGTGTAAACTACCTCTGCAATTTGTTCTGCTGTAGAATAATTTTTTGCTCTTTCAGGGTCCATAAAAACGGACATTACCTTTTCTATTTGCTTATTGTACGCATTATGTTGTGTTAAAACTAAAGAACGACCTGCAAAATCGGTAGCAATTCCACCAGGTGAAACCGTTTTTACTGTTATTCCAAATTCTTTAAGCTCAAAAGCCAAACTTTCACTAAAGCCTTCTAAAGCCCATTTTGTAGCGTGATAAACCGAGTTGAATGGCAAAGTAACCAATCCGCCAATAGAAGTTGTAGTGATGAATGTGCCAGATTTATTTTCTCTAAAATGAGGTAAAAACTTTTGGATTACACTCATTACACCAATAAGGTTTGTATTAATTTGATTGGTTATTTGCTCATTGGTAGCACCTTCAAAAGGACCTGCCAAACCATATCCTGCATTATTAAATACCACATCTATTTTTGATATTTTTAATGCTTTTTCAATAGTTTCAGAAATCTGTTCTGGTTTGGTAACATCTAAAGGAAGAAGCGCAATGCTTTCTACTTTAGTTAGTTCGGTTTCGTTTTCTGGTTTACGCATAGTTGCGATTACATTCCAATCATTTTTAGCAAACAGTAGTGCTGTTGCTTTTCCTAATCCAGAAGAAGCTCCTGTTATAAAAATTGTTTTTTTCATTTTATTGTTTAGTTTTTTAAGAGTTAATTTCTTCAAGCTATTTAAGTCTGATGACTAAATAATTAAAAATTAAATTTACCATTATTATTTTTACTTTCGTCTTTGGGTGCGATTGTCTCCATAACATCCCAATGTTCAGCTATTTTTCCATTCTCAACACGGAACAAGTCGTAAAACGAAGTCGGCTTATTTGCGAACGAACCTTCGCTAACAGTTAATACAAAATTGCCTTCTCCCAAAACTTTATGTACTTTGTCGTATTTCATAGTAATACCTTGTGAAGCCATATATTCTAATGCTTTTCCAAGTCCTGAAAGTCCATTTGCAATATTAGGATTGTGCTGTATATAATTATCTCCATCAAAATATCCAGCCAGTTTTTCCATTTTTCCGTTTACTAAAATGTCATTCACAAAATTCTTTACTAAAGTTTTGTTTTCTTCTGTTTTGTCGATGTCCTTAATTTCAATTGCTCCGTCAATCATTGTGTTTCCACTTGGATTTGGATTTGCTGATGTTTCTTGTAGATTATCCCAATGTTCTACGATTTTTCCATTTTCAAATCTAAAAATATCGAAACCGATTTTTGGTCCGAAAAAATTATAATCTGTTTGCGTGAAAACAAAATTGCCATCTTCAAAAGCTCTAACTGTATTCACTTTAGCAGAGTTTGGTGGAAGTTGTTGCAATAATGCTCCAAATCCTGCAAGTCCGTCTGCAACTCCAAGATTATGTTGAATATATTTATGCGGATTAATGTACCCAACTGGTTCTTGTGCACCAGTTTCAATGCTTTTTAAAAGAGCAATTACTTTTTCTTTGTTTGAAATTTCCATTTTTTCTTCTTTTTTAGTTTCTGAATTTGTTGTTTTCTGACAGTTTCAAGAGGTCAACCCAATTGCTAAAATTACTGTTGCACCTAATAGTATTTTTCTCATTTTTATGATTTTAAATTGATACTGCAAAGTTGCAATGAAGAAGAAGAAAAGGAACGATAAAAAAAGTCCTTTGAATGATACTTTTACGCCACATTAAATTCTGCTCTGAATTCAACAGGTGTTTTGTTAGTATGTTTTTTGAAGTATTTAATGAAGTTTGTTAACTCTTCATATCCTAATGAAAATGATATTTCTTTGATACTTTCGCTTGTGTGAGCCAATAATCTTTTTGATTCGAGCAAAACTCTGTCATCAATGATATTTTTAGGCGTCTTTCCAAAAATTTTAGAAGTAGATTGATTAAGTCTTTTTGGTGTTATGTTCAGTTCTTGACAATAAAAGCTAACTCTTTTATGCCTTACGAAATTGTCATCTAATAACGTTTTAAAATACAATGCTTGTTCAAGATTGGCATCTTTTTTTAATTCTTTAAAATCTTGTTTTCGTCTTTCCCGTTCGGAATGCAGTAAAAGATTACGCAAATCGTTTCGTAGTAAGTCAGATTGATAATTGTCTTTAGAATTTTTTAATTCAGTTTCCAATAATTCAAAAACAGTCTCAATTATAGAATTATTTTTGGGTAACTCAATTTGTGAAATAGATAGCAAGTCGTTGAACAAAATACTACTTCTCAAAAACTTTGTATCTGTTTCAGTTTTGCAGAAAAAACTGTCAGTAAACAAAATTGCTTTTCCTTTGAATTTTGTTTTATTATCAAAAATTTGAACACTATTTTTATTGACGAATAATAATGAGTTCGGTTTAATTTTTATTGGGTTGAAATCTACAAAGTGAGTTGGTGAGCCTTTTTGAAACCATAAAATTTGATAAAATTCTGCTCGATGTGGTTTCTTTATTTCTTCCGAAAATTCGTTAAAAAGTAAGTCAAAATCTATAATTTCAAATTCCTGTGGAAGTCCTTCTTTGAAATCGTATTTTTGAATTTTTTCCTTCACTTTGTTATTAGTTCTGTGGTTTTTTCCGCCTTGTGCCTAACGGTCTAGTATAAGAATAGTAGCGGATTAATAAGTACTTACTTTTCGGATAACAATATACTTAATTAAAAAATAATAGCGGTTTGATTATACACCCAAACCGCTATTATTTTTATACATTGTTAGCAACTGGCTATTTCAATGTTTTCTTCATGAATTCTCTCATTTTGGTAATAATTTTATCACCATCTTCTTCCAAAGCAAAATGTCCTGTGTCATAAATATTATAATCTATTTCTTTCACATCTTTTTTAAAGGCAACTGCACCACTTTCGGGAAAAAACTCATCATTTTTTCCCCAAACAATTAATAAAGGTGGTTGGTTATCTCTTAAGTATTGTTGCCATTTTGGATATAATTTTAAATTGTTTTGATAATCATAAAACAAATCAATATTTACGGCATGAGCATTGGGTCTAGATAATCTTAAGTAATCTAAATGCCAAGTATCCGGATTTACATTTTCAGGGTTTCTAGTTCCATGTGTGTATTGCCATTCTAAACCTTCTAAAGAGAAAGCTGGTAATAGTGCATTTTCTGTTTTTTCATTCCTATCAGCCCAAAAAGCTCTAATGCCTTTCCAAGCTTCTCCAAGTCCTTCTTCATAGGCATTACCATTTTGATTAATTATTGCGGTAACTCTTTCAGGATGTGCGGTGGCAATTCTAAAACCAATTGGTGCGCCATAATCCTGAATCATTAATGCATAGCGTTTGATTTCTTTTAATTCTAAAAACGAATTTATGGTTTTGGCAATATTGTCAAACGTGTATTCATAATCATTAGCGGAAGGAAAATCACTATTTCCAAAACCAGGATAATCTGGTGCTATTAGGTGATATTCATCAGAAAGTTGATTTAATACTTTTCTATATTGGTGTGAAGATGAAGGAAAACCATGCAGAAGAACAAGCGTAGGATTTTTGCTGTCTCCTGCCTCTCTATACGCTATATTTACTCCGTTAATATTTTTAGTTTTGTAATGTACTGGATTCATTGTTTTTTTTATTTGCATTGTTAATGTTTCTGTGTTTTTTTGGGTATTTGGTTTTTCTTGACAAGAAACTATTAGTGTCAAGACTAACAGGTATACTAGGTTTGATTTTTTCATTGTGTTGTATATTTAAAGTTTTCGTTCAGATTCTTTTATTTCTAAATCATTAATACTGGCATAACGTTTTTGCATTAAACCGTTTTCATCAAATTCCCAATTTTCATTGCCGTAGGCTCTATACCATTGTCCTTCTTTGTTTTGGTATTCATATTCGAACCGAACAGCGATACGATTATTTCTAAAGCCCCAGAGTTCTTTTTTTAACTTATAGTTACGTTCATTGAGCCATTTGTTTTTTAAAAACTCCTGTACCTCCTTATGACCATTGATAAAACTGGTTCTGTTCCTCCATTCGGTATCTTCGGTATATGCCATAGATACAGTTATAGGGTCTTGACTATTCCATGCATCTTCTGCCATTTGAACTTTTTGTTGTGCCGTTTCTTCATTGAAAGGCGGTATTGGATATTTTTTCATAATTAATATATTTGTTACCGAACATTCGGTATAATTTATAAGTAAATTTTTTTATTCGTTTAGATAGTTGTACTCAATATTTTGAAGCGTTTTTTCGAAAATTGAAATATCTCCTAATCCTTTAGTGACAATCAAACTGCCTTGTATATCAATTAATACTTGTAAAGCTTTTTGTTCTGCTTCTTTAGGACTTAGGTTTAATGCGATTCCAATTTCTTTAAAAGCAGAAAGCCAGTCATTCATTCCTTTATTAATTTGTTTCTCGAATAACTCAATACCTCCTTGCATTGAAAGCGCTCGGAAAATACAGGTTTCATTTCCGCCATCGTATAAAGTACTTATTTCATTTAATGCATTTTTTAATCTAATTTTTGGCTCAAAATCAGTATTTGAAAGAGATTGAAAAATAATATCATTAACCCATTGATCTAAATGATTCAATACTGCGTCAGCCATTTCCTGTTTTCCGTTTGGAAATCTATGATATAGGCTAGCTTTTTTTAAACCTGTTGCTTCTGATAACTCTTTTAAGCTAGCACCTTCATATCCTTTGGCACGAAAAACTTTAGTTAGTCCTTTTAATATTTCAATGTCTAATACTTTTTGTGGTCTCATAGTGCAAATATAGCTAAAATTATTTAATTACCAAACGTTTGGTAAAATACTTAAAGGTTCGCTTTATGCTTGTTGCTAACTTGTTTATATAGATGTAAAATACATCGTTATACACCTGTTTTGGTAGGTTTATAGTTGTATTTTATGTTTGTTTATACTTTTACGAACTTACTAATAATAATTTAATTTTCTTACGGAAACCCATAAGCTCAGCGATTTAAGTACTAAAAGTAGTTTTAGTCGTTATTAAGGACCTCTGATACCTTATTTAGAAAACTAAAAATATGTTGACACACCTTATTGAATACTCCCCGTTATTGGGTAGCTACTATCACGGCGTACTCCGCAGACACTGCGGCATGGGTCGCAGACACCGCGGCATGGGTCGCTGATACTAAGGCGTGCTCCGAAGACACCGCGGCACGGGTCGCTGATATCACGGCATGCTCCGAAGACACCACGGCACGGGTCGCTAATATCACGGCGTGCTCCGAAGACACCACGGCACGGGTCGCTGATATCACGGCATGCTCCGCAGACACCACGGCACGGGTCGCTAATATTACGGCGTGCTCCGCAGACACCACGGCACGGGTCGTTACTATCACGGCATGCTCTCTGCTTATATATCAGTACAGATTCAACCCAACATTCACTATATACTTATTAGCGGACGTTGCCTTTGGTAGTAAAAAATAAACCTCATACTAACAAACCCAAAAAAGGTTATATAGTATGAGGTTTTCCCCTATGTTATTAATTCGTTTAAAGTAACAACTATCGTGAATTATTCTTCAGTAGTTACTTTTTTAAAACGCATCATGGTTACATCGTTCATTAACAAGTTTAGTTTTCCTTCTATGTCAAAACTATACTTGTTAATTCTTTTAATGGTTTTTAAAAACTCTTGCTCCCCTTGTCCGCAGTACATCATCGTAGTTGGTCCTGGTTCTCCAAAAGAAATCGCATTTTCTTCACCTAACGTAAATTCAGCAACATAACCGTTACAACCGTTGTTTCCTGTAGCTTTCTTTGTTTCTTTATCAAACGTAAGTTGTGGCTTTTTATCAGGAAATAATCCTTCAAAAGCAATTCTTGGTCCAGAGATGTATTCTAGCTCCCAAGTAGTGCCATATAATTGTTCAGCAGCCTCTTTTTTAGCACAAGACACTGTGATTAATAGAATAGTTGCGAATACAAATGATAGTTTTTTCATAATAAATAGTTTAATTGTTAGTGTTAAAGTTAGTTGAGTTTTTTACTACAAATTTTCTTGAAGCTTCACCATCAACCAATTTATAGTTAATTTGTCTGATGCCTCCTGTTGGGTTAGCATTAGAATCTTCTTTTGTATAAATAGGAAAACGTTGCGCTAAGGTTGTTTCAATAATGGTAAATTCATCATGCCCCATATATCCCTTACTTAATTCTTTATTATCGGTAATAGGAGGGAAGTATATTTGACTCATCGATTTTTTATTGTTTACTGAAAATCCTATTACATTTCCGTAGCTTCCACTTCCGTCAGATTGTGTATAAATTAATACTTCAGGAGAACCATCAGAGTTTAAATCTTCAATTTCAGCATCAACAACGTTACCATCAATTGTTTGAGTAACAGTAGAATTGTCAATTTCTAATCCGTAAGGAGTAACTGTTAATTCAGTTTCCATTCCATTTTTTTGAGTAGCAATGCTAAAACTAATTCCTTGTAAGGTTACATTTTTTCTAAAAATGGTTTTGTCTATCTGTGTTTGGTCAAGGTTTCCTTTAATTTTATGATAAGAACCCGCAAGGCTTCCTCCACCAGAACAGTAAAAGTTTAATAAACTGTTATCTTCTTTGTTTGCCGTGGCAATAGAAATTTGTTTGTTTTTAAAAGAAAATACTACGGTCTTACCGTTTATAACAGCTTTGTAGGTGCTGTCATTTGTTTTTTCGGCAAGAGCGTCAAAAGTACAGGTAGGTTTTTTCTTGTCAGCACGTGAGCGAACAGCAATTTTTATATTGTTATCTGCGGCAGGTCTTACAGCAACTGAAACCCAGTCGTACCCTTCGTTCCTTTTTTCGTATTCTGATGAAACATAGTTTCCTGTAACATCAGTAACTGTAGCTACAGTTTCTTGTTTTGTGGTTTCTTGTGTGTCTGTTTTTTTTGCTTCGTTTTTACAGCTAATTATGGCTAAGAAAGCCATTCCTAGTAGTGCTGTGGTAGTAAGTTTTATCATGCTGTTTTATTTTTCATAGGGACTGATTCAATAAATATACCATTAAAGGTATGAAAAAACGTTTTAAGAAAACCTTAAGAATCTTGATTTTCTAGTAGGTTGGTACTGTAGAATATAGGTTGAACAACGTTTTTTAAGAGCATAAAAAAAGACCGCCAAAAATTAATTTGACGATCTTTTAAACAAACAACTAAATTCTAAAACCTATAAAAGTTGAAGAAAATTTTTAAAAACTACCTATGCTTGTTAGCAACATTAGGTAGTTTTAATATGTTTAGAAGCAGTATTTATTTTCTGCTTTTAATTTTTCTGCGATTGTGTTACGTAACTCCACTACGTTAGGGTAGTTTGCGTATTTTGTAAAACGCTTAAGTCCCATTAACATCATACGTTGCTCATCACCTTCAGCGAAAGAAATAATTCCTTCTCTTGCACTTTTAGTAATAGTTTCTACAGCATTGTATAAGTATAACTTCGCCATTGCAATCTGTTCTTTTTGAGCTGCTTCACCAAAACGCTTCACGTTCTTTTCAGTTCTTAAAATTCCAGACTCTGCCATGTATACTTCAATTAAAATATTTGAAGCAGCAGTTAATAATTGTTGGTGTTGTTCTAATTCAGGACCAAATTTTTGTAAAGCAGCACCTGCTACCATTAAGAATACTTTCTTTAATTTAGCGATCATCTCTTTTTCTTCTGAGAATAATTCAGAATAATCTGGAGTGTCAAAAGAAGGAATTCCCATTAATTCGTTTTGAACTGCCATTGCAGGATTTAATAAATCTACATGACCTTTCATGGCTTTTTTAACCAACATTCCTACCGATAATAAACGGTTAATTTCGTTAGTTCCTTCGTAAATACGAGCAATACGAGCATCTCTCCAAGCAGACTCCATTGGAGTTTCTTCAGAGAATCCCATGCCTCCGTAAATTTGGATTCCTTCATCAGCACAGTTTTGTACGTCTTCTGAAACTGCTACTTTTAAGATAGAACATTCAATAGCATATTCTTCAACACCTTTTAATTCTGCATCTTGGTGAGAACTTCCTTCAGATTCACGGATAGCAATTCTATCTTCAATATTTTTAGCAGCTCTGTATGATGCAGATTCACCAACATAAGCACTAGTAGCCATTTCAGCTAACTTCATTTTAATAGCTCCAAATTCAGCAATTGGAGTTTTAAATTGTTTACGCTCGTTAGCATAGTTTACAGCATGGCTAATAATTCTTCTTTGAGAATCTAAACAAGCACCAGCTAATTTAATACGACCAACGTTTAAGGCGTTCATGGCAATTTTGAATCCACCACCACGAACAGATAACATGTTTTCAACAGGAATTAATGTATCGTTGAAAAATACCTGACGAGTAGAAGAGGCACGAATACCTAATTTGTGTTCTTCTTCTCCTAAAGTTACTCCGTTAGGATTGTTTTTATCATATTCTAAGATAAAACCAGTAATGTTTTTATCGTCTTCGATACGAGCAAAAACGATAAAGATTTCAGCAAAACCTGCATTCGAAATCCACATTTTTTGTCCGTTAATTTTGTAGTGCTTTCCGTCTTCAGTTAACTCAGCAGTAGTTTTACCAGAATTCGCATCCGATCCTGCTCCTGGTTCAGTTAAACAGTAAGCTCCAAAACGCTCTCCCATTGCTAACGCAGGAACATATTTTTGCTTTTGCTCTTCGGTACCATATAAAGTAATTGGCATCGTACCAATACCTGTATGTGCACCAAAAGCAGTACTAAAAGATCCTGTTCCACTTGAAATGTAATCACATGTTAACATGGTAGAAACGAATCCCATTCCTAATCCGCCATACGCTTCAGGAACCGCCACACCTAAAAACCCTAATTCACCAGCTTTACGCATAGTTTCTTGGGTAAGTGCATAATCTTTTGCCTCGAAACGAGCTTTATGAGGAATGATTTCACGGTCGTTAAATTCTTTAACCGCATCACGCATCATTGTTTGCTCTTCTGAAAAATCTTCAGGAGTAAATATATCTTCGCATTTTGTTTCTTTTACTAGGAACTGCCCTCCGCGTAAAATATCTTTATTTAATTCTGACATAATCTTAGATTTTAGTATTTAGTAGTGAGTATTGAGATACTAACTACTTTTATAATTTTGTTACTTATTTTTTAAAAGAGATGAGAAAATTCTCAATACTCAATACTTATATCTTAATTCTAATTTAAGAATTCAAAAATACCTGCAGCACCTTGACCGGTACCTACACACATCGTTACCATTCCGTATTTGCTATTCATTTCACGCTTACGCATTTCATCAAATAACTGAACAGATAATTTACCACCAGTACATCCTAATGGGTGACCTAAAGCAATTGCTCCACCATTTACGTTAACGATATCCGGATTTAATCCTAATTCGCGAATAACTGCTAACGATTGTGAAGCAAACGCTTCGTTTAGCTCAATTAATTCAATATCACTTTGTTGTAAACCTGCTTGTTTTAATGCTTTTGGTATTGCTGCTATAGGACCAATTCCCATAATACGAGGGGGTACTCCTGCTGCTGCATAACTTACTAAACGAGCTTCTGGTTGAATACCTAATTCCTTTACCATATCTTCACTCATTACCATTACGAAAGCAGCTCCGTCACTTGTTTGTGATGAGTTACCAGCGGTAACAGAACCATCAGCAGCGAATACTGGACGTAATCTTGCTAAGGCTTCTACGCTAGTTCCACGACGTGGACCTTCGTCTTTAGTAACTGTATAATTTCTTGTAGCACGTTTTCCGTTTGCATCAATGTAGGTTTCTTTTATATCAATTGGAGCTATTTGATCTTGAAAACGATCGCTATCTAATGCTTTTAAAGCTTTCATGTGCGATTCGTATGCAAATTGATCTTGATCTGCACGAGATACATTGTATTGTTGCGCTACTGCTTCCGCAGTATTACCCATTCCCCAATAGTAATCTTCGTGACCTGCATTTACGATATCGTAGTTTAATTCTGGTTTAAAACCTGTCATTGGTACAGAACTCATGCTTTCTGCTCCACCAGCAATAATACACTCTGCCATTCCAGATTGAATTTTTGCTACTGCCATACCAATAGTTTCTAATCCTGATGAACAGAAACGGTTTACGGTAACTCCAGGAACATCCACAGAATCTAATCCGATTAACGAAATAATTCTTGCCATGTTTAATCCTTGAGAACCTTCTGGCATTGCGTTACCAACAATAACATCGTCGATACGCTTTACGTCGAATTCTGGCAACTTTTCCATCATATACTTGATGGTTTCAGCAGCTAATTCGTCAGCTCTTTTAAATCTGAACACACCTTTTTTAGATTTCCCTACGGCGGTTCTATATCCTTTTACTATATATGCTGTTTTCATATTTTCTTGCTTTTGGCTATTGGCTTTTAGCTATTTGCTAACAGCTAGAGGCTAATAGCATAGTAATTTTAATTACGTAAAGGTTTACCAGTTTTTAACATGTGCTGAATACGCTCTAACGTTTTACGTTCTGTAGTTAAACTTAAGAAAGCTTCACGCTCAAGGTCTAATAAATACTGCTCAGTAACTTTTGTTGGTTCTGATAAATCTCCTCCAGCCATTACATAGGCTAGTTTGTTTGCAATTTTCTGATCGTGTTCAGAAATATATTTAGAAGCTTCCATAGAGTCTGTTCCTACTAAGAACATACCTAAGGCTTGCTTACCTAATACTAAAACATCTTTACGTTTTACAGGTTGTGTATACCCTGCCTCTGCTAATAATATAGCGTGTTTTTTAGCTTCTGCAATTTGACGGTCTTTGTTTACAACCACAACATCTTTTCCTTTCTGTAGTAAGTTTAAGTCGTATGCTTCATAAGCTGAAGTTGCCACTTTAGCCATACCAATAGTTAAGAAGTGCTCTTGTAATACGTTTAATTGTACATCACCAGTGTGGAATAAGTCCTGAGCTCTTACAGCCATTTCTTTAGATCCACCACCACCAGGAATTACTCCAACTCCAAACTCTACTAATCCGATGTAGGTTTCAGCAGCAGCAACTACTTTATCTGCGTGTAATGATAATTCACAACCACCACCTAACGCCATTCCGTGAGGAGCAGCAATCGTAGGAATTGAAGAGTAACGCATACGCATCATGGTATCTTGGAAATATTTTATAGCCATGTTTAACTCATCGTACTCTTGCTCAACAGCCATCATAAAAATCATTCCGATGTTGGCACCTACTGAGAAGTTTGCAGCTTGGTTACCAATTACTAATCCTTGGAAGTCTTTTTCAGCTAAATCAACTGCTTTATTTAATCCAGCTAAAACATCACCACCAATAGTGTTCATTTTAGATTGGAATTCACAGTTTAAGATTCCGTCTCCTAAATCTTCAATAACAACACCAGAGTTTTTGAATACCTCGGTAGTTTTACGAATGTTATCTAAGATGATAAATGAATCTTGTCCTGGTTTTTTAACTTGTGCTTTTGCTGGTACATCGTAGTAATATGTTGCACCGTCTTTAACTGTATAGAAAGACTTTTCTCCTTTAGCTACCATTTCTGTAACCCAAGCAGCAGGTTCTGCCCCTTCAGCTTTCATTAATTCGATACCTTTTTCAACTCCTACAGCATCCCAAATTTCGAAAGGACCATTTTCCCAACCGAAACCTGCTTTCATGGCATCGTCAATTCTGTATAATTCATCAGAAATTTCTGGAATTCTATTTTGAATGTACGCAAACATTGCTGCGAAGTTTTTACGGTAGAATTCTCCCGCTTTATCTTTTCCGCCAACTAAAACTTTAAATCGGTCAATTGGCTTATCGATTGTTTTTGTTAATTCAAGGGTAGCGAATTTTGCTTTTTTAGACGGACGGTATTCCATCGTATCTAAGTCTAACGCTAAAATTTCACGTTTTCCTTCAGCATTTTTAGTTTTCTTGTAAAAACCTTGTTTGGTTTTGTTCCCTAACCATTTATTTTCCATCATGGTGTCGATGAAATCTGGTAACTTGAATAAGTCGTGAGCTTCGTCGTTAGGACAGTTTTCATAGATTCCGTTAGCAACATGTACTAAAGTATCTAATCCAACAACATCAACAGTACGGAAAGTAGCTGATTTTGGTCGTCCAATAACTGGTCCTGTTAACTTATCAACTTCTTCAATAGTTAAGCCTAATTCTTTTACTTGGTGGAATAACGATTGGATTCCGAAGATACCTATACGGTTACCAATAAACGCTGGTGTATCTTTTGCTAATACTGAAGTTTTTCCTAAGAATTTAGAACCATAATCCATTAAGAAGTCAGTAACTTCTTGCTTACAGTCAGGTCCTGGAACAACTTCAAATAATTTTAAATAACGAGGAGGGTTAAAAAAGTGTGTTACCGCAAAGTGTTTACGGAAATCTTCACTACGTCCTTCGTTCATAAATTTAATAGGAATTCCAGAAGTATTGGTAGAAATTATAGTACCAGGTGTACGGTGTTTTTCAACTTGTTCAAAAACACTTTGTTTAATGTCTAAGCGTTCAACAACAACCTCCATAATCCAATCTACATCTTTTATTTTATGTAAATCGTCTTCAAGGTTACCTGTAGTAATTCTATCTGCAAATTTTTTATTGTAGATAGGTGATGGTTTTGACTTTAATGAAGCAGTCAAAGCATCATTTACCAAACGGTTACGAACTACTTTGTCTTCTAAGGTTAGTCCTTTTGCTTTTTCTTTGTCGTTAAGCTCTCTCGGAACGATGTCCAAAAGCAACACTTCAACGCCAATGTTAGCAAAATGACATGCAATACCTGATCCCATGATACCAGAACCGATAATTGCTACTTTTTTAATTCTTCTTGCCATTTGTTTGTTGGTTTGTTTTATACAGCTTTATTGTCAATATCTTCTTCGTATATTAACTTATCTGTAATTAGTTTGTTTATTGTTGTGGTTACTTTAAAGAAGGTGTCTAGCTCTTCTTCAGTAATATGTTCTCTTACTTTATTATTGAATTGGTATACGTGTCCTTTAGAAACTTCACGCATTTCTTTACCGTATTCGGTAAGTTTTAAAATAACGCTTCTACCATCATTAGGATTTTTCTCGCGACATATAACTCCCTTATCTTCCATTGTTTTTAACAAACGAGAAAGGCTTGTAGGTTCCATTCCCATTAACGGACCCAATGCAGTTGAAGGAGTACCGTTTTCAGAATCTATATTCAATAAAGCAAAAGCCGTAGCCATAGTGCTATCGTGCTTTGCAGCCTGCTCGTTGTACATTTTCGCAACTGCTTGCCACGTGGCTCTTAATTGGTGATCTATTGATTTATCCTTATCCATGAATGCCAAATATAATAAATTTTATTATGCACGCATAGTATTTTGTAAAAAAGTTATGCGTGCATAGTAAAATTAACAAAAAAATAATCTTGTAACGTTTGAAGAGAACCGTATACTAATTGAGTATAAAAATATGTAAGTTTGTCACTGCTGTTTTTAAATAAACGGTAATTAATCAACTATAAAATCTATGAGCAATTTATTAGAAGTTAATAATGTAGTAAAGCGTTACGGCGATTATACTGCATTAAATAATGTGTCGATGCACATACCTAAAGGAAGTGTTTTTGGTTTGTTAGGTCCTAATGGAGCAGGAAAAACCTCGCTTATTAGAATCATCAATCAAATAACAATGCCAGATGCAGGTGAAATTATTTTAGATGGAGAGAAGCTAGCTCCTAATCATATAGAATATATAGGGTATTTACCTGAAGAACGTGGTTTGTATAAAAGTATGAAGGTAGGAGAGCAGGCATTATATCTTGCTCAATTAAAAGGGTTAAGTAAATCGGAAGCAAAGAAACGCTTAAAATATTGGTTTGATAAATTTGATATTGGAGCATGGTGGAATAAAAAAATTGAAGAGCTTTCAAAAGGAATGGCTCAGAAAGTTCAGTTTATTGTAACAGTACTTCACCAACCTAAATTGTTAATTTTTGATGAGCCGTTTTCAGGATTCGACCCTATTAATGCACAACTAATAGCAAAAGAAATTTTACAGTTACGAGATGAAGGAGCTACGATTATCTTTTCTACACATAGAATGGAGAGTGTGGAGGAAATGTGTGATTATATAGCGTTGATTAATAAGTCGAATAAAATTTTAGATGGTAAACTAGACGATATTAAAAAAGAGTTTAGAACAAATACTTTTCAAATAGGGTTAGTAACTTCTAACTCAAGAGAAGTGGAGCAGAAGCTAAAACAAAACTTTGAAGTATTACCGGCAGATTTTAGATTGTTAAATGATGGGTTAAAGTTAAATGTAAAACTTACTAACGGAAATTCAGCGAACGATTTATTATCGTATTTAGCTACTCAAGGAGAGGTGCAGCATTTTGTAGAGTTGATACCAAGTGCCAATGATATTTTTATTCAAGCAATTCATAAAAACAGTTAACCAATGAAAAGATTACGATTAATTATAGAACGCGAGTTTATTGCTAAGGTTAGAAATAAATCGTTTATCGTTATGACTTTCCTAAGTCCGTTGTTAATGATTGGTATGGGTGCTTTAGTATTTTTCTTAATGAAGAAGAACGATGAAAAGGTTAAAAAGATAGTATATGTTGATGAGTCTGGAATGTTCTCTAAAGATATTTTTAAAGATTCAAAAACAGTAAAGTATGAAGATTTTACTGCTTTAGGTATTGAAGACTCTAAAAAGAAAGTTGAAGAAGGAGATTACTACGGAGCTTTATACATTCCGAAACAAGATAGTATAGAAGTATTGGCAAAGTCGATTGAGTTTTTCTCTAAAGACTCACCCAGTATGTCTATTATGGAACGTTTAGAAGATAAAATTGATAAGGAGTTACGTCATAAAAAATTGACAAACTTCGGGATTGATATTGCACATATTGAAGAGTCTAAAATTTCATCAGAAATTAAAATGTTTAATTTTTCGGGAGAAAAATCATCTAAATTAATCAACGGATTAAAGATTGGTGTTGGAGCTATTGCAGGATACTTATTAATGATGTTTGTAATGATTTATGGTACATCAGTAATGAGAAGTGTAATTGAAGAAAAAACAAGTAGAATTATTGAGGTAATCGTTTCTTCAGTAAAACCTTTTCAATTAATGTTAGGAAAGATTATTGGAAATGCATCAGCTGGATTGTTACAGTTCTTTATTTGGGGAATTTTGTTCTTAATAGTTGGAGTTGTAGTGTCATTAGTTTTGGGTATTAATGTGACCGAATTTTATGGAGGAAAATTAAACGCTGATCAAATTGAAAGTGCTAAAAGTGTTATAGGTGATGGAACAAATGTTTTAATTGAAGTAAGAAAATTACCATGGCTTAAAATGTTTTTCTTATTCATTTTTTACTTTTTAGGAGGGTATATGTTATACAGTTCTTTGTTTGCAGCGGTAGGAGCAGCAGTAGATAACGAAACGGATACACAACAATTTATGATGCCTATTATGTTACCATTAATCTTAGCCGTGTATGTTGGGTTTGCAACAGTTATTAATGATCCTCACGGGCCAGTATCAGTTATATTTTCATATATACCATTTACTTCACCTATCGTGATGTTAATGAGAATTCCGTTTGGAGTTGCTTGGTGGGAAATAGCGATCTCTATGTTGCTATTAATTCTTACTTTTATGGTAATTGTGTGGATTGCCGCAAAAATTTATCGTGTAGGTATTTTAATGTACGGTAAAAAACCAACTTACAAAGATTTATGGAAGTGGATTCGTTATAATGGATAATTAAATCATTTATAAAATGAATTGTAGCGTAACTAACTTAATGTTACTTAAAGTATTTAATGGTGAATTACATCTGACCAATAAAAAATAATAAGAACTAGCAGATGAAAGAAATAATAAAAGAAGTAACCGATTTTCTGAACCTTAGAATTCCTGTAGGAGGAAAAGAAATAGATTTTACCATAAAAACGATTCTGTTTTTAATAATTGGTTTGATTCTTATTAAACTTTTATTGAAATACCTAAAAAGGTTAGCAAAAAGTAAACTAGAACAAGATGATAAGAATAAATTTGATACAATTTTCTCTTTTACTAGTTGGTTAGCTTATGTAGTTGTTTTTTCAATAGTCTTAAGTTCAGCAGGAGTTAATTTAAGTGCTATTTTAGTAGCGTCTTCAGCCTTGTTAATTGGTATTGGTTTGGCGTTGCAAACCTTTTTTCAAGATATAATTTCTGGAGTTTTTATCATTCTTGATAAAAGTGTTCATGTAGGTGATATTATTGAACTAGATGATAAAGTTGGTAGAGTAGAGGAAATAAAATTAAGAACAACTAGAGCTGTAACTATTGATAATAAGGTATTAGTGATACCAAATCATAAGTATTTATCAAGCAGTTTATATAACTGGACGCAAAATGGCACTACAACTAGAGAAAGTGTAACAGTAGGAGTAGCATATGGTAGTGATGTAGCTTTGGTAAAAAAACTATTAATGCAAGCGGCCAGTGAGCATCCAAAGGTGTATCAACACCCTGCTCCGTTGGTGCTTTTTGAAAACTTTGGAGATAGTTCGTTAAACTTTAAATTAGTTTTTACACTAAACGATAGTTTTCAGGCAGCTATACCAAAAAGCGATATACGGTTTAAAATAGACGAACTGTTTAGAGAGCATAATATTAGTATTCCATTCCCTCAAAGAGATATACATATTATTAAAGAGTAAAGACGAAAAGAAAAAAAAATTAGACGGTGGGAAAACATAATTTTAAAAAACTTAAAATTTGGATTTATTCAATGAAGCTTTGTGATAAGGTTTTTAAGATAACAAAAGAGTTTTCAAAAGAAGAAGTATATTCTTTAATATCTCAGATAAATAGATCAGTAATTTCTATCCCGTCGAATATTGCAGAAGGGTCAAGTAGAAGTTCAAATAAAGAGTTTAAAAGATTTTTAGAAATTGCACTTGGCTCGCTTTTTGAATTGCAAACACAAATAGTTCTTTCTTATTATAAAGAATATATCAATAAAGTAACGTTAATAGGTTTAGAAGACGAAATAGAAGAGCTTCAAAAAATGGTTTTGGGATTTAAGAATTCATTAAACTAGTCTTTTTTCTTTTGGTCTTACATCTAAAAGTCTAAAAAAATATGAGTAAAATATTAATAATAGAAGATGAGGCTGCAATTCGCAGGGTATTAAAAAAAATTATAACGGAAGAAAACGATTCCTATGAGGTTGAAGAAGCAGAAGATGGTTTGCAAGGAATTGAAAAGATAAAGAAAACAGATTATGATTTAGTGTTATGTGATATTAAGATGCCTAAAATGGATGGTGTTGAGGTGTTGGAAAAAGCCAGAAAATTAAAACCAGAAATACTAATGGTGATGATTTCTGGTCATGGAGATCTAGACACCGCAGTAAACACAATGCGTTTGGGAGCTTTTGATTATATTTCAAAACCACCAGATTTAAACCGTTTATTGAACACCGTAAGAAATGCTTTAGATAAAAAGGAGTTGGTAGTAGAAAATAAGCGTTTAAAAAAGAAGGTGAGTAAGAACTATGAAATGATTGGAGAAAGTGATGCTATTACTCATATAAAAGAGATTATAGAAAAAGTATCAACTACCGATGCTAGAGTTTTAATTACAGGACCTAACGGAACAGGAAAAGAATTAGTAGCACATTGGTTGCACGAAAAATCTGACCGTTCTAAAGCTTCAATGATTGAAGTGAATTGTGCAGCGATACCTTCTGAGTTAATAGAAAGTGAACTGTTTGGACATGTAAAAGGAAGTTTTACAGGAGCAAATAAAGATAGAGCAGGGAAATTTGAAGCAGCTAATGGAGGAACCATTTTCTTAGATGAAATTGGAGACATGAGTTTATCGGCACAGGCAAAAGTTTTACGAGCACTACAAGAAAATCGTATCCAGCGTGTAGGTTCTGATAAAGATATAAAAGTAAACGTACGTGTTGTTGCTGCAACAAATAAAGATTTAAAGACGGAAATAGAGGAAGGACGCTTTCGAGAAGATTTATACCATCGTTTAGCAGTGATTTTAATTAAAGTCCCTGCGCTAAATGATAGAAGAGAAGATATTCCTTTACTAGTAGATTTTTTCGCAAAAAAAATATCAGAAGAACAAGGAATGCCTCAGAAACAATTTGAAGATAAAGCGATTAAGCAATTGCAAGAATACGATTGGACTGGGAATATCCGTGAATTAAGAAATGTTGTAGAGCGTTTGCTTATTTTAGGAGAGAAGAAAGTGTCAGAAAATGACGTAAAACTATTTGCGAGTAAGTAAAAAACTACTACTTAAAAATAAAAGACAAAAAAAGAAGAGCATTTAGCTCTTCTTTTTTTGTAATCTAGTTTTAAATTAAGCTAAATCATACCTGTCAGCATTCATTACTTTAGTCCAAGCAGCTACAAAATCTTTTACAAATTTTTCTTTGTTATCATCTTGTGCATATACTTCAGCATACGAACGTAAAATTGAATTTGAACCAAATATTAAATCAGCTCTTGTAGCTGTCCATTTAGTACTTCCAGTTTTACGATCAACAATATTGTATAAGTTTTCCCCAGCAGGCTTCCATGAGTATTTCATATCTGTGAGGTTTACAAAGAAATCGTTACTTAACACGCCTTCGTTGTCTGTAAATACTCCATGTTTTGAGCCTCCGTGGTTGGTTCCTAGTACGCGCATTCCTCCAACTAAAACAGTCATTTCGGGAGCAGTTAGGCCCATAAGTTGCGTTCTATCTAGTAATAACTCTTCTGGTTTTACAGCATAATCTTTCTTTTGCCAGTTTCTATATCCGTCATGTAGAGGCTCTAAAACATCAAAAGATTCAGTATCTGTCATTTCAGCGGTTGCATCACCTCTTCCAGGGGTAAAAGGAACTTTAATGTCAATACCACCATCTTTAGCAGCTTTTTCAACAGCAGCACTACCTCCTAAAACAATCAAATCAGCAATACTAACTTTTTTACTTAACTCTGATTGAATCTCAGTGAGCTTATCTAATACTTTTTTTAGTCTTGTAGGTTCATTTCCTTCCCAGTCTTTTTGAGGAGTTAAACGAATGCGTGCTCCATTAGCACCACCTCTAAAGTCGGATCCTCTATAAGTTCTAGCACTATCCCAAGCGGTATTTATAAGTTCAGTACGAGAAAGTCCACTATTTAATAGTTTTTCTTTTAGTTCTTCAACTTCAGTATTGTTTAAAGTATAGTTAACAGTAGGAACAGGATCTTGCCAGATAAGTGTTTCTGCTGGAGCATCAGCACCTAAATAACGAGTATTAGGCCCTAAATCACGATGTGTTAGTTTAAACCAAGCACGAGCGAAAGTATCTGCAAAGTATTCTGGATCTTTGTAGAATTTTTCAGATATTTTTCTGTATTCAGGATCCATTTTCATAGCCATATCCGCATCAGTCATGATTGGATTTCTTTTGATGTTCGGATTGTGAGCATCTACAGGTTTGTCAGTTTCATTCATATTAATAGGTTCCCATTGCCACGCTCCTGCAGGGCTCTTTTTTGATTCCCATTCATGATTTAATAATAAATGGAAGTATGTGTTGTTCCATCTATCAGGTGTTGTTGTCCATGCACCTTCTAAACCACTAGTTACAGTATGTTCAGCATTTCCACTTCCTTTAGGATTCATCCAACCAAAACCTTGGTTGTGAATTTCTGCCCCTTCAGGGCTTTGACCTAAAGCATCAGCATCACCATTACCGTGAGCCTTTCCTACGGTATGTCCACCTGCAGTTAAAGCAACGGTTTCTTCATCATCCATTGCCATTCGTTTAAAAGTCTCTCTAACATCTTGTGCAGTTCTTAACGGGTCAGGTTTTCCGTCTACACCTTCAGGGTTTACATAAATTAACCCCATCATTACCGCAGCTAATGGATTTTCTAAGTCTCTATCACCAGAATATCGAGAGCCTTTACTCCCTGTTGGCGCTAACCATTCTTTTTCAGACCCCCAGTAAATATCTTTTTCAGGATGCCAAATATCTTCGCGTCCACCAGCAAAACCAAAAGTTTTGAAGCCCATTGATTCATAAGCCATATTACCAGCTAAAATAATAAGGTCAGCCCAAGATAGTTTGTTTCCATATTTTTTCTTGATTGGCCATAATAACCGTCTTGCTTTATCTAAATTACCATTATCAGGCCAACTATTTAATGGAGCGAAGCGTTGATTACCAGTGTTACTACCACCTCTACCATCAGTAACTCTATAGGTACCAGCAGCATGCCACGCCATACGAATCATTAAGCCACCATAATGTCCCCAATCGGCAGGCCACCAATCTTGACTATCGGTCATTAAGTCTTTAAGGTCATTTTTAACTGCTTCTAAATCTAATTTTTTAAATTCTTCAGCATAATTAAAATTACTGTCTAAAGGATTGGTTTTGGTATCGTGTTGATGTAGTATATCTAAGTTTAATGATTTCGGCCACCATTCCATGATGTTATCATGTATTTCTGTGTTTGCACCTTGTGAAAAAGGGCATTTACCTTTTGAAGAATGTGAGTTTGTATTTTTCATGATATTATAATTTAATAGGTTAGAATTGGAAAAAGCTACTATAAAACAATAGATAATTTTTATCTATATTTTTTATTTTAAAATAACAAATAATTATAATTGTAGTTTTTAGACTTTATAATATGTTGAAATATAAAGGTATATTTTTTTTAATGATTTAAAAATATGTTAACTATTGGTTATAGTTATAGTGAAATAAAAAAATATTTTTAGATTCACACTTTAAATGAGAAGAAACAAAATACATTTGTGCCTGTAAAAAAATATTAATCAATAAAAAATTATAAAATGGCTACAGCAGTAGGAAAAAAATTTCCAAGTTTAAACGTAGATGCAATGAATGAAATGGGTGATACGTTTAAGTTAAATGTATTAGAAGAAGCAGTTAAAAACAAGAAAAAAGTGTTGTTATTTTGGTATCCGAAAGACTTTACTTTCGTTTGTCCAACTGAGTTACATGCTTTTCAAGCTGCATTACCAGAATTTGAAAAAAGAAACACTATTGTAATTGGAGCTTCTTGTGATACTCCTGAAGTACACTTTGCTTGGTTAAACCAATCTAAGGATAATGGAGGTATTGAAGGTGTTACTTACCCATTATTAGCTGATAGTAATCGTAATTTATCATCTATTTTAGGTATCTTAGACATCTCTAACGAGGTTTATGATGAAGCTACAGGAACTGTACAGGTTGAAGGAGATAATGTAACGTATAGAGCTACATATTTAATAGATGAAGAAGGAACTGTATTCCATGAAGGAATCAACCACATGCCAGTTGGTCGTAATGTAAATGAATATTTACGTTTAGTAGATGCTTATACTCACGTACAAGAAAAAGGTGAGGTTTGTCCTGCAAACTGGGAAGAAGGTAAAGAAGCAATGCAAGCTAACGCAAAGGCAACAGCAGAATATTTAGCAGCAAACTAATTAGACATAATTAAAGAAAGGAAACAAGTTCGTGTGAGATAAGTGAAGGGGTCGAGCACGAGCTCCTTTCGAAATGGATAATAATTAAAGAAATGGTACAAGAATTAAGTCAAGACAATTTATCAGAAGTTGTTGCAGACAATAAAAAAGTTATAGTTCAGTTTTCAGCTTCATGGTGTGGTAACTGCCGTATTATGAAACCTAAATTTAAAAAGTTATCTTCTGAAAATGAAGATATGGTTTTTGTAATAGCTGATGCTGAGAAATTTACAGAGAGTAGAAAGCTTGCTGATGTGAGTAACTTGCCTACTTTTGCTACTTATATTGATGGAAAATTAGTAAATCAAACTCAAACCAATAAGTTTGATGTATTGAAGGATTTAGTAAATGAAGTAGCTTAGTTATGAAATTACCAGTAATTAAACACTTAACTTCATTTATTGAAGAAAATGACCAAGATTATGTACTAGAAACTATTGAGACGCTTGAAGCTTTAACAGAGGTTCCATCGTTAAAAGATGAAGAGCTAGACGTTATAGGAGAGTTAATCTCTAATATGTACGGAGCAATTGAGGTTGATAAAATGATTAAAGACGGAACACCTAAGAAAGAAGCGTTAAATAATTTTATGAAACGTGTTTTAGGTTCGATTGATAAATAGTTACTTGTACTTACAAATAAACAAAAACCTGAACATTGAAAAGTGTTCAGGTTTTTATTTTATACAAACTTTCGGTTGTAGTTTTTACCTAATTTTATAGAATATTCAATAACACTTTTAATGACTTTTCTATGGTCGTTCTTTCTCCAATTAATATATAATTCTGTGCTTTCGGGTAGTGTAATAAACCGTATGTTTGTATTTAAAGAAAACTGATAGGAGTAAGGTAAAATAGATATTCCTAAACCTCTACCAATTAAGTTTAATATCATACTTCCAAAATCAGATTCAATATGAGTTTGAGGTTCAAAACCATAAGTGTTAAAAATATTGCGTAGTAATGAGGAAAAGTAAGTAGTGTGATGTAAACCAGAAAGGATAAATTTTTCGTCTTTTACGTCTCTTAAATCAACAAAAGAACCTTCTGTTACCCAATGATCTTTTGGAACCACAAGGCAAACGGGTTCAGCATACAACCTTTCAGATAAAATAGAAGCATTTAGAACTTCATTTCTGCTAAAAGCAAAATCTATTTGATAACTAGAAAGTAATTTTTCAAGCGTAATATCAGTAGGTTCCATAAGTTCTACTTTTAAATCTGGTTTCTCTTCTGAAAATATTTTGAGTAACTCAGGTAAATAGTTGTAAGAGATAGAACCAGGGTAAGCAATACTAACAAGCCCAGAAGAACCTTCATCAATTTTTTTAGCATGTTGATGTGTGCGATCAAACTCGTCTAATAAAACGTCCCACTTTTTCTTAAGGAATACACCAGCCTCGGTAAGTTTTACATTTCTTTTATCTCGCTCAAATAAAGTAACACCTAATTCTTCTTCTAAAGATTGAATTTGCCTACTTAATGACGATTGAGAGGTGTAAACTTTTTCTGCTGTTTTCCAGAAATGTAGTTCTTCTGCTAGAATTAAAAAATATCGAATTTGTTGAAATGTCATTTTAATGCGTTTTTTGCATTAATAAGTCAAAAATAAGTATTTTTTAATAAAGAGAACTGCTGTTGCTTTGCATAAAAAAACTTTGTAATCATTTTTAAAAGAGTAACGAAATGGGAATTGAGAATTTTATTGCGTTTTTAGTAGCAACTGTTCTTTTTGTATTAACACCAGGAATAGAAACCGTCTTTTTAATTAACAAGTCAATTAGCCAAGGAAGAAGATCTGGTATATATACTAGTTTTGGTTTAAATACGGGGGCTTTAGTGCATACATTACTAGGTGCATTAGGGTTGTCGATTATGGTAGCTAAATCAGCAATATTCTTTGCACTAATTAAATATTTAGGAGCAGCTTATTTAATTTATTTAGGAGTAACAAAAGTGATTTCTAAAAAAGGATTGATAACAGAAACGAATGAAAGACGAAAGAAAGATTCAGCAAAAAGTAATTTTACATCAGGGTTTGTTACAAATATATTAAACCCGAAAGTTGCATTATTCTTTATAGCATTCTTTCCGCAGTTTATCACCCCAACAGAAATAGAAAATCCAGTTCCTTTTATGATTTTAGGTGTTATTTATGCAATAATGACTACTGTTTGGTACTTGGTTTTAACATCATTTGCAGGTACATTTTCAACTAAAATTAAAGAAAATGAAAAAATGGGTGTGAGATTGAATAAAATTTCAGGTGCTATATTCGTATTGATGGGGGTACAAATAGCGTTTATGTAAAAATTATAAACCGATAGTGATTAATGTTTCG
Organism: Tenacibaculum sp. 1B UA; assembly: GCF_033978845.1. NCBI lineage: Bacteria > Pseudomonadati > Bacteroidota > Flavobacteriia > Flavobacteriales > Flavobacteriaceae > Tenacibaculum > Tenacibaculum sp. 1B UA. The sequence continues at coordinate 27,121 of NZ_JAKVUA010000007.1, forward strand.
CTATCGGTTTGTATTATTTTTAATTATGCCTTCATTTCTGTTTCATTATAAAAACCACCTTAGGGATGTTCTGTTAGATTAAATTTTTTAGCTATCTGTTGTGCTGTCATTTTCTTTTTGTTCGTTAACTTTTTTTATAATGGCTTTTAAACGTTCTTTAGTACGTTGTTTTTCCAAACGAAGTTTGTTTTCTTTTTGTTTCATTAAGCGAGTATGCTTCGCTTTGTTTACCGTGTTTTTTGCTTTTCCTTTTTTAGGCATTTTTTGATGTTTTAATGGCTAATAATCCCAAGAAAGTTAAGAATCCGTTTAATATCAATACAAAGAATCCAAAATCAAACCCAAATTTTTTCTTGCTGTAAAAACTAATAACATAGGTTAAAGCCGGAGCAATTAAACAAATGATAGGAACAAACTTGTCTTTTATATTTAGTTTGGTAAATAAGCCAAAAGCATATAAGCCTAGTAAAGGACCGTATGTGTAGCCAGCAAATTGAAATATTTTAGCAATTACACTCTCATCAGCAATAAAATATTTAAAAATTAAGATGGTAGCCACTAAAATAAATGAAAATAGCACATGAATTTTCTTTCGTGTTCTTTCTTTTTCTTCTTCGTTTTCTTTCTTATCAATTTCAAGAATATCAATACTAAAAGAGGTAGTTAACGAAGTTAAAGCACTATCAGCACTTGAGTATGCTGCGGCAATTAATCCCAATAGAAAGAATAGAGAAGTGGCTATACCTAAATCGCCACTCATTGCTATGGTAGGGAATAAGCTATCTTTGTGAGCGTTTAGCTCATTTGCTGTAGCATAATCTGTTAATAAAACACCTAAAGCTAAAAAGAAAAAGTTAACAATTACCAATACGATGGTAAACCAAAACATATTTTTTTGAGCATCTTTTAAGTTGCGGCAGGTCAAGTTTTTTTGCATCATGTCTTGATCTAAACCTGTCATTACAATTGAAATAAAAGCACCTGAAAAGAACTGCTTCCAAAAGTAATTTCCTGCTTTTACATCGTCAAAAAAGAAGGTTTTTGAAAGGTTGTTGTCCGTTACGTACGAAAACAAATTGTCTATTTGCATTTCATCTTTTATCATTACAATACAAACCCCAACAGCAATTAGCATAAACAACGTTTGTAAAGTGTCGGTCCATACAATAGTTTTAATTCCTCCTTTAAAAGTATATAACCAAATAAGTAAAATGGTAATAGTTACTGTTACCCAAAATGGGATTCCATACGCATCAAACAAAATTAGTTGTAATACATTAGCAACTAAAAACAAACGAAAGGCAGCACCAACAGTTCTTGAAAGTAAGAAAAAAGAGGCGCCTGTTTTATACGAATACCTACCAAAACGTCCTTCTAAATAGGTGTAGATTGAGGTTAAATTTAATCGATAATAAAGAGGTAGTAATACCAATCCAATGACGGCATAACCTACTACATATCCTAGTACCATTTGCATATAGCTCATTTTGTCACCCTCAACCCAACCAGGGACTGAAATAAAAGTAACTCCAGATAGTGAAGCTCCAATCATACCAAAGGCTACTAAATACCATGGAGATGAGTTGTTTGCTTTAAAAAATGTTTGGTTGTTTGCCGATTTACTAGTGATGTATGAAATAAGAATTAATACACCGAAATAGGCTAAAATAAGGAGTAATATATGTAGTGGCTGCATACTGTTAATTACGAATTATAAATTACGAATGTACTAATTTAGTTTTTAGCTTATACAAAATCATAATTCGTAACTAACAATTAAAAAACTATAGTTCTATAACCACTTCTTCTGTTTTTCTACGAACTTTTTTTAAGTCTTTCATATAATCGTCTTCTGCCCTAAAACCAACTGGTAATACCAGAACCGATTGTAAATTATATTTATCCAAGTCTAAAATTTCATTGTATTTTTCAGGAACAAAACCTTCCATAGGACAGCTATCAATTTTTTCATTAGCGGCAACAGTCATTAGGTTTCCTAGAGCGATATAAGCTTGATTTTTCATCCAATGAAATAATACTTCTGGTGATTTATTCTCAATATCGTTTGTTAAAAATTCTTTGAAAGGGTTTAAAATCTCATCGGGGGTGTTTCTAATGTCTTTTACTAATTTAAAATAGCTCTCAACATCTTTAGTAGTAAGTTCTTTTGGGGTACATAATACCAATAAGTGAGAAGCCTGTGCAACTTGGTGCTGATTCCAAGAATGTGCAACTAATTGTTGCTGTAAATCTTTGTTTTTTACTACAACCATTTTAACAGGCTGTAATCCGTAAGAAGTAGCAGTTAAATTAAAAGCTTCTTTTAAAATGTTAATTTGTTCTTCGGAAAGAAATTTATGTTCGTCAAATTTTTTAACAGCATAACGCCATTGTAAATTTTCAATACTATTCATATGGTTTGGTTTTTACTCGATAATCGAGAGTTAAAATACTTCAAGACTTGTCTTGAAATTAAAACGTGTTCTTACGTAGTCACCTTTTAGGTTTACCTACGGTAATTTACTTTGACAAAAGTAGAGGAATAAAAAGTAGCCTAAAAATACTTCGAATAATTAATATTGATAGTATCATAAAAATATTTTGTACATTGAAGGTGAAAAAGAAAGCGTATGAAAGAAGAATTTTTACACTTTTTGTGGAAATACAAATTATTTAACAAAGCAAATTTAATATCAGTAAAAGGAAGAATTGTTGAAGTGGTAGATTCAGGGAGTCACAATACTAATTCAGGACCTGATTTTTTGAATGCAAAATTGAAGATTGATAGCCAGTTATGGGTTGGAAATGTTGAAATTCATATAAAGTCATCAGACTGGTATATGCATCATCACGAAAAAGATGCAAATTACGATGCCGTTATTTTGCATATTGTATGGGAGCACGATACAGATATATTTATGAAAAATAACCGTCCATTACCAACGGTAGAATTACAAAGCTTTGTTCAAAAAGAAATATTGGCAAACTATAAAAAACTGTTTTTAAAAGAGCAGCGATGGATTCCATGTGAAAAGCAAATAGCTGAAACTAGTTCTTTTATATTGAATAACTGGTTAGAACGTTTGTACTTTGAACGATTAGAGAACAAATCGGAGGTAATAAAAGAGCTGCTACAAAAATCAAATAATGATTATGAAGCGGTGTTGTTTCAGTTATTAGCTAAGAATTTCGGATTAAAAGTTAATGGAGCAGCTTTCCTAGAACTAGCACAATCGTTTGATTTTTCTGTGTTACGTAAAGTTCGATTTAACGAAGAGCAGCTATCTGCTTTACTGTTTGGACAGGCAGGTTTTTTAGCTGATGAAATAGAAGAGAGTTATTATGAGCAACTTAAAAATGAGTATGTTTATATACAGCACAAATACAGGCTACAATCATTAATAAAACACCGTTTTCAATTTTTTAGAATGCGCCCCAATAACTTTCCTACGATTAGAATAGCGCAATTAGTGGCTTTATATAATAAATATGAAAGCTTATTTTCAAGGTTAATGGATGTAAATAAAATAGAGGATTTTTATAATTTATTTACAGTTGAAGTAAATGAGTTTTGGAAAACTCATTATACGTTTGGTTCTGAGTCAAAAAAATCAGTTAAAATACTTACAAAATCATTTATTGACTTGTTGATTATTAATACAATTATTCCTTTAAAGTTTGTTTATGAACAAGCTAGAGGAAAGGTTAATGAAGAAAGTTTGTTAAAATTGATACAACAGTTGCACCCAGAAAAAAATTCAATTATAAATAAGTTTGATGAGTTAAAAATTAAAGCAAAAAATGCTTTTGAGTCTCAAGCTTTATTAGAGTTGAAAAATAATTATTGCCAAAACAAAAAATGTTTAAGCTGTAATGTTGGGAATTTTATTTTAAACAAATAATGTAAATAAAGCATGTTAAATTATTTAATTAATAAATGATATATTTGCGTAAAAAATTTATAATAATGAAAAAAATATTAATTGCTATTGCATTAGTGTCTACTATTTGTATAGGTTGTAAAGACAACAAAAACTCAGAAAACAAAGGAAATATTTCAACAACTGAAAAATCTATTAGTGAAAAAGAAGAAAAGTCTACTTCAGCAATTTGTTTATTAGATAAATTATCTATTAGAGAAAGTGCTTCTGCAAAAGGGAAATGGATAACTTCTATTAGTTTGGGAGAAAAAGTAACCTTAACAGGAGAAGAAACTATAGATTCTGTTTCTAAGAAAGAGTATTACAAAGTAAAGTTGATTGACGGAAAAGAAGGATGGACTAGATCTACCTTTTTAGCTGTTAATGGTAAAGTGGGAGCTATGTTAGAAGAGGCAGTAGTTTACAAAAGGCCAGATTTACTTACCAAAACAGAAAAAAAGTACAGCGTTATGGATATTATTGCTGTGACTGAAACTCAAGGCGATTGGATTAAAGTTAAAGGGAAAAGATCTGAAGGGAAGTATATAGAAGAAGGTTGGGTAAAAACTTCTAATATTACAAATGATCAAGTTGATATAGCAACGGCTAAATTTGCAGGAATAGCAAATACTCAACCAACAATGACAGAAAGAATAAAGGCATTGAAAGATGTTATAAATAATTCAGATCTATCTTCTTCTAAGTTTATCCCAGTTATAGAGAATAAAATAGAAGATTACGAGTCAAAAAATCAGCCTTTAGATGCGCAGGAAGCAGAAGCGGCTACTGAGGCGGTAGCAGAGAAAGCAGCTGAATAATTATATAAAAAAGCGAATAAAAAACGATTTTAGAATATTCTAAAATCGTTTTTTTTATTTTAATTATTTTAAAATTAATTATTAATACAAACTCTTGAATTTAGAAGGGTTTGCTTCGCTTATAATTTCATATACTTTTTCAAAAACATCTTCTGCAGATGGTTTAGAGAAATAATCTCCATCGGTACCATAAGCAGGTCTATGTGCTTTAGCAGTTAAGGTTTGTGGTTTGCTATCTAAATGTTTGTAACCATTTTGATTCTCAACAATTTCTTGTAATAAATATGCTGAAGCTCCACCAGGAACATCTTCGTCAACAACTAATAAACGATTTGTTTTTGCAACCGATTTTACAGTGTCATGATTCAAGTCAAAAGGTAATAAACTTTGCGCATCTACAATTTCTACATCTATATCTACCTGCGCTAAATCTTTTGCCGCTTCTTCAACGATTCGTAAGGTAGAACCATAAGAAACAATTGTAATGTCTGTTCCTTCTTTGATTGTTTCAACAACACCAATTGGAGTTTTAAAGTCTCCTAAATTAGTTGGTAATTCTTCTTTTAAACGGTACCCATTTAAACATTCTACTACTAAAGCAGGATCGTCACCTTCTAATAAAGTGTTATAGAAACCAGCAGCTTTAGTCATGTTACGAGGAACTAATACATGAATACCTCTAATGTTGTTTATAATTCCACCCATTGGTGAACCTGAATGCCAAATTCCTTCTAAACGATGTCCACGGGTACGGATAATTAATGGAGCTTTTTGCTTTCCAAAAGTACGATAACGTAGCGTTGCTAAATCGTCACTCATAATTTGTAAAGCATATAATAAATAATCTAAATACTGAATTTCAGCAATAGGACGTAATCCACGCATTGCCATTCCAATACCTTGACCTAAAATGGTAGCTTCTCGAATTCCTGTGTCAGAAACACGTAACTCACCAAATTTTTCTTGCAAGCCTTCCAATCCTTGGTTTACATCACCAATATATCCAGCGTCTTCACCAAAAATTAATACTTCTGGGTGTTTAGCTAAAATAGCATCAAAATTATCACGCATAATAATACGTGCATCTACAATATTTTTTTCTGCAGCATAAGTTGGAGCTTCTGCAGCAATATTTTTAGTTGCTAATTCAGTTTCACTTAATAAATGTGCAGAATATTTTACAGCAGCTTTGTCAATTGAAGCTTTGATGAAGTTTTTAAGTGCTATTTTTTCAGCAAAATCTTCATCTCTTAAGTAACGTAAAGTTTTACGAGCAGCAACTAAAATATCTTTTCTAATAGGTTCTGAAATAGCAGCTAAATCATTTTTGTATTTTGTAATAAAAGAACCATTGTTACTTTTTTGAGCAATAGTTTCTAACAATGAAATAGCTTCAGTTACTTCTGTTTTTATTTCATTTGTGTAAGCACTCCAAGCATCACGTTTAGCTTTACTTACCTCTTTTTTAGCTTCTTTTTCAATAGTTATTAAATCTTCTTCAGAATCAATAAATTTTAAAGTTTCTCCATCTTCACTTTCTAATTCAAACTCTAAAATCCACTTACGCATTTGCGCAATACAATCAAACTCTTGTTCCCATTGTAAACGCTCTTTAGATTTGTAGCGTTCGTGTGAGCCAGAAGTTGAGTGTCCTTGTGGTTGCGTTAATTCCTTTACATGAATCAACACAGGTATGTGTTGCTCTCTTGCTATTTGAGAAGCTTTATTATAAGTGTCAATTAACTGAACATAATCCCAACCGTTAACCACAAAAATTTCATACCCATTGGTTTCGTTTTCGCGTTGGAACCCTTTTAAGATTTCAGAAATACTTTCTTTTGTGGTTTGATGGCGTGCATGTACTGAAATTCCGTACTCATCATCCCAAACATTCATTATCATTGGAACTTGTAAAACTCCTGCAGCATTGATTGTTTCGAAGAATAAGCCTTCACTAGTACTAGCGTTACCAATAGTACCCCAAGCAACTTCATTACCGTTGATAGAAAAGTTAGTGTGTTTTTCTAAACCTTCAACATTTCTGTAAATCTTAGATGCTTGTGCTAATCCTAATAAACGAGGCATTTGACCCGCTGTAGGAGAAATATCTGCCGATGAGTTTTTTTGAGCTGTTAAGTTTTTCCAGTTTCCATTTTCATCTATAGAATGCGTAGCAAAATGCCCTCCCATTTGACGTCCAGCTGACATTGGTTCAACATTAATATCAGTATGAGCGTATAAACCAGCAAAAAATTGTTGTGGAGTTAATTGCTCAATAGCCATCATAAATGTTTGATCACGATAATAACCGGATCTGAAATCTCCATTTTGAAAAGCTTTAGCCATAGCTAATTGTGGAACTTCTTTACCATCACCAAAAATTCCAAATTTAGCTTTCCCTGTTAAAACTTCTCTTCTTCCTAATAAACTACATTCTCGACTAATACGAGCAGTTCTATAGTCTTTTAAAACTTCATTTTTAAAATCTTGAAAAGAAAGCTGTTGAGTATTAGCTATTTCGGTATTTTGCGTCATAATCATCTAATTTAGGTATGGTTACAAAGATAGGTTTTTTAGTTGAAATTTAAAAATTTGAATTTTTATTGAACATCTTTCAATAAAACAAGAAAAAAAAGAAAATTATTGAAGTATCTACAATATACCTCTTCTAATAAAATTATAAATTCTATCAATATCTGTTGTGATGATGAATCTAACTTTTGAAGGGTAAGCGCTCTTATTAATTTCAAAACCCTCATTGGTGTATATAGGGAAGTAAAATTCAAAAATATCAGGAAGAAAGTTTAAGCGAATACCATTTTCATAAAAAAACTTCGGAGAAGTGTTTTTGTTTTTTAACATGGCAACGTCATTATAAATTTCTGCCCATTTCCAAACACTTACACTGGTGTTAATAGATGTCATAAGTTGATTAGCAAAGTAAGGCTTGTTAAATTTAGATTTGAAACCTCCTTGCCCTACAACAAATTGCTGGCTAAAAATCCCTTCGTTTTCTGAGCGTCCAAATAGGTTTTGTTCAAATAAATAATCATTTCCACGATTTAACCCGAAGCTGAAATAATCTCCTTCTGTTTTATTAGATAAAAAGAGGCCGCCAAAAAAACGAATTTCAAAACTTTCGTCTGCTGTAAAAAATTTTCGATAACGAAAATCGGTTGATACTTTACTGAAGTTAGAATTTACTTCTAGGTTAGCTGCATACCGAATTCTGTGTATGGCATCAAATTTATTGTTGATGTAACGTAGGTTGAAAATATTGTATTTATCTCGATCACTTTGAATATCGTTGGGAGCTACTTCTTTATCGATACTAACTAAACGAACGGTTAAAGATTTTGAGCCGATGTCACGGAGTGTGTTTCTTCTAAATTGAAAATTAATAAATGGACTTAACGTATTATAACCTAATTCTGGCGCATAATGAAAGTTGCTACCCGAAATACCATATCGTATTTTATAAAGCTTGGAGTCTCTTAAGAAATGATTATAGCTTATAGAGAATGATCCGGTAAAGTTTCTACTTTTGAGACTGTAGTTAGGGGTTAAACTAAATTGAAAATTATGATTGACAAGTGATTTATTGTTAATGTTAACACCAAGAATTAATCCATCATATAAATTATATTTAATGTCTGGGTAATAGAACAATTGATTGTAATAGGGGTTTTCAAAATCTTTAAAAAAACGAAATTGAATAGGCTTGCTTATAATGCTATTATTTACGTTTCTAAAATTGTTTAGAGAATTAAATTCAGGATAGTTGTTTTCATAGTTTAAAGCTAGTTTATTAAAATCTCCTCTTTTAATTTTTACTGTTTTGGTAGAGTCTACATTGGTAACCCAAGTTTTAAGTTTTATTTTTTTCTTTTGAACACCATAAAGTGCTACAGGAGCTATAAAGTTTCTTTTGTTTTTTATTGTAACTAATAGAGAGTCTTTGTTTTTAGTGTAGGCTACCTTTTTTATTTTGTAGTCAATTTTTTTATCAGTAGTAAGATAATCACCAAAAAACCATTGCAAATCTTTTGAAGTCTTTTTTTGAAGGGTTTCAGCAAAGGATTTACTACTTGAAGGTTTTAATTGGTTTAGAATATAGAATTCTTTTACAGCATTTTTTAAAATGCTATCCCCTACAAAATCGTATAAATATTTAATTCCTAAACCAGCTTTGTATTTACTAACAACTTTTTTGTTAAAGTTAGAAAGAGAGTCACTAGAGGTAGTTAAAGCTTGGTCATAAAACTTACGAGAGCTGAATTGATAAACAAGTGGGTATTTGTCGTTTTGTTTTAGCTGAGCAATGTTGTAGGTTTTTATAGGCCAATAGTTGGAGTATTTCCCAAGAAAAGTAACATTTGGATAATATTTTTTTACATACTCCATCATTAAAAATGTTTGTAACCCATCAGTTAACCAATAGTCTTTTCTTGGGTTTTGGATAATTACATCATCAAAATATTTTTGAGTAAGTGCTTTAAAAAATCCAGTTTCCCATCTAAAATTTTTTGGAAAGGGTTTCAACCAACTAGGAAGACCGTAAATTTCATGTAACGAATTTTTGTTAATAGTACGTGAATCTACAAGGATTTCTGGGTGAGGGTGTTTTCCTATAAAACCTTCTATGAATTGTATTTGTCGATTTATGATTTTGGTTGTTTCTTCATTAGAAATTTTTCTTAAGTAGGCGTCCGTTTTTATTTCTTTGTCTTTTAATTTAAAAGATTTGAAAGTTTTTATAGAATCAATATGTAGTATAATGTCCTTTTTTTTGGAACCTACTAGATAATAATTGGTATAGTTATCATTTTCGGTTTTATATTGATATAAGTTACTTTCAATGTGGTATTTTTTTGGGATGTTTATGGAGATATTATAATTAGAAAGTTCTTCATATAAATCATCTAAATTCAAGTTACTCATTAATTGCCATTTTTTGTTATAAATAGCAGGAGCTATATACCAAAACCGTAGGTGATATCCTGTTTTAGTTTTTCCGTACCCTGTATATTTTGCATTAGGGATTTTTACAGAGTATGACGTACGTATTATTAAGCTATCTTTTGGTTTTAAAGGTTCGTTGAGTAGTACTTCAATAATATCTTGCTGATTTTTTTTCTCTTTGAATGAAACTTGCTTATAGTTTACAGTTAAGTTTCGTATTTTACTATAACCTCTATCTTTTTCTTTTGAAAAGTAAAAGTTTTTTTTGTAATCTTCAATGAAACGTTTAGCTAAGGGAGTATCATCGTTTTTGTAACCATTTGTCCAATTATGTAAAAAAATACGATCTAAGGTAGATGAAGAGTGATTATAAAAGGTTGTTTTTTGTAAGACATGAATTACATCCTTGTTTACATCTAATTTGGCTTTTATTTCAACAGAGTTTTCTTGTGCTACTATTTTAAAGCAATATAAGATGATAGTACATACTAAAAGGAGTGTTTTCTGTTTCAATATTATATAAAGTCGGTTTAAAAAGTTTTATAGAAAACATTTAAGTTTCATAAACTTTGTGAAAATAAAAAAGCTCGTTGTAAATTCAACGAGCCTTAAAGATAAGTATTTTTAGAAGTTTGGTTTCAGTTGGTATTTAGCATAGAATTTATTAAAGTGTTCAACAGCTTCATCAGCGGTATCTACGACTCTGAATAAATTTAGATCCTTTTCACTAATATTACCTTCTTCAATTAAAGTGTTTTTAATCCAGTCTAATAAGCCAGACCAAAACTTTCGACCAATTAAAACAATAGGAAAACGTCCAATTTTATTAGTTTGAATTAAAGTAATTGCTTCAAAAAGCTCGTCCATTGTGCCAAAACCACCAGGCATCACAACAAAACCTTGAGAATATTTTACAAACATTACTTTACGAACAAAGAAATAATCGAAATTTAGGTTTTTATCTTTGTCAATCCAAGGGTTATCATGTTGTTCGAAAGGAAGGTCAATATTTAACCCTACTGAGGTACCTTTTCCTCTGTGGGCTCCTTTATTACCAGCTTCCATAATACCTGGTCCTCCACCAGTAATTACTCCAAAACCATTTTGTGTTAATTTAAAGGCTACTTCTTCTGCTAATTTATAGTGAGGATCATCAGTTTTTGTACGTGCTGATCCAAAAATTGATACACAAGGACCAATCTTGCTTAGCTTTTCATAACCTTCTACAAACTCAGACATGATTTTAAATATTGCCCAAGAGTCATTTGTTTTTATCTCGTTCCAAGTTTTTTGCTGTAGTTTTTCTCTAATTTTTCTGTCATCATTCGGACTCATAATTCTTCTACTTTTATATTAAATAACAAATTAAACTGCTAAAATTTGCTTTTTAGCAAGCCTGCTAATTTAGTGGTTTTTTAGAAAAAAAAATTAAATATATAAAAAAAGAAAAGCAACTCAATTGAGTTGCTTTTCTTTTTTATGGTTTGTCCCGTCCTGAAATATCGTTACACAAAAATTCAAGTGTAATGAAAACAACTTATGTAAAACGTACTTAGAAAGACTATTCCTTATCTTTCAAACTTCAAGTAGTTCAAGAGATTGAGCAAGGTTTGCTCACGCGTACCCAAGCTCTATCTAAATATGGTATTCAATCAGGAGCTACTATCAGAACTTGGTTAAAAAAATATGGTAACTTTGATTGGCAGAATCAAACTCCACTTTCTATGTCAAAGACTCCCGAACAAAAGATTTTAGAATTAGAAGAAAAGATCAAACTCTTAGAGAAACAGAAAGCACGTGCGGAACATTTGGCTGAACGTGCTGATAAGAAAGTTATTCTGTTTGATATGATGATTGACTTAGCGGAAAAAGAATTTAATATCCCTATCAGAAAAAACTCCAACCCCAAGTAATTGATATGTTTAAAATACATTATAGAGAGAGTATCTCATCTACTTGCGAGTTACTTGGGGTTAGCAGGCAAGTATATTATCGAGCCATACGATCAAAACAAAAACGACAATCTATTGCTAAACAAGTAACAGAGTTAGTTCAGCGTGTTCGGATGGATCAACCGCGTATTGGCACAAGAAAATTGTATCATATCTTAAAAGAACCATTACAGAAGTTGAGTGTTGGAAGAGATCGTTTGTTTTCTATTTTAAAAGCCAATCATATGTTGATAAAGCCTAAACGAAGTTATCATATAACTACCAACTCTCATCATCGTTTTAGAAAACATAAAAACTTGATAGAGGGTCTAAATATAGAAAGACCAGAACAAGTTTGGGTAGCAGACATCACTTATGTAGGTAACAGAAGTAATCCAATGTATTTATCTCTTATTACAGATGCTTATTCTAAGATGGTAGTTGGATATTATGTATCAAATACTTTAGCTGTAGAGAGTTCTATAAAAGCATTAAAACAAGCTACTAGAAACAGGAGATATCCGAAAGAAGCCTTGATACATCATTCTGACAGAGGATTGCAATATTGTAGTAATCAGTATCAAAAGATCCTTGACAGGAATAAGGTTCGATGTAGTATGACAGAATCGTATGATCCATATCAAAATGCAGTGGCTGAGAGAATCAATGGAATTTTAAAACAAGAATTTTTAATCAATACGGATACAATTAGTATTAAAATGATGAAAACTATAGTAAAACAAAGTGTTGATGTTTATAATACCAAAAGACCACATAAATTTATCATGTCAAATGCTAACTCCAATACAAATGCATAAACAAAATAAAATCAGAATAAAAACCTATAAAAACAAAAACACAGATAAGACAGCTGTCTTATCTGTGTTTTAACTATTTTTAATCCTAATAAAAACTGTAACGGTTTTTTAGGACGGGTCAGTTTTAGCAGTGGATTAAGTCAATAGCAATTTTAGAATTAAAACATTCTCCATGACAGCAGTCTTCATCTGGGCCACAATCTCTAAATGTGTAGCAAAATGTGCCAGTATTACCTCCTTTGATTGCTTTTTGTTTAGTCTTATTTAAACTTGTTCCTAAATTTAAAATTGATTTTTTCATGATTAAGAGTATTTAGCTTTCACAACATTGACCTCCTTGTATTTCACCATAACAGTAAAATCCCTCAGGAAATAAAGCGGGATAGATACAAGAACCGTCTCCATTACCTGTATAAGCAGAGGTACATGGACATGGATCGTTAAGTTTGTTTCCTCCTTTAACTTGTTTTTGATTAGCTCTAGTTAAAGCTTTACCTAAATTTAAAATTGATTTTTTCATAATTAAAAATTTTATTAGTACTGCGTTTTTTGGTAGTACTATATTTTTTTCAATAAACAAACAACTAGAAGTTATGAGTCTAGCTGTTTGTAATTAATGTAATCTTAATTGAAAAACTTATAAACAGTTTGGTTGCCATTTGTAGCAGTTGCGTTCAATTGGATTCCAGTCTATACAACATCTAGGGGCTTTCCCTCCAGTAGTTTTCTTTTGAGAAGTTTTATTTAAAACTTTACCTAAGTTTAAGATTGATTTTTTCATGTTTTTAAATTTTAAGATTATTATTTATTTTAGGCTTAGTACCAGATGCACCCAAATCTATCACATCTACCAGCATCACAGAAAGTGTGCCCTCCTGGACCAGTTTGGCAGCATTTTCTGCCGTCTTGATAGCAACCTTGTGCTACTCCACCATTAATTTGTTTTTGATTAGCTTTGCTTAAAGCTGTACCTAAGGTTAAGATTGATTTTTTCATGATTAAAAATATTTAATATTTAATAATCCTTGAATTATTTAAAGACACTCAAGGTTTTGTGTCTATTCCTCGCGAGTAAATATTATTGGGTGATGTTTTATTAGAATAAATTTATGATCTATTATTAAATTGGTGCTATACTTAGTCTAAATTTATCCTAGGTTTAAAACTAATTAAAAATAAATAGGTCTAAACCTAGGAATGATTTAACTAAAATAATAGTAAATGAACTCTCTTATTGAGGAACATCTTCTCCTAAACAAGCATGTGTTTCATAAGAACCTAAACAGCATCCGTTAGGTAAAGAGAAACCACCGCAAGCAAAACACTCTACAGGTGTGTAAATTACACAACCGGTACCTCCATTAATCAGTCTTTGTTCTGACTTTTTTAAGGATTTTCCGAGGTTTAAAATCTGTTTTTTCATAATAGAAAAATTTCGAGGGTTAATAATTCCTTGAACATTTAAAGACACTCAAGGTTTGTGTCTAATTTTTTATTTAATAATATTTTTAAGTTGATAGAAAAAACGTTCTATCAAGCGTAAGTCCTCAGTTACTATATCCGCAGCACCTTTCATTTCTTGCCTAAAAGGAATTGTTTTATCATAGGTAGTTTTTAAGTTTTGAGGTAATTCGACATCAACTAAATAATTTCCTTCTTCATTTGGAATTAGTGAGATAGATTTTACAGCTCCGTTTAATTCGCCAAATTCATCGGATGGATAATTTAAAAGCTTAATTTGAACTTTTTGACCCTTTTTTATTTTTCCAGAGTTAGCAGCCGGAGCTTTAATTTTACCAATAAAAGAGTTTCCTTTGTTAGGGATAATGGTGAATATTAAATCACCCGTATTAACAGTTTGATTTTTATTCCAAAAAGATAAGAAGGATACTTTACCATCTATTGAAGAGGTTAAAGCATATTGTTTTTCCCAATCTTTAATGGCTTTTTTTAAGTATAAGAAAGATTGAATGGCTTTCTTTTTTAATCGGGTATCTTGTTGTGTCTTCTTAATAGAAGTTCCTTCTAAATTTTTGGCAGAATTATTAATCAACTCTCTTATTTGTGAGATAGATGATTCAAGAGTTTTATATGATCGTTTCGCTTGTAAATACTCTATTTCTTTTTGGTCTTTTTCTTTGGCAGAAATAACTCCTTGGCCAAACATTTTTCGACTACGTTCCAAATCCTTTTCTTTAAACTCTAACTCTTTTAAGTTTAGCTCTTTTTGTGATAGTAAAATCTGTAGTCTACCTCTTGCTTCTATAACAGACATTTGGTTTGCAAAGTTTTCAGATTTAAACGGAGTTAGTTTTTCGTTTAAAACATATTCAGAATAGTCATTTTCAAATTGAGAGTAGCTAGAAGTTATATCACCTAAAATTAACGGAGGAACTTTATCAATAGGGAAAAAGAATTTTTGTTGATTTATTTCAATAGTATCTACAATACTCTTTAGTAATAAGACATCTTTGTATGAAGCACTGTTTTCAATTACAGCCAAAACATCACCATCAGACACATTTCTTCCTTCACTTGTTAAAAAAGTTTCAAATTGCCCAGTAGATTTTGCATAAATTTTTTCAGGTGGAGTGGAGGTGGTAACCATTACTTCGGTGGAAATAACATCAGGGTATTTTACAAACCACGAAATGAATAATAACATTATTATAAGACCAAGAAGTAAGGTGTTACCCCAACGAATCATCCAGTTAGGTACATGAGTTAAAATTTCTTGAACTTCTTCACTTCGAATTTCTATGTTTTGAGTATTGTTTGGCATTTAAAGTATTAGTGTTTTTTCTTATTTTAAGAGGTATTTTAAAATACCTCTTTTTTTATTATAAAATATTAAATACAATTCCCCATCATACATTTTCCCTGTCCATCGTACCATCTTTTAGTTTTAGAGTTGTATAGAGGTGCTATACAATGTGAGTCCGATGTGCAAGGGCAGCCTCTTGGCACTTTACCTTCTACGGCATCGCAGTCATAATCATATTCTAAATCTGTAAGCCCTCCAAATATGTTTTTTTTGCTCTTTTGTGTTTAAAACTTTTCCTAAGTTTAATATTGATTTTTTCATTTTATAATAATTTAAATTAGATAAAACCTTGAATAATTTAAAGACACTCAAGGTTTGTGCCTATTCTTACCTGCTAATTGTTTTATAAATGTTTCTACATAGGGAAGCACTCATAACTAACTAAAACTCTACCTTTGCACTCTTGTGGGAGACTGTTGTAATCTTGACAAGAACCACAATGAATAGCATCTCCCATTAGAGGGTCTGGAGGTCCAAAATAACAACTTGTCGAGGGGCAAGGTTCGTTACTTCCGTTAATTTGCTTTAGCTGTACTTTGTTTAGGGGTTTACCTAAGTTTAAAATTGAATTTTTCATAATGTTTATAAATTTTAATTGATACAACATTTACCATTATTTATTGTACCTCTACAGTATTCTCCGTAACCAAATAATACGGCACATACGGCACCTTCATGAGTGTCACTTGAGACCCAGTTATTTGAATAGCAAGTACCAGAAAGACAACGATTCAATACTATACCTCCTTGTACTTGTTGTTGTTCAACTTTATTTAAAGTTTTACCTAAGTTAGAAATTGATTTTTTCATTTTAAAATAATTTAAGTTTGATAAAATCCTTGAACAGTTTAAAGACACTCAAGGTTTGTGTCTATTCTTCGCGAGTGAATATTTTATTTACCTAAATCTAGTTGGTTTTTAACTAGATGATAATAACTTCCTTTTAGGTTGATTAGTTCTTCATGACTTCCTTTTTCAATAATTTTTCCTTTTTCAAGTACAACTATTTGATGTGCATTTTTTACAGTACTTAATCGGTGTGCTATTACGACAGCTGTTTTATTGGCAAAAAACTCATTAAGCTTTCCCATGATAACCTTTTCATTATTGGCATCTAATGCACTAGTCGCTTCGTCAAAGAATAAGAATTTTGGGTTTTTGTAAACAGACCTGGCGATTAATAATCGTTGTTTTTGACCTGTACTTAACCCGTTTCCTTCACTACCAATTTTCGTATTGTAACCTAAAGGTAAGCCTTCTATATAATCTCCAATATTGGCTACATCAATTGCGTGAGCTAATTTTTCTTTATCAACGTAATCTTCTCCTACGGCTATGTTTTTAGCTATAGAATCATTAAAAATATACCCTTCTTGCATCACAACCCCACAGTTTCTTCGCCACTCTTTTTGTGAAACATTTTTTAAGTTGAAGTTGTCAATCATAATATCACCTTGATCAACCTGGTAGAACCCGAGTAATAACTTCATTAAAGTAGTTTTACCGCTTCCACTAACTCCAACAATTGCGGTTGTTTTATTTGCAGGAATTTCAAGGGATAAATCTTTTAAAACGGGTTCTAAACCACCTGTGTATCTGAATGAAATATTATTTAATTTTATAGATGCGTTATCTGGGATTGTAGTTACTTTTTCATCACCAGGTTTTTCTTCATCTTCCATGTTATGTATTTCACCTAGCCTATCTATAGAGATTTGTGCATCTTGTATATCTCTCATAAAATTAATTAGTTGTGTAATTGGCCCGTTTAATTGACCAACTATATAGCTAATTGCCATCATCATCCCCAGAGTTATTTGACCATCAATAACTAGTTTTGCAGATAGAATGGTGATAAACATGTTTTTAAGTTCATTAATGAAATTTGAACCTACGCTTTGTGTTTGTTCTAAAGCAAGACTTTTGGTAGCTACTTTAAATAAACGAGCTTGTACATATTCCCAATTCCAGCGCATGCGTCTTTCAGCATTGTGGAGCTTAATTTCTTGCATTCCGTTAATAAGTTCAATAACCTTACTTTGTTCTTGACTTACTTGCGAAAAACGTTTGTAATCTAATTCCTTTCGTTTTTTAAAGAAAAACAATACCCATCCAAAATACAGAATACTTCCTAATACAAAGACTCCAAATATTTGTATACTGTAATATCCTAATACTAAACTAAAAATAATCAGATTAAAAAAAGAGAATAAAACAGTTAAAGACGATGTGGTTAATATTCGTTCGATACGTTTATGGTCGTTAATTCTTTGTAGTAAATCGCCTGTCATTCTCACATCAAAATAGGAGATAGGTAATTTCATTAACTTGATGAAAAAGTCAGAAATTAAAGATATATTGATACGAGTACTTAGGTGAAGTAAAATCCAACTTCGAATAATTTCTAGGGAAGCTTTTCCTACGAATAAAAATAATTGAGCAAATAAAATTAGATATACAAAGTTTAAATCTTGATTTTTAATACCTACATCAACTACACTTTGAGTCAAGAATGGTAATATTAATTGTAGTAAACTTCCTGCTAAAAGTCCTATAATTAATTGAACTATAAACTTTTTGTACTTATATAAGTACTTGAAAATGAATGAAAAGCCAAATTTTTCATCTTCTTCAAACTCTTCTTGATAAAATTTAGGGGTTGGTTCTACTAATAAGGCAATACCTTCTTCTGTGTTTTCATCAGCGTTGTTTCCAATCCAGTGTTGAATAAACTCCTCTTTAGTAAAAGTAATGAGTCCATGAGCAGGATCAGAAATATAAACAGTATCTTTTTTTATTTTATAAAGAACCACATAATGGTTTTTGTTCCAATGAACAATACAAGGGAAAGGAGCTTCTTTAAGTTTACTGAAAGCTAATTTTATACCTAAAGATTTAAAACCAATAGATTCAACGGCTTCGCTTAAACCAAGTAGACTACTACCTTCTCGAGTGGTTTCACTTAGACTTCTTAATTGTTGTGTGTTAATAGTTTTACCATAGTGCTTAGCTATGATTTTTATGCAAGTTGGTCCACAATCTTTGGCCTCAGTTTGTTTGTAATTTGGGAATTTTTTCAATGAATTATATATAAAAAGATTAAAAAGAGTAAAATACGTAAAATTTTACTCTTTTTTTTAATTATACTCTTATTGAATTTAGTATGGGCAATATTCAGCAGAAAGAACACAGCTCCATTCTTTTGTATATGGATTGTAACAATCAAATTTTGTACAATGTCCTGGATTGCCTCCGTTAATTATAGTTTGTTCTACTTTATTTAAAGTTTTTCCTAAGTTTGAAATTGATTTTTTCATAAGATTATTTGTTTTGAGGTTTATAGGTAAGGAGCAGGACATTCAGGTGTTCCATAACAGCAATTATATTGATCAGTCCAACAACATCTTTCCAATGGGTGCCAATAATATCCTTTATCTGTTCTACATCCACCAGGAATTTCTTTTCCTCCATTAATTAGCTTCTGTTCTATTTTATTTAAAGTTTTTCCAAGATTTAAAATTTGTTTTTTCATGTTTTTGTTTTTTAGTTTAACATCCTGTACAACTGATACTTCCATCAGGACAAAATTCCCAAGGATGAGTACAGTTGTTGTTATTTCCACCTTCGCCTCCACCAGTATCATTAGTGTAACAATATATTCCTTCACAATACTGACCAGAAGGGCAGTTACCATTCATGTCACAAAACCCGACAGCCCCACCACCATTAATTAACTTTTGTTCTCTTTTATTAAGAGATTTACCTAAGCTTAAAATTGATTTTTTCATGATTGTTTTTTTTGTTATAGAATAAAACTACAATAAAACTCTGCACAGTGTCTTCCATGGTCTTCACATACACCGTCTCTATTTTTATCACATTGTTTTCTACCTCCGTTAATTTGAGCTTGTTCTGTTTTATGTAAAACTTTACCTAAGCTTAAAATTGATTTTTTCATAATCGAGTTATTATTATAAAGTGATATAAACCACTTATTTTTATTTGTTTAGTTTTTTTATATTAAAAGTCATTTGGACATTCCATTTGAGGGCAATTCCCTGTAGGGTAATTAGGAGCCGATACAAGAAAACACATGTTACTACAGCAGTGAGAATTAAATCCACAATCAGAATCACACTGACAAAATCTTGAAGCTCCTCCATCAATTTGCTTCTGTTCCGTCTTATTTAAAAGTTTTCCTAAGTTTAAAATTTGCTTTTTCATGACTATAAAGGCATTAATAGACGGCAGTACGTTTCTGCACATTTCCATCCGTAATCTTCACATATGCGATCTCTATTGACATCACACTGTATTCTACCTCCGTTAATTTGAGCTTGTTCCGCTTTTTTTAAAGCTTTACCTAAAATTAGAATTTGTTTTTTCATAATTAAAATATTAAGGTTGTTTTAAGATTTCCCTCCATCAGGAATCTTTATTTTTATTTTTTTATCCATGAACGTTATTTTGTCAACAATAAATCCTCTATCTTTTTCAGAGAGTTCAAGAATCAGTCCAGGAAGTCCGCTATAACGAATTGGTCCATATTGTAAAGGAATTTCAAGGGTATACCATGCTGTAACTTTCCAAGGAAACTCTCTTCCTCTCCATTTTTGGATATAGGTATAAGTTGCTTTATAACATTTATAACCATTTATACTTTTTGTTTCTTTGGAGAGATTCCATTTTATAAAACTTGCTTTTCGTGATTTTAACGTACTACCAGAAGAATAGTAAAGTTGCTCTATGAGTTGATTTTTAGCTTTATTTATGTAGATTTTATCATACCCATAAAATAAACCTGTAACATATTTTTTTGTTTCTTGATTTTCATGTTCAGAGATTAAGTTTTTTGATAAATAAAATAAAGATTCATCTTTGTTGAAATCTAGATTAAAGATTAGCATTTTTGCCATCATTTCCTCGTCTAATATTTCTTGATAACGCTTTATATTATTACTTCTTAATTTTTCTGAAGCTTGAGATTCTGAAAAGAAAGCTTTATAGGTTATTCTACCATTGGTTTGAGCTATAGTTGAGTAGAAGTTTAATAGAATAATTAGTATGACAATTTTTTTCATGATTATATATTTATTATTGAATCACTATTAGCTTGTATAATTGAGCTAATAGTGATTATATTTTGATGTAGGTAAGGCTACTCTTTTAAATAGTTGTCACTACTGACATTCAGGAGAGCTTGCTCGGCAATCATCAAGATCTTTTTGCCATTTCTTAAGCGTTCTATCGCTTCCATCATCTCTTGAGTCTGCATAGGCTATACAACCACCACAGTCATCACTATCCATAAACCCTCCTTTAATTTTTTTTTGTGTGACTTTGTCTAGGTTTCGACTGAAGTTTAAAAATTGTTTTTTCATAATTAAAATATTAAGGTTACTTTTGCGGCGAACATTTAAAGACACTCACCAATGTGTCTATTCTTCGCGAGAGAATTTTGTTCAAAACGCAAAGCCCCTTTTTGGGGCTTTGTCTTTATGCTGTTTTCAATGAAACATTAGACGTTTCTGAATTTTCTTCTAAATCTTCAATAAATAAGATTAAATCTGTTCTATTATATTCTTTAGGAAATGATTTTCCGTTAATTAATATTTCTGGCGTAAAGTTGATAGCATTTTCTGTACACCAATCTTTTTCTTTTTTAAGCTCCAAAGTGTAAATTTCTTTGTTGGAACACTCACCCCATTTTTTTAGCCAAGCAGTAGGTTTTTGTCCCTCATAAATAGCATCCATAGCTAGGAGGCATTCTTTTTCTCCTTTGGTATTATAAATCTCTAGAAGTCTACTAGTAATTTTAACAACATCATTATCTTTATCTTCTACATTCACATTAAAGCGTACTTTAATTTTTACATTGTTATGATATCTTTTAAGAATCTCATCAACATGAGTATGAACCGGTTTACAGTGTCCGCAAAAAGGATTTGTAACTATTGTTAGTTCAAGGTTAGAGTTGTGATTTCCAAAAGTAATTTCCTTACTGTCAGTTAACTGAGTGTTAAGTTGAGGTGACTTTTGTAATAAGCTATCAAATAGAGCGTAGTTTCTTTTAAACTTTACACTTGCTATTTTTTCTTTTTTAAGTTCTTGAACTTCAGTGAACAGAGGTTTAATATAATTCCAAGCTAACCAGGTAAAAGAAGCAACTAAGCCTAAAGTAACAAAGTCATTAAGTATAAGGGTGTTAATGTAATTGTTTGTCAATACTGGAGCCAATGCTTGTAGCCAAAGTACCCCAACTATACTTAAACATAAAAGGCACCATTTTTTTACTATTGCATACTGATAATATAAAGAATATAACGTAATAGGTATAGCAAGTAAACTAATAGTATATGAAATTACAGGATTAGAAATTTGAGTAAAAGTTAAAAGAGATAATCCAATAAAATAAAGCATACTAAAGTCACTTAATTTATATCCTTTTAAAATTTCAGCACCTTTAGAGGTTAATACAGCGTCACAATCCTTTTTGTCATCAGCTCCAGAACAAAAAGCATCACCTATAGAGGTTTTTAACCCAAGCTCTTGTTTTATAATGGCAATACTAATAACAACTCCTGTTATTGATAACATAAAATAAAAAGTATTATACCATGAAGTTGAATTATTAAAAACAAAAAATAACGCAAAAACACTAAGAAGAGAAAAGCCGATAGTTTTTACTAGTTTAGAGTTGTTTTTGGCTGCTTGGTAATCTTCTGTTTTTTCAACAGCCACAATAATTCCAGTAAACTTACCTAGAAATTCATTTTCTGATAGTTTCGTTTTCTTGTTTTCAGAATCATAAATTATGTAGTCTAAATTTTTTCTTTCTGCTACAATTAAATCTTGACCATGGTCGCCATTAATTTGAGCGATAAAACATTCAGGGAGTTGTAAAAGTGTTTCTGAGTTAGCAGGAACATCGGCAGCAACATTTTCAATATTAAAATGATCTAACACTCCTGTAATTGCGTGTAAGCTAGGATAAGAAGGATGGCTTTGAATTTGAAAAGCCAATTCTTCTTTGTCAAAAGAAATACTATTTTTCTTAAGTAAATTTTGTACTAAATTAATTAATGTGTCTTTCAAAAGTAAAAAGGTTTTAAGGATAGCTATTTTCTGTTTTCCCAAAGCTATATTTTGATAATTATTTTTTCATATAAAAAACCATAAAAAAAGTAAGGGAAAACCGTAATTGTTGTTTTTTAAATGAAGCCCTTTTCTTTGGCTATTAATATCAACTCTCTGTCTCCTTTAGCTTTAACGTTGAAAATTTTTTTTAAATGCCGTTTACGTTTTTCAATGCTAGCAGCAGAAAGAGGTATAAAATTAGGCATATCTTTCATTTTAGAACCTAATGAAAGTTCGTATAGGATTTGTCGATCTATCGAATCAATGGAAAAGTTGTTGGAAACTTCTTTTCTTAAAAGGCTTAAGACAGTTTTGCTGTAATAAGGAATGTTACTAGTCACATTCTTTATCGCATTTTTTAACTCTTTTGAAGTTAAATCATTCTTAATAAGAAAGCCTTCAGGATTTAAGCTTTTAAAAATATTGTGGATTCTGTAATTGTCATTACAATCAGTTGAAACAATCAGTTTTGTGTTTGGAAGTAACTTTCTTATTAAAAGCCCTAGATCTTCCCCAGATAATATTTTTCTACTCTTAGCAGGAGAAAGTTTTAAGTCTAAAACAACAAAGTTGAGAGAAGTTTCTTTTTCAATTGTCTTTTTTATAATATCATAAGCTCCATTACAATTGTAGGTAATGTCCGTGTTAAAGTTAAAGTTAGGATTTAGCCTAGCTATTTTAGATATTATGTTCTTGTACGTTTCGCAAATAAGTGGGCAATTATCTGCTAATAAAGCAGATTGTTTTTCTTTTCTCATGTTTAAATAATTTCGGGGGAATACTATTTAATTGATTCTTTTTTCAAAGAATCAGCTCATAAATTTATATAAATTAATTTAAAATCAAAAAAAATATATAAAAAACAAGTTGTATGTGTGTGAGAAATATTGTAATCTTACTTTTTTAACTCTTTTTTTAGGAATTTCGCTGTGTAGCTTTTTTTGTGTTTAGAAACTTCTTCAGGAGTTCCAGAAGTTAGTAATTTACCACCTTTTTTACCACCTTCCATACCAATATCAATAATATAATCGGCAAGTTTAATAACATCCAAGTTATGCTCAATAATTAATACAGTATTTCCTTTATCAGCTAATTTATTTAAAACATCCATTAAAACCCGAACATCTTCAAAATGCAATCCTGTAGTTGGTTCATCTAATATATAAAAGGTATTTCCTGTATCTCTTTTTGATAACTCTGATGCTAATTTAATACGTTGTGCTTCTCCACCAGAAAGTGTGGTAGATTGTTGTCCGAGTGTAATGTATCCTAAACCAACATCTTTAATTGTTTTTAATTTTCTATATATTTTAGGAATATGTTCAAAAAAGGCTGTAGCTTCGTTAATCGTCATTTCTAAAATGTCTGAAATAGACTTTCCTTTATAACGAATCTCTAATGTTTCTCGATTAAAACGTTTTCCTTGGCAGGTTTCACATTCTACATGAACATCTGGTAAGAAATTCATTTCTATTACACGAACACCACCACCTTGGCAGGTTTCACAACGTCCGCCTTTTACATTAAAACTAAAACGACCAGGTTTGTAACCTCGAATCGAGGCTTCTGGAGTTTTTGCAAATAAACTACGTATTTCACTAAACACTCCAGTGTAAGTAGCAGGATTGGAGCGTGGAGTTCTACCAATAGGAGATTGATCAATATCAATAACTTTATCAACATGTTCTAAGCCTTCAATTTTTTTGTAAGGCATCGGTTTTTTAACTGCTCGATAAATGTGTGCGTTTAAAATAGGGTAGAGGGTCTCATTAATTAAGGTAGATTTCCCACTACCAGAGACTCCTGTAACGCAAATCATTTTTCCTAAAGGAAATTCAACGGAAACATTTTTTAAATTATTCCCTGAAGCACCTTTTAAAGAAATTGTTTTTCCGTTCCCTTCACGACGTTTTTTAGGAACTTCAATTACTTTTCTTCCAGATAAATAATCAGCAGTAAGGGTGTCATGACTTTTTAAATCGTCAAAATTACCTTCACTAACAATTACTCCACCATGGCGACCAGCACCAGGACCAATATCTAGGACAAAGTCAGCATTTTTGATCATGTCTTCATCGTGCTCAACCACTAAAACAGAATTACCAACATCACGAAGTTTGATAAGAGAATCAATTAATTTTTGATTGTCACGTTGATGTAAGCCAATACTTGGCTCATCTAAAATATATAAAACACCTACTAGTTGCGAACCTATTTGTGTTGCTAAACGAATACGTTGTGCTTCACCACCAGAAAGTGATTTTGATGTACGGTCTAATGTTAGATAATCTAACCCAACATCCAATAAAAACTGAATTCGAGTACGTATTTCTTTTAAAATTTCAGCAGCAATAGTGAGTTGCTTTTCTGATAATTTTTCATTAACTTCTTGAAACCAACTAGCCAATTCCAAAACATCCATTTGAGCTAAGTCACTAATGTTTTTATCAGTGATTTTAAAATGAAGTGCTTCTTTTTTTAACCGTTTCCCATTACAAACTGAGCAGGAAACTTCATCCATAAAACCTTTAGCCCAGCGTTTAATGGAAGTGCTTTCTGAATTTTTATATTGATTTTCAATAAAGGCAATAATTCCTTCAAAATCAATTTCGTAATTTCTAGTAACCCCAGCAGTTTTGGACTGTATTTCAAATTTTTCTTTCCCGCCGTGAAGAATAATCTCCATGGCTTCTTTAGGAATACTTCTTATTGAATCAGTTAATTTGAAACTATAACGTTCGGCAATAGTTTGTAGTTGTTTAAAAATCCAACTATTTTTTTGCTCTCCTAAAGGAACAATTCCTCCATTTTTAATTGAAATAGTATCATCTGGAATTACTTTTTGATTGTTTATTTCATTAGTAATTCCTAATCCGTTACAGTGAGAACATGCACCTTTTGGTGAGTTAAATGAAAAGGTGTTTGGTTCAGGGTTTGGGTAAGCGATTCCTGAAGTAGGACACATCAATTCACGACTGAAATAACGTGGTTTTTCATCATCAACATCAATAACCATTAAAATATTATCACCAGTATACAAAGCAGTTTTAATAGTTTCTTCTAAGCGTTTTTCAGCAGCGTCATTCACAGCTAAACGATCTATAACCACTTCAATATCGTGTGTTTTATAACGGTCGAGTTTCATGCCTTTTTCAATTTCTCTAATTTCTCCATCCACACGAACACGAACAAAACCTTGTTTAGAAATTTGTTCGAACAATTCACGGTAATGTCCTTTCCTCGATTTGATTATAGGGGCAAGAATAGCAATACGTTTCCCGTTAAAATCTTTTAAAATTAAGTTTTTGATTTGTTCGTCAGAATAGCTTACCATTTTTTCACCTGTATTGTATGAGTAAGCATCAGCCGCGCGAGAAAATAACAAACGGAGAAAATCGTAAATTTCAGTAATAGTCCCTACAGTAGAACGTGGACTTTTGTTCGTTGTTTTTTGTTCAATAGAAATTACAGGCGAAAGTCCGTCAATTTTATCAACATCAGGTCTTTCTAGCCCACCCAAAAATTGACGTGCATATGCAGAGAAAGTTTCAATATAGCGACGTTGTCCTTCAGCGTAAATTGTGTCAAAAGCCAAAGAAGACTTTCCACTTCCACTCAAACCAGTAATCACAACGAGTTTTTCACGAGGGATTTTAACATCAATATTTTTTAAATTGTGAGCACGGGCTCCGTAAACTTCTATGTATTCTTGTTCTTTCAAAGTGAGGATTTTACCAAAAACAGCAAAGTTACCAAAACCAAATTTATTTTGAAGCAGCGATTATCAACAAATAAACTGAAAATAGTATATTGCGAATAAAACTTAATTAATAAATGAAGTTTATAGATTCTGTACGACATTTTTTTGAACGTTATGGTTTTAATGTGTCTTCTAGATTTGCTGATAAATTGGGTATGAGAGCTACTAATGTGCGTTTATTCTTTATTTATATATCATTTGTAACAGTAGGTTTATCTTTTGGATTGTATTTAACAATGGCCTTTCTACTGAGATTAAAAGATATGATTTATACTAAAAGAACATCTGTTTTTGATTTATGATAAACACAGTATTTCAATCAAGGTTATATAGAGCTATAATTTATTCCGTTTTAATAGTCATGGTAGGGGTTGTAGGCTATATGTTACTTTTTGACTATTCCTTTATTAATGCTTTGTACATGACGATTATAACCATTAGTACTATTGGTTTTGGAGAAGTGCATCCTTTTGGTACGGGAGAAAAACTATTTACTATCGGATTGATAATATCTAGTTTGTTTGTTTTTGGTTATGCGGTTTCTTCATTCTCAGAGTATTTAATTAGTGGGCAATTTTTTCATCAGTTAAAAATAAAAAAAGTGCAAAAAAAAATAGAACAATTAAAAGGGCATACTATCGTGTGTGGTTATGGAAGAAACGGTAAACAAGCTATTTCAAAATTAAAGAATTACAAAAAGCAAGTAGTCATAGTTGAAAAGTTCGACGAAATAGTCAGGCAGTTAGATGAAAAAGGAGTATTAGCTATTCAAGGTGATGCAACGCTCGATGAAACTTTATTAAGAGCTGGTATTATGAATGCAGAAAATCTAATAACGGCGTTACCTTCTGATGCCGATAATTTATTTGTAGTGTTAACAGCAAAGCAATTAAATAAAAACTGTAAAGTAATTAGCAGAGCATCTAAAGAAACGTCATATAGTAAGCTAAAAATAGCAGGAGCAGATAATGTAATTATGCCAGATAAATTAGGAGGCTCTCACATGGCATCTTTAGTGGTAACTCCTGATGTTATTGAGTTTGTAGATAGGCTAACTATTGAAGGAGAAACAACTGCTAATTTAGAAGAAGTAGCGATTAATGATTTACCAGAAAAATATATTGATAAAACAATATTAGATTTAGATTTACGAAAAAAAACAGGATGTACAGTAATAGGTTATCGCACTCCAAATAAAGATTACATCATCAACCCAGAGGCTTCTGTGAAGTTAGAAACAGGAGGGAATTTAATTGTTTTAGGACGTACTGAGCAGATAGAAACACTTAGAAAAGTTTTTTAATGAAGAAAGTCGTAATAACAGGAAGTAATGGTTTGCTTGGACAAACTTTAGTAAACCTTTTATTGGAAGAAAAAGAAAGATATCAAACAATAGGTTTTTCAAGAGGAGAAAATAGAAGTGGTAGAAGTGATTTTAATTATGTTTCAATTGATGTTACAGATGAAGTTTTGCTTTACAAAAAACTGTCTGAATACAAACCAGATGTTATTGTAAATACAGCAGCAATGACAAATGTTGATGAATGTGAAATAAATAAAGAAGCTTGTGATAAACTAAATATAGATGTAGTTCAATATCTTAAAAACTATTCTGAAGAAAATAATGCACATTTAATCCATATTTCAACTGATTTTATTTTTGATGGAAAGAATGGTCCATACAAAGAGACTGATAAACCAAATCCGTTAAGTTATTATGGACTTTCTAAGTTGAAATCAGAAGAGACCTTAATCCAGTCTAAGATAGATTATACTATTTTACGTACCATATTAGTATATGGAAAAGTATATGATATGTCACGTAGCAATATAGTATTGTGGGTAAAGAAAATGTTGGGAGATAGGAAAGAAATTACGATAGTAGATGATCAGTTTCGTATGCCAACTTATGTTGAAGATTTGGCATTGGCATGTAAATTGTCAATAGATAAAAAAGCATTGGGAGTTTTTAATGTTTCCTCAAAAAAAATGTTGAGTATTTATGAAATAGCACAGCAAATAGCAGAAGTATTCATGCTAGACAAAAGCTTAATAAAACCAATTTCTACTGAAGAACTAAATCAAAGAGCTAAACGCCCAGCTACAACAGGCTTTGATTTGGAAAAAGTTAAGAAATACTTGGGGTTGGCTCCGAAATCATTTCAAGAAGATTTACAAAAATTTAAAGAAAAACTAACGTAAAAACTATATTTAACAACGAAAACTTGTTGTAAGTACATTTTTTTATGATATTGCGGGCTACTAATTCAAAAATCAAATACATATTATGAACAAAAAACTACTTGCATTGTTGTTTTCAATAACGCCGATGTTAACATTTGCACAGGAAAAAGGTTTAGACCAACAAATAGATGAATGGTTTCAGCCAATTTCTGATTTTTTTAGTAGTGTGATTTTCTTTCCAGTATTTGGAACTCCTTTTGTATTGATTTTGTTAGTGGCTAGTGCCGCTTTTTTTACGTTCTATTTTGGGTTTCCAAATGTTCGCTACTTCTTTACTGCAATTAATGTTGTAAGAGGAAAATATGAGGATATCGAAAAACATGGAGCTCAATTGCTATATGGAGAAGATGGTATAGCTCAAGGAGTGGATATGAATGAGGTTGATGATATTGAGGAGCATATAGAGAATGTAGAAAGTTTACATAGTGATTTAGAGATTGATGGAGATATTAAAGATACCATTCGAGATGAAAGTCATGAAGGAGAGGTATCACACTTCCAAGCGTTGGCAACAGCGGTTTCTGGTACAGTAGGAAACGGTAATATTGCAGGAGTTGCATTAGCGATTGCTTTAGGTGGTCCAGGGGCAACATTTTGGATGATAATTTGTGGTTTACTGGGAATGTCTACAAAATTTGTTGAATGTACGTTAGGAGTACATTATCGAGATGTAGGTGAAGACGGAACAGTATATGGAGGACCTATGTACTATTTATCTAAAGGATTAAAAGAAAAAGGTTTTGCAACTCTAGGTAAAATAGCTGCGGGAGCATTTGCAGTTTTCTGTATTGGAGGTTCTTTTGGTGGAGGTAATGCTGCTCAGTCTAACCAAGCAACTATAGTAATTAAGGAGTTGTTAGGTTTAGAAAGTACAGCAGCCGGAGCTATTATAGGTGTTGTGTTGGCTATTTTAGTAGGTATAATAATTATTGGAGGTATTAAAAGAATTGCTTCTGTTACTGAAAAAGTAGTTCCTTTTATGGCATTGTTATATTTATTAGCTTGTTTATATATATTAGGAGTTAACTTTTCTTTAATAGATGATGCTATATCTTTAATTGTAACAGAAGCCTTTAATCCAACAGCAATTGGTGTAGGTGGTGTTATAGGTGTTTTATTGGTAGGTTTTAAAAGAGCAGCTTTCTCAAACGAAGCAGGAGCGGGTTCCGCTTCAATTGCGCATTCAGCAGTGAAAACTAAATATTCAGCTTCTGAAGGTTTGGTGGCGTTGTTAGAACCGTTTATTGATACTGTATTAATTTGTACAATGACAGCTTTAGTAATTATTATCTTTAATTTTGGAGGAGATGCGTCGGGAGCCACAATTTTTCAATATGGTGGTGACGGTGCTGGTTCTGTACTTATTGACGGAGTTTCTTACGAAGGGGCAGGAATTACTTCTAAAGCATTTGCAGCTTACATTCCTTACTCAAATTTGTTTTTAACTGTAGCAGTAGTACTGTTTGCTGTATCTACAATGATTTCTTGGTCTTATTACGGGTTGCAATCTTGGAAGTTTTTATTTGGTAGAGGTAAAAAAGCCGATTTAACATATAAATTTTTATTTTTAACTTTTGTGGTGATCGGAGCTGCGGCTAGTATGAAGTCTATATGGGATTTCTCTGACGCAATGATTTTTGCAATGGTGTTCCCTAACATGGTAGGTTTATATTTGTTAATGCCTGTAGTTAAAAAACAGCTGAAAAGATATATAGATGCTATTAACCTTAAGAAAGAAGCAGTAGAAGAATAAAAAATAAAACGAATGAAAATATTTAAACCCCATTTCTGGTATAATAAACACCAACGAAATGGGGTTTTCTTTTTACTGTTTATAATAATTACTTTACAATTAATATATGTTTATGTCGATTTTTCTTCGGGAGAAACACAGGATATAAATAAGAAGGAGTTGATAGCTTTTCAGAATAAAATTGATAGTTTAAAAAGAATAGAACTGGATAAAAGAAAACCAAAGCTGTATCCATTCAACCCAAATTATATAACTGATTTTAAAGGTTATCAACTAGGAATGTCACTTGAAGAAATTGATAGATTACATAATTACAGAAAACAAAACAAGTGGATCAATTCTGTTAAAGATTTTAAACAAGTAACAAAAGTGTCTGATAGCTTATTAGATAAGGTAGCTCCATATTTTAAATTCCCAGATTGGGTAAACGCTAGAAATAAAAGAAAAACTAAAAAGTTATTAGAAGTAAGGTTGAAAAGTGATTATAAAGCTGGAAATAAAAAATCAACATACCTAAAACCAACTCTGAGTACCTCGGATATAAACAAGGCTACTCAAAAAGACTTTAAATTTGTAAGTGGAATAGGAGAGGTGTTGTCTTCTCGAATCGTAAAATATAGAGGTAAGCTACAAGGGTATTTACTTCCTGAGTAATTATATGAAGTATGGGGTTTAGATAAAGAAACAGCAAATAGAGTTCTACAAACTTTCGCTATAGTAGAAAAACCAACAATTAAAAAAGTAAATGTAAATACAGCGAGATTTAAAGAAGTGTTGAAGAATCCATATATCGATTATAAGTTATGTAAAAAGATTTTTGAATACAGAGATGAAGTAGCAGAACTCCAAGATATATCAGAATTAAGAAACATTAAAGATTTTCCACTAAATAAATACGACAGAATAATCTTATATTTGGAGGCAAAATAAACAAGCAACAAAATTTAATAAACAAGCCACTATGAATAGTATGTACTTTACCGAAGAGCACGAAGCCTTTCGTCAGAGTTTTAAAGATTTTTTACAAAAAGAGGTCGTTCCTCATATAAATAAATGGGAGAAAGAAGGCACGGTAGAGCGTTTTATCTGGAAGAAATTCGGTGAAATGGGATACTTTGGTTTAAATCAACCAGAAGAATATGGAGGATTAGGTTTAGACCTTTTTTATACTGTTATCTTTTTAGAAGAGTTACAAAAAATAAATTCAGGAGGTTTTGCAGCTAATATGTGGGCACATGCTTATTTAGCAATGACCCATGTAAATAAAGAAGGAGACGATCGAATTAAAAAAGAATATTTAACACCAAGTATCGAAGGAGATAAAATAGGGTGTTTATGTATTACAGAACCTTTTGGGGGAAGTGATGTTGCAGGAATGCGTACAACAGCAATAAAAAAAGGAGATACTTATGTGATTAATGGATCAAAAACATTTATTACGAATGGAGTGTACTCTGATTACTTAGTTGTTGCAGCTAAAACAGATCCAGAAGACAAGCATAAAGGAATGAGTATTTTTATTATTGATAGAGATACTCCAGGAATTTCTTCAACTAAATTAGATAAGTTAGGGTGGAGAGCTTCTGACACTGCAGAAATCGCTTTTGATAATGTGGTAATACCTGCTGAAAATTTAATGGGAGACGAAGGGAAAGGTTTTCCTTATATTATGCAGCATTTCGCTTTAGAGCGTTTAATAATGGGGATTAATGCTCATGCTCGTGCAGACTATGCAGTTGATTATGTTGTGCAATACATGAGTGAGCGTGAAGCTTTCGGGAAAACATTAGATAAATTTCAAGCCTTACGTCATAAGGTAGCAGAAATGGCTAGTAGAGTAGATATGTGTAGAGAATATAATTACTCTATAGCAAAACGATTGAATGATGGTATTTATGTCGTGAAAGAAGCGAGTATGAGTAAATTGCTATCTACTAAAATGGCAGATGAGGTTATTTACGAAGCTTTACAGTTGTTAGGAGGTTATGGTTATATGGAAGAATATCCAATGGCACGTTTATTACGTGATAGTCGATTAGGACCAATTGGAGGAGGTACTTCGGAGATTCTTAAAGAGATTATCGCAAAAATGATAATAGATAAGAAAGAATACAAGCCAGCAACATAGGTTGTTGTCTAAGATAAAAGTTAAAATCCTGCAATTGCAGGATTTTTTTATTTACATCATTTTTAAATCTAAAAAGAGGTGAAAATAATTTGATATTAAAGAATACTTTGTATATTTGCGGTCGAAAATCAAGTGAAAAGGTGTAATTAACTGATATACTGTGTGTTGTCAGTTTTTAATATATATAGACTACAATGAAAGGAGGTGCAAAAATATGTTAATCATTCCAGTTAAAGAAGGAGAGAATATCGATAGAGCGTTAAAACGTTATAAGCGTAAATTCAGCAACACTAAAACGATGCAACAATTACGTAACAGAAAGCAGTTTACAAAGCCATCTGTAGCAAAACGTGCTCAAATGATTAAAGCATCTTACGTTCAAGGATTAAGAACTCAAGAAGAAGTAGGATAGTAGTTATCCTTAAAATGTATAAAAACCTGTATTGATATCAATACAGGTTTTTTTTGTATCTTCAATTAATAAATAAGATAGATAATGCTAATAGAAGCTTTTTTGGAGTATTTAGAATTTGAAAAAAAATATTCAAAAAATACAATTCAAGCGTACAAAACAGATTTAATTACGTTTAAAGATTTTTGTGAGGTTGAGTTTAATCAGGAAGATCTAGAAAATATTCATTACAATCAAATTCGAACATGGATTGTCAGTTTGGTAGATAATGATGTGTCAAATAGAAGTGTAAACAGAAAAGTTAGTTCTTTAAAAACTTTCTATAAGTTTCTGCAAAAAATTGGTGAAGTTGCTACGAATCCATTGTCAAATCATAAAGCATTAAAAGCTCAGAAGAAAATACAAACACCTTTTGATCAAGGTGAGGTAAAAGAAGTTTTAGGATTAATAAAAGAGGGTACTGATTTTGAATCAGTAAGAGATCGGTTAATCATAGAAATGTTGTATTCAACAGGGATGAGAAGGGTTGAGTTAATAAATGTTAAAGAGAAAGATATAGATTACACAAGTAAAACAATAAAAGTATTAGGAAAAAGAAATAAAGAAAGGTATGTAACAATCTTACCGTCAGTTTATAAAACTTTAGAAGAATATTTAAGTAAAAAAAAGGAGTTAGAAGAGGTGGATATGGAGGTGCTTTTTGTAACTAAAAAAGGAGTTAAAATTTATGAAACTCTTGTTTACCGGATAATAAATTTGTACTTTAGTAGGGTGTCTACAAAAGCTAAAAAAAGCCCTCATATATTAAGGCATGCTTTTGCTACACATTTACTTAATAATGGTGCGTCGTTAAATTCGGTTAAAGAATTG
Organism: Tenacibaculum sp. 1B UA; assembly: GCF_033978845.1. Classification (NCBI taxonomy): domain Bacteria; kingdom Pseudomonadati; phylum Bacteroidota; class Flavobacteriia; order Flavobacteriales; family Flavobacteriaceae; genus Tenacibaculum; species Tenacibaculum sp. 1B UA. The sequence goes on from NZ_JAKVUA010000007.1 coordinate 60,698, forward strand.
CTAGGACATTCAAGTTTAGCCTCCACCCAAGTATATACGCACAATAGCTTGGAGCAAATAAAAAAAGTGTATAACAAGGCTCATCCTAGGGAGCCAACTTAAAAGATCGAAGAATTATGAAGGTATTCACACAATCAGTAAATTTCTCAGCAGACCAAAAACTAATAGATTTCATTGAGAAAAAAATAGGGGGTTTAGAAAAGTTTCATGATAAGATCGTTGATGCAGAAGTGTTTTTAAAAGTGCAAAAAACGAGCGAGAAGGAAAATAAAATTACTGAAGTAAAAATTAATATTCCAGGAAGTGAATTAATTGTGAAGAAACAAAATAAAACCTTTGAAGAAGGTATTAGTGTATCGGTCGAGTCTTTAAAACGACAGTTGCAAAAATCAAAAGAAAAATCAAAAGAAAAACCAAAGGACGCCTTAGTGTCATAAAAACGATAAAAAATAATTAAAAAAGTTTTAAAAATTAAAAATTACTTTTTACATTTGCAGTCCGTTAGAAATAGCGGATTGTTTTTTTATAGCAAAAGCCGATGTAGCTCAGCTGGCTAGAGCAGCTGATTTGTAATCAGCAGGTCGTGGGTTCGAGTCCCTCCATCGGCTCTAAAAGAATAAAAGTTCATTAAAATACTATTTAAGGTTTAGGGGAGATTCCAGAGCGGCCAAATGGGACGGACTGTAACTCCGTTGTCTTACGACTTCGCAGGTTCGAATCCTGCTCTCCCCACTATCTTAATGAAATTTTATTGCGGGAGTAGCTCAGTTGGTAGAGCGTCAGCCTTCCAAGCTGAATGTCGCCAGTTCGAACCTGGTCTCCCGCTCTAAATTCGTTGCCGACATAGCTCAGTTGGTAGAGCGCATCCTTGGTAGGGATGAGGTCACGGGTTCAAATCCCGTTGTTGGCTCTATTTTAGAGTTTGTTAGACAAGAGTTTAAAAATAACACTAAATATATTTAACTAAGAATTAAAATTAATAATCATGGCAAAAGGAACTTATGATCGTTCGAAACCGCACTTAAACGTAGGTACTATTGGTCACGTAGATCACGGTAAAACTACTTTAACTGCTGCAATTACTAAAGTATTAGCAGATGCTGGATTTTCTGAGCAGAGAGCTTTTGATCAAATCGATAACGCTCCAGAAGAAAAAGAGAGAGGTATTACAATTAACTCTTCTCACGTAGAATATGCAACAGCTAACCGTCACTACGCACACGTTGACTGTCCAGGTCACGCGGATTACGTAAAGAACATGGTAACTGGTGCTGCGCAAATGGATGGTGCTATCTTAGTAGTAGCTGCTACAGATGGTCCAATGCCACAAACTCGTGAGCACATCTTATTAGGTCGTCAGGTAGGTATTCCACGTATCGTTGTTTTCTTAAACAAAGTTGATATGGTTGATGACGAGGAGTTATTAGAATTAGTAGAAATGGAAGTAAGAGATTTATTATCTTTCTATGAATATGATGGAGATAATGGTCCTGTAGTTTCTGGTTCTGCTTTAGGTGCATTAAACGGAGAGCAAAAGTGGGTTGATACAGTTTTAGAATTAATGGAAGCTGTAGATACTTGGATTGAAGAGCCACCAAGAGATACTGATAAAGATTTCTTAATGCCTATCGAGGATGTATTCTCTATTACTGGTCGTGGTACAGTTGCAACTGGACGTATCGAAACTGGTATTGTTAATACTGGAGATCCTGTAGAGATTATTGGTATGGGAGATGAGAAATTAACGTCTACTGTAACTGGTATCGAAATGTTCCGTCAAATCTTAGATAGAGGTGAAGCTGGAGATAACGCAGGTATCTTATTAAGAGGTATTGAAAAATCTATGATTAAGAGAGGAATGGTAATCTGTAAGCCAGGTTCTATTACTCCACACGCTAAGTTTAAAGCTGAGGTGTATATCTTAAAGAAAGAAGAAGGTGGACGTCACACTCCATTCCATAATAACTACCGTCCACAGTTTTACGTACGTACAACTGACGTAACTGGTAACATTGCTTTACCTGAAGGAGTAGAAATGGTAATGCCAGGTGATAACTTAACTATTATAGTTGACTTAATCCAACCTATCGCATTAAACACAGGTTTACAGTTCGCTATCCGTGAAGGAGGTAGAACAGTAGGAGCTGGTCAGGTAACTGAAATCTTAGACTAATTATAGTTTAATAATAAAGTATTAGGAGTCTCTTTTTAAGAGAGAGACTCCTTTAAAATACGGGTTTAGCTCAGTTGGTAGAGCACTGGTCTCCAAAACCAGGTGTCGGGAGTTCGAGCCTCTCAACCCGTGCAAAAACTAAAACGAGTTGTGGTGAAAACCGCAACTCGTTAAAAGGATAAAATATGAGTAACTTTGTACAATACATTAAAGATTCTTTTGAAGAATTAAATACCAATATGACTTGGATTTCTCGTGAAGAAGCTCAAAAGTCTACTGTAGTAGTTGCAGCATTTACAATTGTATTTGCTTTGGCTGTAGCAGGGATAGATAAGGTTTTTCAAACTGGGTTAGATAACTTCTTTAAAATGTTTTAATGATGGCTGATTCGGTGATGAAGTGGTATGTGGTTAGAGCTATTGGAGGTCAAGAAAATAAGGTAAAAACTTATATTGAGACTGAGATTGCTCGACATGGATTGTCTGATTTTGTAAACCAAGTAATTGTTCCTACAGAAAAAGTTATTCAAGTAAGAAACGGGAAGAAAATTAACAGAGAAAGAGTTTACTTCCCTGGTTATGTAATGGTTGAAGCTAATTTAGCAGGAGAAGTTCCTCATGTAATTAAATCAGTAACAGGAGTTATTGGTTTTTTAGGTGAAACAAAAGGAGGAGATCCAGTACCAATGCGTAAATCAGAAGTAAACAGGATGTTAGGTAAAGTAGATGAACTTTCTGTTAAAGATGAAAATATTGCAATTCCTTACATAGTTGGAGAAACTGTAAAAGTAATTGATGGACCTTTCAATGGATTTGATGGAACTGTTGAAAAGGTAAATGAAGAAAAGCGTAAGTTAGAGGTAATGGTTAAGATTTTCGGAAGAAAAACTCCATTAGAACTAAATTATATGCAAGTAGAGAAAATATAATTGTTACACCTATATTTAGATGAGTTTAAGCTTCCAATTTAAACACGTCGTTAAATCTTAAACAATGGCAAAAGAAGTAAGTAAATTAGTTAAACTACAAGTTAGGGGAGGTGCAGCGAATCCGTCGCCACCAGTTGGACCCGCTTTAGGTGCTGCCGGTGTTAACATCATGGAGTTCTGTAAGCAGTTTAATGCTCGTACACAGGACAAACAAGGTAAAGTATTACCAGTTGTTATTACAGTTTATACAGACAAATCATTCGAATTTGTTGTAAAAACACCACCAGCCGCAGTACAGTTATTAGAAGCGGCCAAAATTAAGAAAGGTTCAGGAGAACCTAATAGGAAAAAAGTAGCAAGCGTTTCTTGGGATCAAATTCGTGGAATTGCAGAAGACAAAATGGTAGATATGAATGCCTTTGAAGTTGAGTCTGCAATGCGAATGATTGCTGGAACAGCTCGTTCTATGGGATTAACAGTAACAGGTGATGCACCTGCTTAAACTTTAAAAGATATTTAGAAATGGCAATTACTAGAAAGCAAAAAGAAGCTCGTGCTAAAGTAGATAGCTCTAAAGTTTATAGCTTACAAGATGCATCAGCATTAGTTAAAGAGATTACAAACGTAAAATTTGATGCGTCTGTTGACTTAGCAGTACGTTTAGGAGTAGATCCTCGTAAAGCTAATCAAATGGTTCGTGGAGTTGTAACATTACCTCACGGAACTGGTAAAGATGTAAAAGTTTTAGCATTAGTTACTCCAGATAAAGAAGCAGAAGCTAAAGAAGCAGGTGCTGATTATGTAGGATTAGATGAGTACCTTCAAAAAATTAAAGGAGGATGGACTGATGTAGATGTTATTATTACTATGCCAAGTGTTATGGGTAAATTAGGTCCTTTAGGTCGTATTTTAGGACCAAGAGGTTTAATGCCAAATCCAAAAACAGGTACGGTAACAATGGACGTTGCAAAAGCAGTAACCGAAGTAAAAGCTGGTAAAATTGACTTTAAAGTTGATAAAACTGGTATCGTACACGCAGCAATTGGAAAAGTATCTTTTGATGCTAAAAAGATTGAAGAAAACGCAAACGAGTTATTGCAAACACTTATTAAATTAAAGCCAACTGCGGCAAAAGGAACTTATATTAAGAGTATTTTTATGTCTTCAACAATGAGTCCTAGTGTTGCAATAGATGAAAAATCTGTATCATAAGGCAGTTAAAACTTTTTAATTATGACTAGAGAGGAAAAATCACAAGTAATACAAGATTTAACAGCACAATTAGCAGATACAAGTACCATCTATTTAGCAGATATTTCTGGATTAGATGCTACTACTACATCTAACTTACGTAGAGCTTGTTTTAAAGCAAACGTACAATTGGCTGTTGTAAAGAACACATTGCTTTCAAAAGCAATGGAAGCTTCTGATAAAGATTTTGGAGAGTTACCAGATGTATTAAAAGGAAATACTTCAATGTTAATTGCTGAGGCAGCAAATGCGCCAGCAAAAGTTATCAAAGAGTTCAGAAAAAAATCAGACAAGCCTTTATTAAAAGGAGCATATGTTGAAGAAGCAGTTTATGTTGGTGATGACCAATTAGACGCTCTTGTTAACATTAAGTCTAGAGAAGAACTTATTGGAGATATTATTACCTTATTACAATCTCCTGCGAAGAATGTTGTTTCAGCATTACAATCAGGTGGTGGTAAGTTATCAGGTATCTTACAAACATTATCAGAGAAATAATTACGCGCACTAATAAACTAAATAAATAAAATTTTTAAAAAACAATTAAAATGGCAGATTTAAAAGATTTCGCAGAACAATTAGTTAACTTAACAGTAAAAGAAGTTAATGAATTAGCTGATATTTTAAAAGAAGAGTATGGTATTGAGCCAGCAGCAGCTGCAGTAGCAGTAGCAGGACCAGCAGCAGGTGGTGGTGATGCAGCTGAAGAAAAAACTGAGTTTGATGTAATCTTAAAAGCAGCAGGAGGTTCTAAATTAGCAGTTGTAAAATTAGTTAAAGAATTAACTGGATTAGGATTAAAAGAAGCTAAAGGTATTGTAGATAGCGCACCAGCACCAATAAAAGAAGGTATATCTAAAGATGAGGCAGAAGGTCTTAAGAAGTCTTTAGAAGAAGCAGGAGCTGAGGTAGAGCTTAAGTAAGCTATACTCCCGATTTATAAAAAAAACGGGAAAAAACAATAAAGGTTTAGGTACTAAAAACTTATGTTTTTAGTCCTAAACCATTTTGTGTATATATTCGTTCTTTATTTGTCACAATGTTTTTAATTGTGATTTTACGATTATAAAGTGCTGATTTTTAATCAGTAACAGCAATTAAAATTGCAGTATTGAAACAAATGAGTTTCAAAAATAATATTTTTAATTAAAAATAGCATCTCTTTTGGCAACGATAAATACTACTGAAAGAATTAACTTCGCGTCATCGCAGTTAGGGACTGATTATCCAGATTTTTTAGATATTCAGGTAAAATCTTTCCAAGATTTCTTCCAATTGCAAACTAAAGCTGAAGAGCGAGGAGAAGAAGGTTTGTATAAAACTTTCATGGATAACTTCCCGATTACAGATACTCGTAATCAATTCGTATTAGAATTTTTAGACTACTTTGTAGATCCACCAAGATACAGCATTCAAGAATGTATAGAGCGTGGATTAACTCACAGTGTACCTCTAAAAGCACGTTTAAAATTATATTGTACTGATCCAGAACACGAAGATTTTGAAACAATCGTTCAAGATGTGTACTTAGGTACAATTCCTTATATGACAAACTCTGGTACCTTCATCATTAATGGTGCAGAAAGAGTAGTTGTGTCACAATTACACCGTTCACCAGGTGTATTCTTTGGGCAATCATTTCACGCAAACGGAACTAAGTTATACTCTGCAAGAGTTATACCATTTAAAGGTTCCTGGATTGAATTTGCTACCGATATCAATCAAGTAATGTATGCTTATATTGATAGAAAGAAAAAATTACCAGTAACAACATTATTCAGAGCCATAGGTTTTGAAAGAGATAAAGATATTTTAGAAATCTTTGATTTAGCGGAAGAAGTAAAAGTTTCTAAAGCTGGATTAAAAAAAGTATTAGGGCGTAAATTAGCGGCTAGAGTATTAAAAACTTGGCATGAAGACTTCGTAGATGAGGATACAGGAGAAGTAGTATCTATTGAGCGTAACGAAATTATTTTCGACCGTGATACAATTATAGAAAAAGAACATATTGATGAAATAATCGAAGCAGGAACTAAGACTGTCTTATTACATAAAGAAGATAACTTACAAGCTGATTATGCCATCATTCATAACACATTACAAAAAGATCCTACAAACTCTGAAAAAGAAGCTGTAGAACACGTATATAGACAATTACGTAATGCTGAACCGCCAGACGAGGAAACTGCAAGAGGAATTATTGAAAAGTTATTCTTCTCAGAACAACGTTATAGTTTAGGTGAGGTAGGACGTTTTAGAATGAATACTAAACTTCAGTTAAATGAAGATTTAGATCAAAAAGTATTAACTAAGAACGATATCATAACTATTATCAAGTATTTAATTGAGTTAATCAATTCAAAAGCTGAAGTAGATGATATCGATCACTTATCTAATCGTCGTGTTAGAACTGTTGGAGAGCAATTAGCAGGACAATTTGGTGTAGGTTTAGCTCGTATGGCACGTACTATTCGTGAAAGAATGAATGTTCGTGATAACGAAGTATTTACTCCAATAGACTTAATTAATGCGAAAACTTTATCATCAGTAATTAACTCTTTCTTTGGTACCAACCAATTATCTCAGTTCATGGATCAAACAAACCCATTAGCAGAGATTACTCACAAGCGTCGTTTATCGGCTTTAGGACCTGGAGGTTTATCACGTGAAAGAGCAGGTTTTGAAGTTCGTGATGTTCACTATACACACTATGGTCGTTTATGTCCGATTGAAACACCTGAAGGACCAAACATTGGACTTATATCTTCTTTAGCAGTTTACGCGAAAGTAAACTATATGGGATTCATCGAAACACCATATAAAAAAGTTGAAGATGGTACAGTTTTAGGAGAAGATCCTATTTACTTAAGTGCAGAGGAGGAAGAAGGAATGAAGATTGCGCAATCTAACTTACCAATTGCAAAAGATGGTAAGATAGAACGTGATAGAGTTATTGCCCGTGAAGAAGGTGATTTCCCAGTTGAAAGTCCAGAAGCAATTAATTATATGGACGTTGCTCCAAATCAAATTGCTTCGATCTCAGCATCGTTAATTCCTTTCTTAGAGCATGATGATGCGAACCGTGCATTAATGGGATCGAACATGATGCGTCAGGCAGTTCCATTATTACGTCCAGAATCTCCTATCGTTGGTACAGGTTTAGAGCGTAGAGTAGCAAAAGACTCTCGTATTTTAATCAATGCTGAAGGAGCAGGAGTAGTTGAGTATGTAGATGCCAACAAAATAACAATTAAGTACGATAGAACTGAAGAAGAGCGTATGGTAAGCTTTGAATCTGATGAGAAATCGTATAACTTAATTAAGTTTAGAAAAACCAACCAAGGTACTAACATTAACCTAAAACCAATTGTAAGAGTAGGTGATAGAGTTGAGGAAGGACAAGTACTTTGTGAAGGATATGCGACACAAAAAGGAGAATTAGCTTTAGGTAGAAACATGAAAGTAGCCTTTATGCCTTGGAAAGGGTATAACTTTGAGGATGCGATTGTGATTTCTGAAAAAGTAGTTCGTGAAGATATCTTTACTTCTATTCATATTGATGAATATTCATTAGATGTTCGTGATACGAAATTAGGAGCGGAAGAATTAACAAACGATATTCCTAATGTTTCAGAAGAGGCTACAAAAGACTTAGATGAAAACGGAATGATTCGTATTGGAGCAGAAGTAAATCCAGGTGATATCTTAATAGGTAAGATTACACCAAAAGGAGAATCTGATCCAACTCCTGAAGAAAAATTATTACGTGCAATCTTTGGTGACAAAGCTGGTGATGTAAAAGATGCATCATTAAAAGCTTCTCCATCGTTAAGAGGTGTTGTAATTAATAAAAAACTATTCAAACGCGCAGTAAAAGACAAGAATAAGCGTGCTCGTGATAAAGAAGCTATTGCAGCTTTAGAAGCATCTTATGTGTCTAAATTTGAAGAGTTAAAAGATGTTTTAGTAGAAAAATTATTCAACTTAGTATCAGGTAAAACTTCTCAAGGAGTTTATAATGATTTAGGTGAAGAAGTATTACCAAAAGGTAAGAAATTCACTCAAAAAATGTTAAATTCTGTTGAAGATTTTACACACTTACACGGAACTTGGACTACTGATAAAGATTTAAATTCTTTAGTTGTTGAATTAGTTCACAATTATAAAATTAAAGTAAACGATTTACAAGGAGTTTTACGTCGTGAGAAATTTACAATTTCTGTAGGAGACGAACTACCAGCTGGAATTTTAAAACTTGCTAAAATTTATGTTGCTAAAAAACGTAAATTAAAAGTAGGAGATAAGATGGCAGGACGTCACGGAAACAAAGGTATTGTTGCACGTATCGTACGTCAAGAAGATATGCCTTTCTTAGAAGATGGAACACCAGTAGATATCGTATTAAATCCATTAGGGGTACCATCTCGTATGAACATTGGTCAGATTTATGAAACTGTTCTTGGATGGGCAGGACAAAAATTAGATCAAAAATATGCGACACCTATTTTTGATGGAGCAAAAATTGATCAAATAAATGCTTTAACAGACGAAGCTGGAATACCACGTTACGGACATACATATTTATATGATGGAGGTACAGGTAAACGTTTTGACCAACCTGCAACAGTAGGGGTAATTTATATGATTAAGTTAGGTCACATGATTGAAGATAAGATGCACGCACGTTCTATCGGACCATACTCATTAATTACTCAGCAACCATTAGGAGGTAAAGCTCAGTTTGGAGGTCAGCGTTTTGGAGAGATGGAAGTTTGGGCACTTGAAGCATATGGTGCATCAAGTATCTTACGAGAAATCTTAACTGTGAAATCTGATGACGTATTAGGTAGAGCAAAAACTTACGAGTCTATCGTTAAAGGAGAAGCAATGCCAGAACCAGGTTTACCAGAATCATTTAACGTATTAATGCATGAACTTAAAGGTTTAGGATTAGACGTTAAATTAGAGGAATAATCACAGTGAAATGTCTCAGAGTGAAGGCTCTGAGGCAAATCATTTTTTCAATATCAGTCTTATTATAAGACATTTATTTTTAATTCGAATCCATTATCATGGCAAGAAAAAACGAAAAATACACTGTTAAGAAGTTTAACAAAATTTCAATAGGTTTAGCATCACCTGAGTCTATTTTAGAGGCTTCTAAAGGAGAGGTGTTAAAACCAGAAACTATTAACTACCGTACGCACAAACCAGAAAGAGATGGGTTATTTTGTGAGCGTATCTTTGGTCCTGTAAAAGACTATGAGTGTGCGTGTGGTAAATATAAAAGAATTCGATATAAAGGTATCGTTTGTGACCGTTGTGGTGTTGAAGTTACTGAGAAAAAAGTACGTAGAGATAGAGTAGGTCATATTAACTTAGTAGTACCAGTAGCACATATCTGGTACTTTAGATCATTACCTAACAAAATGGGATACCTTTTAGGGTTACCATCTAAGAAGTTAGATATGATTATTTACTATGAACGTTATGTAGTAATTCAACCAGGTATCGCTAAAAATACTGAAGGAGAACCATTACAAAAAATGGACTTCTTAACTGAGGAAGAATATTTAGATATCGTAGATGAGCTTCCACAAGAGAATATGTATTTAGAAGATTCTGACCCTAATAAGTTCATCGCTAAAATGGGAGCAGAATGTTTAATCGATTTATTAGAAAGAATCGATTTAGATGAATTATCATACCAGTTACGTCATAAAGCAAATACTGAAACTTCTAAACAACGTAAAAACGAAGCACTAAAGCGTTTAAATGTTGTTGAAGCATTCAGAGACTCTCAAAAGAATAGAGAAAACAATCCAGAATGGATGATAATGAAAGTAGTTCCGGTAATTCCACCAGAATTACGTCCATTAGTACCATTAGATGGAGGTCGTTTTGCAACTTCTGATTTAAATGACTTATACCGTCGTGTAATTATCCGTAACAATCGTTTAAAGCGATTAATGGAAATTAAAGCACCAGAGGTAATTCTACGTAACGAAAAGCGTATGTTACAAGAATCAGTAGATTCATTATTTGATAACACACGTAAATCATCTGCAGTAAAAACAGAGTCTAACAGACCATTAAAATCATTATCTGATAGTTTAAAAGGTAAACAAGGTCGTTTCCGTCAAAACTTATTAGGTAAGCGTGTTGATTACTCTGCACGTTCGGTAATTGTTGTTGGACCAGAATTAAAATTATACGAATGTGGATTGCCAAAAGATATGGCAGCTGAATTATACAAACCTTTCGTTATTCGTAAGTTAATTGAAAGAGGAATTGTTAAAACAGTAAAATCTGCAAAGAAAATAATTGATAGAAAAGAACCAGTTGTTTGGGATATTTTAGAAAATGTAATTAAAGGACATCCAGTTTTATTAAACCGTGCTCCTACCTTACACCGTTTAGGTATCCAAGCTTTCCAACCAAAATTAATTGAAGGAAAAGCAATTCGTTTACATCCATTAGTATGTACGGCATTCAACGCCGATTTTGATGGGGATCAAATGGCGGTTCACTTACCATTAGGACCAGAAGCTATTTTAGAAGCGCAATTATTAATGTTAGCTTCTCATAATATTTTAAATCCTGCAAACGGAGCACCAATTACGGTACCGTCTCAGGATATGGTTTTAGGGTTATACTATATGACAAAAGAAAGAAAGTCAACTCCAGAAGTGCCTATTAAAGGTGAAGGATTAACTTTCTATTCTCCAGAAGAAGTTACTATTGCTTATAACGAAGACAGAGTAGACTTAAATGCTGGAATAAAAGTAAGAACTAAAGATTTCAATGAAAACGGAGAGTTAGTAACTCAAATAATAGAAACTACCGTTGGTAGAGTATTATTTAATGAAGTAGTACCAGAGCAAGCAGGATATATTAATGAGGTATTAACCAAAAAATCGTTACGTGGAATTATTGGCAATATTTTAAAAGTAACGGATATTCCATCGATAGGTAAATTCTTAGATGATATTAAAGGTATGGGTTATACGTTTGCCTTCCAAGGAGGTTTATCGTTCTCATTAGGAGATATCATTATTCCAGAAGAAAAGCATACGATGATTGCTGAAGCTAATAAAGAAGTGGATGGAATCGTTATGAACTATAACATGGGTATGTTAACGCAAAAAGAGCGTTACAATCAGGTAATTGATGTTTGGGGATCTACCAACAACCGATTAACTGAATTATCGATGAAGCGTTTACGTGAAGATCAACAAGGGTTTAACTCAGTATTTATGATGTTAGATTCTGGAGCGCGTGGATCTAAAGAGCAGATTCGTCAGTTAACAGGTATGCGTGGATTAATGGCGAAACCTAAAAAATCGACTGCTGGAGGTGGAGAAATTATTGAAAACCCAATTTTATCGAACTTTAAAGAAGGTTTATCAATTTTAGAATACTTTATCTCAACGCACGGTGCACGTAAAGGTCTTGCCGATACCGCATTAAAAACAGCCGATGCAGGTTATTTAACACGTCGTTTAGTAGACGTATCACAAGATGTAATTGTAAACGAAGTAGATTGTGGTACATTAAGAGGATTGGAAGTAGCTCCATTAAAGAAAAACGATGAAATCGTTGAACCTTTAAGCGAAAGAATTTCAGGACGTACATCATTATATGATGTTTACGCGCCTATTTCTGACGAGTTATTAGTTGAAGCAGGAGAGTTAATAACACCAGTCTTAGCTGATAAAATACAAGCTTCAGGAATAGATAAGGTTGAAGTACGTTCAGCATTAACATGTGAATCTGAAAGAGGAATCTGTGAAAAATGTTACGGACAAAGTTTATCAACAGGTAAAAAAGTTCAAAGAGGTGAAGCAGTTGGTGTAATTGCAGCACAATCTATTGGAGAGCCTGGTACACAGTTAACATTACGTACGTTCCACGTTGGTGGGGTAGCAGGAAACATTTCAGAAGATAATAAGTTAATCGCTAAATTCGACGGTTCTGTATCAATTGATGATTTACGTACTGTAAAAGGTAAAGATTCAGCAGGAGAAGAAGTAGAAATCGTAATTTCTCGTACAGCAGAGATTAAGATTACAGATAAGAAAACAGGAATTGTATTAAGTACTAACATTATTCCTTATGGTTCTATTCTTTTTGATAAAGATAGAAAGACCATTAAGAAAGGAGATGCAGTATGTCAATGGGATCCATTTAACGGAGTTATTGTTTCTGAGTTTGGAGGAAAAGTTAAGTTTGATAACTTAGAGCAAGGAATTAACTTCTCTGTAGAAGTTGATGAACAAACAGGATTCCAAGAAAAAGTAATTACAGATTCTAAGAATAAGAAGATTATTCCTTCATTAATTATTGAAGATGCTGATGGTAACGCGTTACGTTCGTACAGTTTACCAGTAGGAGCACACTTAATGGTAAGTGATGGAGATAAAGTAGAATCAGGTAAAACTTTAGTTAAGATTCCTCGTAAGTCTGGTAAAGCAGGAGATATTACAGGAGGTTTACCACGTGTAACAGAATTATTCGAAGCGCGTAACCCTTCTAATCCAGCTGTAGTAGCGCAAATTGATGGAGTTGTATCATTTGGTAAGATTAAGCGTGGTAATCGTGAAATTATTATCGAATCTAAAACTGGAGAGATTAAGAAATACTTAATTAAGTTATCTAATCAAATCTTAGTTCAAGAAAACGACTTTATTAAAGCAGGAATGCCATTATCTGACGGAGCAATTACTCCAATAGATATCTTAAATATTAAAGGACCTTCAGCAGTACAAGAGTACTTAGTAAACGAAATTCAAGAAGTATATCGTTTACAAGGGGTGAAGATTAACGATAAGCATTTCGAAGTAGTAGTACGTCAAATGATGCGTAAAGTTAGAATTATTGATTCAGGAGATACTTTATTCTTAGAAAATCAATTAGTTCATAAAATTGATTTCATCAAAGAAAATGATGCTATTTACGGAATGAAAGTTGTTGAAGATGCTGGAGATTCTACAAATTTAAAGGCAGGACAAATAGTTTCAGCTCGTCAATTAAGAGATGAAAACTCGTTATTACGTAGAGAAGATAAAAACTTAGTAGTAGCACGTGATGCACAACCAGCAACAGCTGAGCAAGTATTACAAGGTATTACAAGAGCATCGTTACAAACGAAGTCATTTATCTCGGCTGCATCATTCCAGGAAACAACTAAAGTATTAAATGAAGCCGCTGTAAACGGTAAAATTGATACCTTAGAAGGATTAAAAGAAAATGTAATTGTTGGTAAACGTATACCAGCAGGTACAGGAATGAGAGCTTACGAAGACATAGTAGTTGGACCTAAGGATGAGATTGAACAAAGTTTATAAAAACTTGAGTTTATAAATAATATCAAGGGTTTAGAGTTCTTAGAACTCTAAACCCTTATTTTTTAACTAAATAATAGTAAGACTTAATTATGGAAGATAATAATAAAGACCCACAATTAAATATAGAATTAGATCAAGAAATAGCAGATGGAACCTATAGTAATTTAGCTATTATAAACCATTCGGTTTCAGAGTTTATAGTAGATTTTATTAATATTATGCCTGGAGTTCCAAAAGCAAAAGTAAAATCAAGAATAATTTTAACACCACAGCATGCTAAACGTTTATCAAAAGCATTAGCAGACAATATTCGTAAGTTTGAACAAGCACATGGTGAAATTAAAGATTACGAGCAGCCACCAATTCCAATGAACTTTGGAGGTACTACTGGTGAAGCCTAAAACAAAAAATCGTCTATTTAGACGATTTTTTTGTTTATAATAATATAAGAAAGATTAAAAACCTTCAGAAAGTTCCTTTAAAGCTTTTACATCAGTTATAAAGATTTCTTTCCCTTTTAAATCGATTAGTTTCTTCTTTTTAAACTCAGAAAGTAAACGGATAGCACTTTCAGTTGCTGTGCCTATAATATTAGCAATATCTTCTCTTGATAAATTAATGTTTATAGAGCCATTTTCGTTTTTATCAAACTTAGTGTCTAATAGTAAGAGAGTAGCAGCTAAACGTTGTTTTACAGTTTTTTGAGCCATATCAACAATAACACCGTCAGCTTTCTTTAAAGAATTAGCCATTTTTTTCAAAACATTCATGGAAAAGTTAGAATTGTTTTCTAAATCTCTGAGAATTTCTTCTTTAGGAATAAAGCAAACTTCCATATCATTTACGGCAATGGCTTTTAAATTAGAAGCTTCATTGTTTATTAAACTACGTTCACCTAAAATATCTCCTTTTCTAATTAAATGAATAATTTGATCTCTACCATTATCACTCATTTTAGATACTTTACAAACACCGTCCTTAACACAAAAAACACCATTAATGTACTCCCCTTCATTAAAAAGAGTCTCTCCCTTTTTAATTGTTTTAGAAGTTTTGCACCCAGAGATTCTTACTAATTCATCTTTAGTCAAGGCTTTTAAAGAGTTGAATTGTCGAATAATACACTGTTCACATTTGCTCATAATATGCCTTTTTTTTGCTACTCAAATATACGGAAAAGCTGATAATTATCATGTTTTAATTTGTAATCTTATCGGACATTTGTACAAGGCAAAAGAGTAAATATGGAAAGCACAACATGTTTTCATTGTGGTAACGAGTGCGATACAAAAACAATTATAATAGAAGATAAATTTTTCTGCTGTAATGGATGTAAAACAGTTTATGAAATTTTTTCAGAAAACGATCTAACTTGTTATTATGATTTTCAAAACAACCCAGGAGCAATACCTGAAGAGATACAAGGAAAATATGATTTCTTGGATAATGGATCTATTGTAGATAAACTATTAGAGTTTAACGACAGTAATGTGCAGGTAATAAATTTATACATTCCGCATATACATTGTAGCTCATGTATTTGGGTATTAGAAAATTTACACAAACTACAAGAGTATGTATCTTCATCACAGGTTAACTTTCCGAAGAAAACAGTTCGAATTACTTTTAACTCTGAAAAAACATCACTTAAAGAGGTCGTATTACTATTAAGTTCTATTGGTTATGAGCCTTACATAAGCTTAGAAGATTATGAGGTTGGTAAAAAGAAAGTAGATCGTAGTTTAATTTATAAACTAGGAATAGCAGGTTTTGCTTTTGGAAATGTGATGTTCTTGTCATTTCCAGAGTATTTTGAAGTGTCTGAATACTGGTTAGAACAATATAAAGGAATCTTCCGTTGGTTAATGTTCGCATTTTCACTTCCTGTAGTTTTTTATGCAGGACAAGATTATTTCATTTCAGCATATAAAGGACTTCGTTCAAAAATTTTAAATATTGATGTTCCAATTGCTTTAGGAATTTTAGTACTGTTTATACGTAGTACAGCAGAAATAGTTTTTGACTTAGGAACAGGCTTTTTTGATAGTTTAACAGGACTCGTTTTCTTTTTATTACTAGGAAAGTTTTTTCAGCAAAAGACCTATAATTTCTTATCATTTGAACGTGATTATAAATCTTATTTTCCAATTGCTGTAACCAAGATAACTATTGATGGCAAGGAGGAGAACACACAAATATATGACGTTACAAAAGGAGATAGATTACTAATAAGGAATCAAGAGTTAATCCCTGTTGATGGAATTTTAATTAGAGGAGAGGCAAAAATAGATTATAGCTTTGTTACAGGTGAAGAAGTTCCTGTAAATAAAAAGTCAGGAGATAAGTTATTTGCAGGAGGAAAACAATTATCAGGAAGTATAGAGATGGAGGTACTAGCTTCAGTTTCACAAAGTTACTTAACACAATTATGGAGTAACGATGTGTTTCAGAAAGATAAAAACTCATCATTCAAAACATTAACCGATAAAATCAGTAAAAACTTTACGATAATCGTATTGTCTATAGCGTTTTTGTCTACAGCATTTTGGTTGTATCACGATTCAAGTTTGGCATTAAATGTATTTACGTCAGTATTAATTATTGCATGTCCGTGTGCTATTGCATTAGCAGCACCGTTTACTTTAGGAAATATCTTACGAATTTTTGGAAGAAAGAAATTCTACTTAAAAAATGCAACGGTAGTAGAACAATTAGCAGCAGTAAGTTCGGTTATTTTTGATAAAACAGGTACACTTACTACAAATAAAGAAAACACGATAACATACGAAGGGGAAGGTTTGAACAAAACGCATAAATCGATTTTAAAAAGTTCATTACGAGCATCAAATCATCCGTTGAGTAGAATGCTATATACTTCATTAAAAGAAGAAATGTTACCTGTTGAAGGTTATCAAGAATATGTAGGAAAAGGAATTGAAGCAAGTTACCAACAAACAACTATAAAAATAGGCTCATCTTCTTTTGTGAAAAATGCAAAAGAACAATCAAACCTTGATACTTCGGTTCATATTAGTGTAAATAACGATTACAAAGGAAAATACATATTCAAGAATGCCTATAGAAAAGGAGTTGAAGGCTTGTTTTCTGATTTAAGTAAAGAATATGATTTATCGGTAGTTTCAGGAGATAATGAAGGAGAAAAGAAGTTTTTGGAAGAATTGTTACCAAAGGAAATTACATTTTTATTCAATCAAAAACCACAAGATAAGTTACACTACGTAGAAGGGCTACAAGAGAAAAATAAAAGTGTATTGATGATTGGTGATGGATTAAACGATGCAGGAGCGCTAGCACAAAGTAATGTAGGAGTAGCATTATCAGAAAATATCAATGTCTTTTCACCTGCATGCGATGCTATTTTAGATGCTACAAAATTTAGTGAAATAGGAAATTACATTAAAGCATCGAAAAAGGCTATAAAAATTATAAAGTATTGTTTTTTACTATCTTTAATGTACAATATTGTTGGACTTTATTTTGCGGTAACAGGACAATTAATGCCAGTAATAGCAGCTATTTTAATGCCGTTGAGTTCAATTAGTGTCGTGGTTTTTACAACCATAGCTACCAATATATTAGGAAGAAAAATAAAATAAAAAATTATGCAAGTAGCCTCATTTTTAAATGATATAAAGTTTAATGAACTTAAACCAGGAGTGTCTTTATTATTAGATACAGATTTTTCAAAAGAAATACGAGTGGTATTTAAAAAAGGACAAACTATGGAAGATCACCAAGCTCCATTTGCAATCATTGTTCAAATAATAAAAGGATCTATAGATTTTGGAGTTGCAGGAGAAGTAAAACAAATGGTTACTGGAGATATAATTTCATTAAAACCACAAGTAGTACATAATCTAACAGCTATCGAAGAAAGTGTTGTAAGGTTATCGTTATCAAAATTAGATACTTTAAAAAGAGTAAAAGATGTATAATTATGAATATTAATAAATACATAGACCATACGTTACTAAAAGCAACAGCAACAAAAGCAGATATTGTTAAGTTGTGTAATGAAGCTAAAGAATATAATTTTTATGCAGTTTGCGTAAATGGATGTTATGTAGAGTTAGCAGCTAAAGAATTACAAGACTTAGAAGTGAAAGTAGCAGCAGTAATAGGTTTTCCATTAGGAGCAATGGCAACCAGAGCTAAGGTTTTTGAAGCTAAAGATTGTATAAAAAAGGGGGCTTCAGAAATTGATATGGTTATCAATATAGGTAAGCTGTTAGAAGGAGACGAAGATTATGTAGAAAACGAAATCCGATTGATTAAAGAAGAAATAGGAGGAAATATATTAAAAGTAATTTTTGAAAACTGTTACTTATCTAAAGAACAAATTAAAGTAGCAAGTGAATTAGCGGTAGAAGCCGGTGCTGATTATGTAAAAACATCGACAGGTTTTGGTACTGGAGGAGCAACTTTTGAAGACGTTGCAATAATGGATAGTGTTGTAGATGGAAGAGCTCAGATAAAAGCAGCTGGGGGTATTAGAGATATAGAAACAGCTAAGAAGTATATAGAAATGGGAGTAACACGTTTAGGAACTTCTTCTGGAGTTTCTTTAGTAACTAGTGGTGTTTCAGGTAAAAATCAATATTAAAATGAGCATACATATAGAAGCAAAAAAAGGAGAAATAGCAGAAACTGTTTTATTACCAGGCGATCCTATGCGTGCAAAATGGATAGCAGAAACATTTTTAGAAAATCCAATTTGTTATAATGATGTTCGTGGTATGTTAGGATTTACAGGAACATATCATGGAAAACAAATTTCTGTTCAAGGAACAGGAATGGGAATTCCTTCTGCATTAATCTATGCTCATGAATTAATTAATGAATATGGAGTTAAAAATTTAATAAGAGTAGGATCTGCAGGCTCTTATCAAAAAGAAGTTAAAATCCGTGATATTGTTATTGCTATGGCGGCATCTACTAACTCAGGATTAAATACCATCCGTTTTAATGGGGCTGATTTTGCGCCAACAGCAAGTTTTGAACTATTCCAAAAAGCTATTGAAACTGCGAAGCAGAAAGGAATTCCATTAAAAGCAGGAAATATTTTAAGTTCAGATGAATTCTATGCCGATGAATTTGAAAGCTATAAAAAATGGTCAGCGTATGGGGTATTGTGTGTTGAAATGGAAACTAACGGATTGTATACAGTTGCAGCTAAACATAAAGTAAATGCGTTATCCATCTTAACGATTTCAGATAGTTTAGTTACAGGAGAGAGAACTACCGCAGATGAAAGAGAACAAACTTTTAAAGAAATGATAGAAATAGCTCTAGAATTGGCATAATTGCCATTTCGAGTGATAGCGAGAAATCTCTTGCTAATAAAAATACACACATGAAAAATTCACTAATACAAAAATATAATATTCCAGGTCCCAGATACACGAGCTATCCAACAGTTCCGTATTGGGATAACGATACTTTTTCAAAAGAAAAATGGATAAAAACCTTTAAACAGTCGTTTATAGAAAGTAATGCAGATGAAGGAGTCAGTTTATACATTCATTTACCATTCTGTGAAAGTTTATGCACATTTTGCGCATGTCATAAACACATAACCAAGCGTCATGAAATGGAAGGTCCGTATATAGAAACAGTTTTGAAAGAGTGGCAATTATATGTTGATTTGGTAGATGAAACACCAGTGATAAAAGAAATTCACTTAGGAGGAGGAACCCCAACATTCTTTTCAGAGACACAATTAAAAAGGTTAATTGACGGGATTTTTGTCAATGCAAAAAAACACCCCGAACATGAATTCAGCTTTGAAGGGCATCCAAATAACACCACTAAAGAACACTTACAAACACTATACGATTTAGGTTTTACAAGAGTAAGTTTTGGAGTACAAGATTACAATCCTAAAGTGCAAGAGGCAATTCATAGAGTACAACCTTTTAAGAATGTCCAAAAAGTACACAATTGGGCAAAAGAAATAGGATATACTTCTATTAGTCACGATTTAGTGTTCGGGCTTCCATTTCAAACCAAAGAAAATGTAATTTATACTATTAATAAAACCAAAGAATTAGAGCCTGATAGGATTTCGTTTTATAGTTATGCACATGTTCCTTGGGTAAAAGGAGTTGGACAACGAGGTTTTAATGAAGATGATTTACCGAAGAATGAAGAAAAACGAGAACTGTATGAAATAGGAAAGGAGTTATTTGCAGAAATGGGGTATGTAGAAATAGGAATGGATCATTTCGCACTACCTACTGATAGTTTGTACAAAGCCACCCAAGAGAAAACATTACATCGTAACTTTATGGGGTATACCGCTAACAAAACGCAATTAATGGTTGGTTTAGGAATGTCGTCAATATCTGATTCTTGGTACGGATTTGCACAAAATGTAAAAACGGTAAAAGAGTACGAAAGAGTTGTAAACGAAGGAGAAATACCTGTGTTTAGAGGACATATATTATCCAAAGAAGATTTAATCATAAGAAAACATATCTTAAATATTATGTGTCATTTTTCCACATCGTGGGAAGAATATTCGTTACAGATTGAAAATGTAGAAACACATATAGAAAAATTAGAAGAAATGATGGCTGATGGTTTGGTTTCTATAAAAGGGAGTAAGTTAACTGTTCCAGAAAAGGCAAGACCCTATGTGCGTAATATTTGTATGGCATTTGATAAAAAATTACACAAAAAACAACCTGAAACCAAACTGTTTTCAATGACAATTTAAACAACAAATAACTCGAATATTTTTTCTTCGAGTTTTTTTGTACAAAAAACTTGAAACATGACAAAAGTCATATTTTAAGAAAATCTTCACAAGTATCTTTGAACTATAATTATCAGGCAAGATATGAGCGTTATTTACTTACTACTATCACTAAGTATTTTAGTGGCTATTATTTTCTTTATAGCATTTATTGTTTCAGTAAAAAAAGGGCAGTACGATGATTCGTACACACCCTCAGTTCGCATGTTGTTTGATGATGAACTGGTAAAAGAAGAAACAAAAACTAACAATTAACAATAGATATTAAATTCAAATAGATTATGGAAATGCAACAATTTTATTACGATAATAAAATCGTAAAAAAATTCATCTACGCAACCTTACTATGGGGGATAGTAGGTTTTTCAGTAGGATTGTTATTGGCTTTTATGTTCTTATTCCCAAATTTAACTGATGGAATTTCATGGTTAAGTTTTGGACGTTTAAGACCATTGCATACGAATGCAGTAATTTTTGCTTTCGTAGGAAATGCCATTTTTGCAGGAGTTTATTACTCACTACAACGATTACTGAAAGCCCGTATGGCGAGTGATTTTTTAAGTAACTTTAACTTTTGGGGATGGCAGTTAATAATTGTTGCAGCAGCCATAACACTTCCGCTGGGGTATACTACATCAAAAGAATATGCTGAATTAGAGTGGCCAATTGATATTGCCATAGCACTAGTTTGGGTAGCTTTTGGTGCTAATATGATTTGGACAATCTTACAAAGAAGACAACGTCATTTATATGTAGCTATTTGGTTTTACTTAGGAACTTTTGTAACCGTAGCGGTATTACACATATTTAATAGTTTAGCACTACCAGTTGGTTTCTTAAAATCATACTCAGTATATGCAGGAGTTCAAGATGCATTGGTACAATGGTGGTATGGACACAACGCGGTGGCGTTCTTTTTAACTACTCCGTTCTTAGGATTAATGTACTATTTTGTTCCTAAAGCGGCAAATCGTCCAGTATACTCGTATAGATTATCGATTGTACACTTCTGGTCGTTGATTTTTATCTACATCTGGGCAGGACCTCACCATTTATTATATACTTCATTGCCAGAATGGGCTCAAAATTTAGGAGTTGCATTTTCTGTAATGTTAATTGCACCATCTTGGGGAGGTATGATCAACGGATTATTAACACTCCGTGGAGCATGGGATAAAGTAAGAGTTGATCCAGTATTAAAATTCATGGTAGTAGCGATTACAGGTTATGGTATGGCAACTTTTGAAGGACCAATGCTATCATTAAAAAATGTAAATGCAATTGCTCACTTTAGTGATTGGATTATTGCTCACGTACACGTAGGTGCTTTAGCATGGAATGGTTTCTTAACCTTTGGTATGTTATATTGGCTAGTACCAAGAATGTTTAAAACAAAATTATATTCTACAGCATTGGCAAACTTCCACTTCTGGATTGGTACTTTAGGTATTATCATGTATGCATTGCCAATGTACGTAGCAGGATTTGTACAAGCCTCAATGTGGAAACAATTCAACCCTGATGGAACATTAACATATGGTAACTTCTTAGAAACAGTAAATGAAATTATTCCAATGTATTGGATGCGTGCTATTGGAGGAAGTTTATTTATCCTTGGAGCATTTGTAATGTTATACAACATTGTTAAAACGGTAAGATCAGGAAGTGGAGTAACAGATGAACTAGCAGAAGCAGCGGCATTAACAAAAGTATCTAAATACAGAACTTCTAAAGAAGGTTGGCATACTTGGTTAGAAAGAAGACCTGTAAAATTAACAATCTATGCTACAGTAGCAATCTTAATTGGAGGTGTTGTTCAAATTATACCAACTTTATTAGTGAAGTCAAATATTCCAACTATAACAAGCGTACAACCATATACACCTTTAGAATTAGA
The DNA here is from genome assembly GCF_033978845.1 of Tenacibaculum sp. 1B UA. Taxonomy (NCBI): domain Bacteria; kingdom Pseudomonadati; phylum Bacteroidota; class Flavobacteriia; order Flavobacteriales; family Flavobacteriaceae; genus Tenacibaculum; species Tenacibaculum sp. 1B UA. The sequence continues at coordinate 83,072 of NZ_JAKVUA010000007.1, forward strand.
AGGTAGAGATATTTATATCCGTGAAGGGTGTGTAGGATGTCACTCACAAATGGTACGTCCATTCAGATCAGAAGTAGAACGTTATGGAGAGTTCGCAAAAGCAGGAGAGTTTGTATACGATCATCCTTTCTTGTGGGGATCTAAACGTACAGGACCAGATTTATTAAGAATTGGAGGTAAATATAATGATAGTTGGCACTTAAATCACATGTACGATCCGCAAAGTACTTCACCAGGTTCTATCATGCCGTCATATCAATGGTTAGTAAGAGACGAATTAGATAAGAGCGATACCGAAGGTAAAATGAAAGCAATGGTTAGTTTAGGTGTTCCTTATACTGAAGAAGATATAGCCAATGCGCAAGCAAGTATGGAAGAGCAAGGAGCCAAAATTCAAAAGAGCTTATATGCTGATCCAGATTTTGCAACAAACTATGAAGCAGATAAGAAATATGCTCAAGAAAACGGACAAACTTTCATTGAAATGAAAGATAGAGAAATCGTAGCCTTAATCGCTTACTTACAAAGATTAGGAACCGATATTAAAGTAAAAGATATTGAAGATCAATTAAGCGCTAAAAACTAGAAATTATGTTAAAGTTTGTGAAAAGCCATATGGAAACTATTGCAGGTATTGAAATATACCCAATTATTTCGCTAACCATATTTTTTACATTTTTTGTAGTGTTGTTTTGGTGGGTATTTACGGCCAAAAGAGAATATATAAGAAATGTAAGTAAGTTACCTTTAGATAATTAGTAAAATTAAACAAGATGAAAAAATATTTTCAATCTATAGTATATATCATTTTTGTTGCAGTAACCTTTTTTGCTATTGCTACTGCAATTAAATCATACAAAAATCCATTTAGTTTGTATGAACATCCGTTAGTATGGATAGCAATTGTGGGGCTTGTAACAGTAGTTATTTTAAAAGAAGCGTTAAATATAGTTGCTCAACAAAAAGCAAAGCAGCTTCAAATGGAAAAGGATGGTATTCAACCAGAAGAAGTTGATAACTGGGCTTGGGCAAAGAAAATTATAGATAAATGGACGGAAGCTAAAGCCGTGGAAGAAGAGGATGAAATTATTCTTGATCATAACTATGATGGAATTAAAGAGTTAGACAATAACTTACCACCATGGTGGCTATATATGTTCTATGCAACAATTATTTTTGCAGCAGTATATTTAGTAAGATATCATGTACTAGGAGCAGATAATCAAGAAATGGAATATGCACAAGCTGTAGCAGAAGCTAAAAGAGAATTAGCAGCGTTTAAATCAAACTCTAAAGAAGCAGTTATTGATGCTGAAACGGTAACTGTTTTAACAGATGCTGGTGATTTAAGTAGAGGTAAAGCAGTATATAACCTAAACTGTGCTGCTTGTCACATTGCAGATGGTGGTGGAGGTATTGGACCAAACTTAACCGATGAATATTGGATTTTAGGTGGAGGTGTCAAAAACATTTTTAACACGATTTCTAATGGAGGTAGAGACGGTAAAGGGATGGTTGCTTGGAATAAAACTTTAAAGCCAAAAGACATTCAAAAAGTAGCAAGTTATATTATTTCTTTACAAGGAACTACCCCAGCAAAACCAAAAGAACCTCAAGGAGAGTTATATAAAGAAGAAGGTCAAGCACCAGCTGTTGCAGAACCAACAGAAGAACAGCCAAAAGACAGTATTCAATAAAAATAATAGTTACAAATTAGTTTTTAATAGTTGATTATGGAAACACCCAAAAACGAACAATTCAGAGATAGTATTGGTACTATAAATGATGAAGGAAAAAGGGCTTGGGTGTTTCCAAAAAAACCAAGTGGTAAATTTTATAAATACCGAAGCTATGTAAGTTACTTTTTATTAGCTTTTTTATTACTAGCACCTTTCATTAAAATTAACGGAAATCAGTTTTTACTATTTAATGTTTTAGAACGTAAGTTTAATATTTTCGGATTTCCTTTTTGGCCACAAGATTTCCATTTAATGGTAATCTCCATGATAATAGGAGTGGTGTTTATCATTCTATTTACAGTTGTTTTTGGTCGAATTTTTTGTGGATGGATTTGTCCACAAACCATTTTTTTAGAAATGGTTTTCAGAAAAATAGAATATTTAATTGAAGGAGATAGAGGAAAGCAAATTCGTTTGGCTAAGCAATCTTGGAATGCTGAAAAGATTAGAAAAAGAATTTTAAAATGGGTTCTCTTTTTTATAATCTCTTTTATTATAGCAAATGTATTCTTAGCATATTTAATAGGAAGTGATAAGCTTATAAGTTATATAACAGGAAACCCATTAGATCATGTAAGTACTTTAATTTCATTGTTAATTTTTACAGGAGTGTTCTATTTTATTTTTGCATGGTTTAGAGAGCAAGTGTGTATTATTGCTTGTCCTTATGGTAGATTACAAGGAGTATTGTTAGATAATAAAACGATTAATGTTGCCTATGATCATGTAAGAGGAGAAGGAAAGGCAGGAAGAGGAAAGTTTAATAAAAAAGAAGATAGAACAGCGACAGGAAAAGGAGATTGTATTGATTGTTTTCAATGCGTTAATGTATGTCCTACAGGAATTGATATTCGTAACGGAACACAGTTAGAGTGTGTAAACTGTACAGCTTGTATTGATGAATGTGACCACATGATGGAAAAAGTTGGGTTGCCAAAAGGGTTAATTCGTTATGCCAGTGAAGAAAACATTGTTAAAAAAGCTCCTTTTAAGTTTACAGCAAGGATGAAGGGGTACTCTGCTGTATTATTCATTTTGACTGGAATTTTAGTAGGAATGTTATTTTTAAGAAATGATGTAGAAGCTACAATTTTACGATTACCAGGTCAATTGTATCAACATAAAGAAAACGGAATTATTAGTAATATTTACACTTTTAAAGTAGTAAATAAAACAACCGAACAGATAGACAATGTGAGTTATAAATTGCTATCTCATAATGGAACGATAGAAACAGTAACACATCAAGATTTTGAAGTACCTAAACAAGGATTAGCAGAAGGAACCTTATTTATAGAGTTACATCAGTCTGAAATGAAAAATGAAAAAGAAAAACTAAAAATAGGTGTATATAGTGGTGATAAACTTATTGAAACGACTACAACCAACTTTTTAGGACCAAGAAGTTATAGATAAATCAGTCTAAAGCTCATTAGTTTTTAGGAGTAAGTACGAATAAAGATTAAGAACCAAAGACTAAAAACAAATTAAAATGAAATTAAACTGGGGCACGGGTATAGTAATAGCAATAATAGGATTTATAGGCTTTATTATGTATTTCGTAATTACGATGAGTACAGGTAAAAACTTTAATCACGATTTGGTAACTGAAAAATATTATCAACAAGAATTAGAATTTCAGAACAAATTAGATGCTACTAAAAATGCAAAAGCATTAAAAAAGAATATTAAAATAGAAAAAGTAACTGAAGGAATTAAAGTCCATTTTCCAACGGACTTTAACCCTAAAGATATAAAAGGAAAAGTGTTCCTATACAGACCATCTGATAAACAACTGGATTTCGAAATGCCTATTTCGATCTCCGAAACATATTTGCTCGTGCCTGAGAAACGTTTGTTGGGTGGTCGTTGGAACATAACAGTTTCCTGGAACTACAAAAATAAAGATTATTTATTTCAGAAAGAGTTAGTATATTAATGTTTCTTTCAGCAATCATATTTGGTTTATTAGGTAGTTTTCACTGTATAGGCATGTGTGGTCCTATAGCCTTTATGTTACCTGTAGACAGAACGAATAAAGTAAAACAGTTTTTTCAAATAACTAGTTATCATTTTGGACGCTTATTTACTTATAGTTTAATAGGCTTTTTGTTTGGTTTATTAGGAAAAGGGTTTTATTTCTTCGGATTTCAGCAACAACTTTCTATTATTGTTGGAGTATTAATGATTTTGGCAATTTTTGTACCTAAAACCTTTCAAAAATATAACCTTTCAAACCCAATAAACAAGTTGGTAATGAAAGTAAAATCTTCTTTAGGAAAAGAATTAAAGAAAAAAGGAAATGATACCTTTTTTACGATTGGCTTTTTAAATGGTTTTTTACCTTGTGGATTAGTATATATGGCGGTTTTTGGGGCGCTAACTACAACCAATATGTTGTCAGGAAGTCTGTATATGTTTTTATTCGGGTTAGGAACTATACCGTTAATGACAGCAGTAGTTTATGTGGGGAATTTTGCAAATGGATTGGTGAGAAAAAGAGTTCAACAAGCAATACCCTATGTTGTAGTTTTTATTGGAGTATTGTTTATTCTTAGAGGATTAGGGTTAGGAATACCTTATGTTTCTCCTCTTCCTGTAACAGATATTCATAATTCAGTTGAAGGCTGTCATTAACCATAATTTAAAACAGCCTAAATATGCAATACACAAGATGTTCTTTTAATGTCTATTTGCTAGCTTTTTTGTTTATTAGTTAATTGTCAATATTTTGTGTTATAGGTTTTCCTTGATTATCTATTATTACATTTCCTTTTAATGTAAAAGCATCATAAAAACTAAGAACTGTTTTGTTTGGTAAAAAAGTTACGTCTACAATTATTTTACCATGAACATCATTTAAAAAAGAATTGTTTTCTTCATTAAAGTCCCATAGTTTATTTCCTGTTATAGTATCATATGCCGAAATGGTATACGGTGTTTCTTTTTTTATGTTGACTTTGTGTCTAATAATAATAACACTACTTGTGTAAGAAATAACTTCAGCATTTAAAAATATAGCTTCTTGTAAAGTAGCAGCTAGCTGTTTCTTTTTTGCAAATAACTTATATCTATGTTCGTTTATGCGTTTTAAATAGTATGTGTTGTTAATGTATTTATTTTTATCAGTGATTAAATTATCATCTGTATGTAAGTATAATACCTCACCATAATTAGTTTTTATATAAATACTATTTTTTTGAGCAGGAGAGTAACTTAATTCGGCAATACCTCTTTCTTGATATTTTTCTGGCATCATACGATTTAAATTCTCTTTATTTTTTATAATCATGGAGCTGTTAACCATGTCAAAAGCCTTTAAATAATTATTAGAAGCTTCAAATAACCATAGAGTGTTTTTTGCATTAAAAGTATGAATATTATTAGCAGGAAGAACTAACTTTTCAAATAAAACAGTATCTACTTTGGAAGTATTAATTTTTTTTACAACTAAAAATGAAGAGTCATTGCTTACGGTTTTGTGTTCTTTAATATAGCTACCTTTTATTTTTTGTATACCTATTTCCCAAATTTCATTATTAGGATTATATATACGCTCTTTAAGTACATAAGCACCTCTTTCATTAATGTTTAAAAAAGAATCAATATTTATGAATTTGGGCATAAAGTAGAAGCTAACAACAAGTAGTGTTAAAATAAAATCTCTTTTGGCTAATTGCGTGTTTTGTGCTTTAAAATTTAAAAATGCTGCAATAGCAGAAAATATCCCAAAGTAAAAAAATAGAGCAATAAAAATCACTAAAAGTAAAGGAAGGGTTATATATAAACCATCATTATTTAATGCAAAAAAATCAAAAGTCCATCCATTTTGTCCTGGTTTATATGAATAATGTGTACTGGTATATGCTATAGGTCTATTAAAAAAAAGACGATTGGGTATGGTAATAAAGAACTTTAATAAAATACCTAAAATAGAAACGACCATTAAAGAAATAAAGGCACGTACAATAACGCCCACAAATTTAGAAGAGTTTTTATCCATAACAAATGTAAAATTTAAGAAAGCAAATGTATAGAATATATAGTGGTTTATAAAGTGACAAAAATCATAGTTTTACTAATAAAATTTAGGTAACTTTATAGGAAACATTAAACCTAAAAGTAATAAATCATGAAAAAAATTATAGTCCCAGTTGATTTTTCTGAATATTCTGAAAATGCATTACAAACAGCAGCTTTTTTAGCAAAAAGATCAGACGCTGAGGTATTGGTAGTACATATGCTTGAGTTGTCTAACGCTGTTTTAAGCCAATCAGAAAGTTATTTAGAGCAAGAAATGCTGTTTTACTTAAAAATGACTGAGAAGAAATTAGCAGAATTTTTACAGAAAGATTATTTATCAGATATAAAAGTAACCCCAATTATAAAGCACTTTAAAATTTTTAGTGAAATAGATCAGTTGGCAAGAAATGAAGGGGCAGACTTGATAGTTATGGGGTCTAAAGGAGCTAGTGGTTTAAAAGAAATGTTTATTGGTTCTAATACAGAAAAAGTAATTCGTTACGCGCATGTGCCTGTATTAGTAATTAAAGAGGAACCAATTGTAAAACAAATAGAAAAAATATTATTTGCATGTGATTTTTCTGATGATGATGTAAAGCCATATATGGAAGCAAAAGAGTTTCTTAAGAAGTTTAATGCAGATATAGAAATGGTATATGTAAGCACACCAACTTCTAAGTTTAAAAGCACGAAAGAGTTAGAAGGGAAAATGAAGCGTTTTTTCAGTCAAACGAATGAAAATTATGAAGAAAGTGCTCAAAAAGTAAAAATAGTTTCTGATTATTCTGTGGAAAAAGGAGTGTTTTACTACGCAAACAAAATTAACTCAGATGTTTTAGTTGTAGCAACACATGGTAGAAAAGGAATAGCTCACTTTTTTGAAGGTAGTATTTCTGAAGATATTGCTAATCATAGTAAATTACCCGTATTGTCTTTTAAAATTTAGAATATAGAAGTAAAAAAGCTCATTCAAATTGAATGAGCTTTTCTATTTTTTGAAGAAAATAAATTTACTTACCTTCTTTAGTTTTTATATCATCTACAAATTTTTGTAAACGTTTACCGTATTCAGAATTTTTAATTTTATCAGTTAAACTATTATTAATAGTATCTAAAAGTTTAATGTTAGCGTCATATAGTTCAGACAACGCAATGTACGGAGCAGCTTCACTATCACTGTTAGCAATCGCAAAGTTTGTAGAGAATAAGAAACGACGACGTATCATTTTCTTATAATCAGCTTCCACTTGCTCTAGTTCTACTTCATCTTTAGCTTGACGAGCTTCAACTTCTTTTTTTATAAAATCTAGACGTTGATCCATAAAACGTTGGTTTATTTTACGATACTCATTCATTACTACTTGGTTTTTAGAGCCTTTTATTTCAGGTTTAAAACCAAATTCTTCAATTTTGTCATTTATAGTAATTTCACCTTCTTCACCAAAAAACATAATGTGTTTATCTGTGGTGTTACCGTCAAAAGTTAAGTAATACATTACAGGAGACTCAACATTATCTGTTAGTAGAAATTTATCATCACCTAATAAAGCCATAGAATCAACAGATACTAATAATGTATCCTTCATTTTTTGAAGGTATAAAGTACCTTTTTTTAATCCTTTAACTTGACCTTTAACAACCATGTTTCCTTCTTTCTTAGAGGAACAAGCAAAAGCAACAAGTGCAATTGCGAAAAGAGCAATAATTTTCTTCATTGAATTCAAATTTGTCTGCTGCAAATATGCAGATTTCTCCTAAACTTTTGAGGCTATTTCCATTAAAATTGTACATAGGATTGCACCTACAGTTCCGATAGCGTATCCAAAAACAGCTAATAAAACACCAACAGTAGCTAATGATGAGTGAAAAGCTTGTGCTACAATTGGAGCAGAAGCTGCACCACCAACATTTGCTTGACTTCCTACTGCCAAGAAAAAATAAGGGGCACGAATTAATTTAGCGACTAAGATTAACAATCCTGCATGAATTGCCATCCATACCAAACCAATAAAAATTAAGTTGAAATTATCAAAAATCAACGTTAAGTCCATTTTCATACCAATAGTTGCTACCAGTACATAAATAAAAATACTCCCTATTTTACTAGCTCCTGCACCTTCATAATTTTTTGCTTTTGTAAAAGATAAGACAACAGCAGTAATGGTTGATATACTAATTAGCCAGAAAAAATTAGAACCTAAGAAAGAGAAAATATTTCTCCAAGTTTGAGATTCCATACTTGCAGTTAAAGAAGCAAAGATGTCGCTTAAATATGCACCAGCAAAATGTCCGAAACCAACAGTTCCAAAAGCAATGGAAAGCATAATTATAAAATCAGTTAAAGTTGGAGTTCTTCTTACGCTTTGTGTAAAGTTAGAAACTCGATCTTTTAAGTCTTCAATAGCTGAAGTGTCAGCTTTTAACCATTTATTTATTTTATCTTTTTTACCGATTCCAATTAATATGATTGCCATCCAAATATTAGCTACTACGATGTCAACAAATACCATTCCTCCATATTTGGCTGGGTTGTATTGATAAATTTCTAACATGGCAGTTTGATTAGCTCCACCACCAATCCAACTTCCTGCAAGGGTAGAAAGTCCTCTCCAAACGGCATCAAAATCTGCTCCACCTACAGTTCCTGGTGAAACAGCTGAGATTAATAAAATAGCGATAGGGCCTCCAATTACAATTCCTACGGTACCTGTGAAAAACATGATTAATGCTTTAGAACCCAAGTTGAAAATAGCTTTTAAATCAATACTTAAGGTCATTAAAACTAAAGCCGCAGGTAATAGAAATCGGCTAGAAACATAATACAGCTGTGATTTACTTTTTATTACTTCACCTGCAGCATTGGTAGTTTCCCATTCTGGAGAAATAACTCCTAAAGTAGTAAATATTGCTGGGATAAAATAAGCCATGAATAACCCAGGAACTATTTTATAAAACTTGTGCCAAAATCCTGAAGTTTTAGATTCTGTATAAAATACAAAACCTAAAGAAATCATTAAAATACCAAATACTATTGCGTCGTTAGTAAAAGTAGGTTCGTTCATCGTGAAAATTTAATTTTTGCTAAAGTATGAAATAATAGTTACTTCTATTTTCTATGATCAGTACTAATAGCAACACCTAATTGAATTCTATTAAAGTTACCAACTTCGTTTACATTTATCAGTTGATATCCTGCTTGAAGCTTTATAATATCAGATACTTTGTATTTAAAACCAGCTCCAAACCAATTTTGATTGTAAGATTCTCCTTTAAAGTCTAAAAAGGTTTCATTATATAGATAAGTAGACCATTTTTCATTAATAGGATGACCTAGGGCTAATTGATATCGGAAAAAGTTACCAGTAGTTGATTCAAAAAAACGTTGTTCACCTCTAAAACGATGTGCTAAGTTTAAACTAGCTATTTTATGCTTTACGTTTAAATCTTCATAAATACGATGTTCATTAAAATCTCCAGCATTAGCATCAAAAGTTCTATCTGTATTTAAGAAGGCATATCCTACAGTAGCACTTATAGTTTTATTGAACTTATAATTACCACCTAAACGTCCAATGAATTGTTGCATATCATCTCCAACCTCAAAGAAGCGAAAATGTACCATGGTTTTTAAGCTAAACTTATTAGAAATTTGATGAGATCCGTTGTACATATACCAAACACCGAGTTCTTTTGTTGGGTTGGAAGTTACCGATTGTTGGGCGTAATTGTTTAATGAAAATAAAGTGATAATTAAAAAAGTAAACTTTTTCATAATTGTTAAAGAGGTTGTTTTTTATATTAAAAATCCCCCACATAAATTATATGTAGGAGATTTAAGCGTTATGTAAGCAAAAATAAAAATCAGGTTTCTCTTATGAGAAATTAGGATGTTAAAATTGTATTGCCTGTTTATAAATCATTATTTTTAATAGGCTCTTTTTTCTTTAAATAGGTATCTAAGAATTGTAAGATTTTACTATTAGCTTCTATTTGATTTTCCTTTTTAACAAAACCATGCCCTTCATCATCAAACAGCACATATTCTACAGGAACTCCATTTTTCTTAACTCCAGCTACAATTTCGTCTGACTCCACTTGTAAAACCCTTGGGTCTTTAGCTCCTTGTAACACCATTAATGGTTTAGTTACTTTATCAGTATGGAATAAAGGAGAAATTCTTTTCAATCTTACTGAGTCTGCAGAGTGTGGGTCTCCTAATTCTTTATATAAAGCTTCTCTAAAAGACTCCCACCAAGATGGAATGCTTTTTAAGGTACGCATCCAGTTTGTTACTCCATAGATGTTAACACCTACTGCAAATTCTTCAGGAGTATAAGTTAAAGCAGCCATTGTCATATAACCACCATAAGATCCACCAATAATTCCTATTTTATCAGCATCAATTTCTGGTTGTTTTGCTAACCAATTTTTTCCTTCTACACAATCTTGCAAATCTTTTTCTCCATGGTTTAAATCATCCATAGTAAAAAAGGTTTTACCGTATCCGCTACTGCCTCGATTGTTTACAGCTAAAACAGCATAGCCATGGTTTACTAAATATTGAATTCTAGAACTGAAATTTTGACGTGATTGTCCACCAGGACCTCCATGAACCCAAACTAAAGCAGGAACTTTAGTATCTTTTGAAGCTTGATGAGGTACATAGTAAATTGCAGGAATAGTTACTCCATCAAAAGAAGGGTAACGAATTACTTTTGCTTTTACTAAATCTTCGGGATTAATTTCTTTATTTAAAACATCAGTTAATTGCGTTTGTTTTTTTGTTTTTAAGTCATACACATATAAGTTTGAAGGAGTGTTAGAGCCACCAGCATAAAAACGCATTATGTTTTCATCTCTAGAAAAACCAACACTAGTAATACTTTTTCCATCAACATTAGGAAGCTCTATGTTTTTACCTGCTTTAACATCAAAAACTTCAATTACATTTTTAGCATCTTCGTTAATATATGTTACTCTGTAGCTGCCATTATTGGTAAAGTAACTTCCAGAAATATCCCAGTCTTTTGCCAATACTTTTTCTGTTTCATTAGTACTAATAGTATATTTCATTAAGGTAGCAAATTCACCTTCCGCATCTGTTGTGTAATAAAACTCAGTATCATCGATAGAAAAATCAGCTGCTGAATTACCACTTAATCTTAGGTTAATTTTTGTGATTACTTTGGTAGTTCTATCAAACAAAAACAAATCACTATCGTTAGTATTAACCGTTTTACTTAATGCTAATATATTTTTGTTGTTTGATATAGCAGAAACGTTATAACCTTCTTTGTTCTCATAAATCATTTTAGAAGTAAAAGTTTCAAGATCCATTTCGTAGAGGTCCATAAAGCGATTGTCTCTTTTGTTTGAAGTAAAAAAGAAACTTTTTTCATCTTTAGCCCACCCAAAAAAACTAGCTCTAGCTCCTTTAGTTGGTGTTAAATCTTTAATGTAACCATTAAGTTCTCTTAAAAAGATGTGGTAAATTTCATCACCATTATTATCCATTCTAAACAGCATTCTTTCATCTTTTGGAAAATAAGAGGTTGCAAAAACTGAAGAGCTATCTGATTTTGTAATAGGCTCTAACTCACCACCAGAAGTTGAAATAGTGTACATGTTATAAATTCCTGAACGATTACTAGTTACTAGTAATTTAGAGTTATCAGGAGAAAAACTTCCTCCAAAAACATTTTCGTTATCCATCATTTGCTCAATAGAATATTTTTTGGGAGCTGTACTGGCTTTAACAGATTCCTTTTTGTTCGTTTTACAAGCAATTACCGAAATGGCAATGGCGAGTAATAAGAAATATTTTTTCATAAGTGTATGTTTGGGTTATTAATTTCGATTTTTAGTAGGTTTTTATTTTAAATTAAACTCTTTGGTTTCTTTAAAAGGAGATAAATCTATTTTCTCAACTTCAATCTTATATTCTTTCCAATCTTTATCAAAGAAAGCATTGGTTTTTTCTAGTGCTGGTTTTAGTGCTTCTTTAAATTGAATAATTAATTGTTTTTCTGTAGAAGTTTGTTCTCCAAATCTACTATTAACGTATCTGCTAGCTATTCCTAAACGTTGCGTAACATTCATTTCAGGGTTTCGTGTAATACCCTGTCTTTTGTCTACCTTACCCAAATAAACAGCTAAAAGTGTATCTATTTTCTGAACAATATCTTTAGAGTCTTTAATTGATTCTTTGTAAAGTTTTTTGTTTTCTTTAGATAGTTTTTGACTGAAACTGTTTGCAATATTTTTACTCTCAACCAGCTGTTTTACCACATCAGCTATGATTTTTTGTTGAGATTCTAAGCCTTTAGCTGTTGTATATTTTTGATCGATTGCGTTTTGAGAAATACGAAGTCTAGGGTCAAATTTTACGGTAATGTTTTGTTCTGATATTTGGTTACCAAACGTAGCTTTTATTCTATAGGTTCCAGGTTTTACTCGAACACCTATAGGTTCTCTTTTTTGCTTCCTGATAGTCCTAGAAGGTCTGGTAACTCCTTTTTCACTCATAAACCAAACACCTTTATGAATACCATTTTCTTTGGGAGTTTTTCTTTTAAGGGTTCTAATAAGTCTGTTACCATCAAACACCTCAAATTTGATAGAATCCCATTTTATGGTATTCTCGTCTTCTTTTTTAATAGAATTTTTGTCTTTTACTTTAGGTTTTTTTGTTGATTTTGGTTTGTTTACATAAAACTGAACCAAAGCACCACGATCTCTATTCGTTCCATTAAACATAGCATCAGCCCCAAATCGGCTACCAGTGGGTTGTTGGTATGCTGCTTGATATGCTGTTGGTGGTGTGAATAACTCAATATTTTTGGTAAGAATATTTTTGTCTTTAGCTAAAGCTCTTAATGGACGAATGTCATCTAACACCCAAGCAGCTCTGCCAAAAGTACCAATAACCAAATCGTGTTCTCTTGGGTGAATTACTAAATCTTTTACAGGAACAGTAGGGAAGCCTTCCGTCCATTTCGTCCATTTTTTTCCTGCGTTTAAAGAAATATATAAACCATCATCAGTTCCTAAGAACAATAAATTTGGCTCAATTGGGTCTTCAATAATACATTGTGTAAAGCTTCTTACGTCATTTTCATCAACAATACGTTCCCAAGTTGTTCCATAATTTTTAGTTCTGTAAGCATAAGGTTTATAGTTAAAACGACGATAATCGTTCGCAACTAGTAAAGCTTCTCCTTTATTTTTGTTAGATGCTTTTATTTGTGTAATCCAACTATTTTCAGGTAAACCTTTCAAGTTTTTGGCAACATTTGTCCAAGTTGTACCTCCATTTTTAGTAATATGTACTTGTCCATCATCCGTAGCAGCCCATAACATATCTTTTTCAATAGGAGATGGCTCAATAACTAAAATGGTACAATGGTTTTCTGCACCGGTTGCATCCATGGTTAATCCACCACTTTCAGACTGTTTGAGTTTACTTTTATCATTTGTAGTTAAGTCTGGAGAAATAACCTTCCATGTTAACCCTTTATCGGTTGATTTATGCACAAACTGACTTCCAAAATATAGTGTGGAATTATCAAAAGGATCAATATTGATAGCAGCATTCCAATTGAAGCGTAGTTTTACATCGGCATCAGGATGTGTTGGACGAACGGTATAATTATTACCTGTTTTGTAATCGTAACGAGATACATATCCTTGTTGACTCATAGACCAACCATAACGCGAGTTGTCTTTGTCAGGAATTACATCAAAACCATCACCAAAGCTAATTTCTTGCCAATAAGAATTACGAATTCCTTGGGCTTTCCATACATAAGCAGGTCCACGCCAAGAGCCATTATCTTGCATACCGCCATAAACGTTGTAAGGAAATTCATTATCAACATTAACATGATAAAATTGTGCAACAGGTAAGTTACCAATAAAACGCCAAGTTTTACCTCCATCTTTAGTTATGTTTAGTCCTCCATCATTTCCATCAATCATAAATTTTCCGTTTTTAGAGTGAATCCACCAAGCGTGATGATCTGGGTGAATACCATTATTAGCACCATACGCAGGCATGAGTTGTTTAAAGTTTTTTCCACCATCAATAGAAACATTCACATAGGTGAAAACAGTATATAATTTGTATTCATTTTGAGGGTCTACATAAATTTCTGAATAGTAAAAAGGTCGATTTCCAATCCCTTTTTTGTCGTTGATTTTTTTCCAAGAAAAACCACCATCCTCACTTTTGTATAAGGCATTCTTTTTTGCTTCTACCAAAGCATACACAGTATTTGGGTTTGAAGGAGCGATTGCAACACCAATTCTACCTAGCTCTCCTTTAGGGAAGCCTTCTTTTTCGGTGATTTTTTTCCAGTTTTCACCACCGTCATGGGTAATGTATAATCCGCTTCCTTCACCTCCAGATTTAAAAAACCAAGGGTCACGTTTGTGTTCCCACATGGCTGCTATTAGCTTATTGGGATTGGATGGATCCATAATTAAATCGGCAGCACCAGTTTTGTTATTGTTGAATAAAATTTGTTTCCAAGTTTTACCACCGTCGGTAGTTTTGTATACACCACGTTCTTTATGTTCACCCCAAGGAGACCCAATAGCACCTACATATACAATATCTGGATTGTTAGGGTGTATCACTACACGGTGTATATGACGTGTTCTTTCTAATCCCATCGATTTCCACGATCTACCACCATCCAGAGATTTGAAAATTCCGTAACCACCATTTAAACTATTACGAGGATTTCCTTCACCTGTTCCCGCCCAAATTACGCTAGGATTGGATTGTTGTATAGCTAAAGCACCAATAGAAGCAGTTACTTCTTTATCAAAAATAGGTTCCCATTTAATACCTCCTGAAGTTGACTTCCAAATTCCTCCAGAAGCAGTCCCCACAAACATAATATCAGGATTAGATTCTACTACATCAATAGCAGTAACACGTCCGCTCATACCACCAGGACCAATATTTCTTGGTTTCATGTTTTTGACTAAGTCCATAGAAAACTCTTGTGAAAAAACAGCACAAGAGAAGGTTATAAATAGTAGATAAAAAAGGTTTTTCATAATAGTTAGTTGCTTGTAATTTAAGTTTGTACAATGTACAAAATAGAAAACGCCCAATAAAATTGGACGTTTTTTTTAACAAGTTCTTAAGATTTGTTGTTATTCTTCTTTTTTTTGGGGTTCCCTTTTGGCTTCTTTAAGTGTTTGCATAAGCATCCATTCAATCTGCCCATTGGTAGATCGAAACTCATCAGAAGCCCATTTTTCAATGGCTTTTAACATTTCTTCATTAATACGGAGTGCAAAAGCTTTCTTTTTTGCCATGTTGTGTTTTATAATAGTGTTTTTTTGAAACGCAAAAATGGTTACAAAAATACAATTTCAAAATTCTTTTAATTTATAGTAAAGAGCTCATAAAAATTAAGATATATACTATGGTAATGGTTATAACTTGTGTCACGTTAATTGATTTTGTGTTAATAACTTAATGGTTTAAAGTACCAGCATTTACCACAGGAGAAGCTTCTTTGTCTCCACATAAAATAACTAATAAGTTACTAACCATAGCAGCTTTGCGTTCTTCGTCTAAATCAACAATCTCTTTTTTACTTAATTCTTCTAAAGCCATATCTACCATATCAACGGCACCTTGTACAATTTTATGACGCGCAGCAACAATAGCTGTTGCTTGTTGGCGTTTTAACATTGCACTTGCAATTTCTTGGGCATAGGCTAAATAACCAATTCGTGCTTCTAAAACTTCAATACCTGCAATGGCTAATCGTTCTTCTAACTCTTTTTCTAAAGCTTCACTTACTTCATTTACACTAGAACGTAGTGTAATATCTTCTTCGTGTCCCTCATCTGCGAAATTGTCGTATGGATACATACTGGCTAATTTTCGCACAGCAGCATCTGTTTGTACACGAACAAAATTCTCATAATTATCAACATCAAAAGCAGCTTTATACGTTTCAGTAACGCGCCATACTAAAATGGTACTTATCATTACTGGGTTTCCTAGTTTATCATTCACCTTTAAACGCTCACTATCAAAATTACTAGCCCTTAACGAAACAGTTTTCTTTTTGTATAATGGATTAGCCCAGTATAAACCATTTTGTTTTACAGTACCTACATATTTACCGAAGAATAATAGAACTTTTGAAGAATTAGGGTTCACTAAAATGAAACCTAAGGCCAAAATAAATGCTAATACAGAGATTAATATAAATATTGGGTTTTCGTTTTTTACTGTTAGAGAGATTCCGCCAATAAAAAGAATAAGTACAATAAAAAACATTATGTACCCATTTGCTGGTTTGATAATTTTTTCTGCTTTCATGTTTGTTTTATTTGAATTGATATTAAAATGATATCATAAAGATATAAATTAAATTTTGTTAAATCCAAATTTTTGATGATTATATTTTATAATTTAGCTTCCGATTATAATTTAAACCATTCATGAAAACAAAATTTTTAATAGTACTAGTTGCATTGTTAGTGAGTATTTCATCAATTGCTAATAACGAAGATGTTTGGGGACCAACGGGTCACAGAGCTACTGGGAAAATTGCAGAAAAACATTTGACTAAGAAAGCTAGAAAGAAAATTGAAAAATTACTACAAGGTGAGAGCTTAGCATTTGTATCTACTTTTGCAGATGAAATAAAATCTGATAGAAAGAAATATGGAAAGTTTTACACTTGGCATTATGTAAACATGCCATTAGATGCTCGTTATGAAGATACTGAAAAAAATCCGAAAGGAGATATGATTACTGGTATAGAGCAATGTGTAAAAGTATTAAAAGATGAAAATAGTTCAATTGAAGACAAACGTTTTTACTTAAAGATGTTAGTACACTTGGTAGGTGATTTACATCAACCCATGCATGTTGGACAAAAAGAAGATTTAGGAGGCAATAAAATTCAGGTTCAGTGGCATGGAAAAGGCTCTAACTTACATAGAGTATGGGATGAGGATTTAATTAATAAGTGGGATATGAGTTATATTGAGTTAGCTGATAATGCAAGAGATTTATCTAAAGAACAAATCAAATTAATTCAAAAAGGAACTGTGGTTGATTGGTTACATGATACACATAAGATTACTAAAGAGGTGTACAAGTCTGCTGAAGTAGGAGAGAATTTACGCTACCGTTATTCGTATGTATATTTTCCTGTAGTTAGAGAACAGTTACAAAAAGGAGGTTTACGTTTAGCTAAATTACTGAATGAAATTTTTTGTTAGTACAACAAATAAAGGATAATAAGAAGGGCTCGGAGATTGTATTTCCGAGCTTTTTTCTTGTTAATATTTAGTTAATTCTATCTTTTTAATGTGATAAACAGTTAATTTTGAGAGAAATCGTTTTAAAAATGTTTAGAAGTAAATTCTTACTCATAATTATAGTAATTGCTCTTTTTAGTGGAACAATAGCTAAAGCTCAGGTTAAGAAAATAACCAAAAAAAGTAAAATAACTACGTTAAATTACGAAGAGCTAAAACCGTTTTTACATAAAAATAATGATAAAACGTATGTAGTTAACTTTTGGGCTACATGGTGTATGCCTTGTGTAAAAGAACTACCTGCTTTTGAAAAACTTTATAAGAAATATAAAGATAAAAATGTTGAGGTTGTTTTGGTAAGTTTAGATTTTTCTAAGCAAAAAGAAACAAACCTTATACCATTTATCCAAAAGAAAAAACTACAATCTAAAATACTTCATTTTGAAGATTCAAATGAGCAGTTTTGGATTAGAGATATTGCAGAAAACTGGTCAGGTTCAATACCAGCAACCTTAATTTACAATAGTCAAAAGAGAAAGTTTTACGAACGAACTTTTAGCTATGTGGAATTACAAAACGAATTACAAACTTTTTTAAACTAAATAATTATGAAGACAATTAAAATAATATTGATGTTATTGGTGGTGGCATCTATTTCAGCATTTGCTAGTGATAACTCTAGAGGTTATAAAGTAGGAGATGAAGCTTCTGATTTTACATTAAAAAATATAGATGATAAAATGGTTTCTTTGGCAGATTATAAAGACGCAAAAGGATTTATTGTTGTGTTTACATGTAATATGTGTCCGTATTCTGTAGCTAATGAAGATAGATTAATTGCTTTAGATAAAAAATATAAGAAGAAAGGCTTTCCTGTCATAGCCATTAACCCGAATGATCCAGAAGTATGAAAAGGAGACAGTTTTGAAGCAATGAAAGTACGAGCCAAAGAAAAAGGATTTACATTCCCTTACTTGTTTGATGAAGGACAAAAGGTATATCCAAAATACGGAGCAACTAAGACACCTCATGTATATATTTTAAACAAAAAGAATGATAAATTAATTGTAGAATATATTGGAGCTATTGATGATAGTTCACGTAATGAAGCAAATGTAAAAGAACGTTTTGTTGAAAATGCGGTTAATGCTTTGTTAAAAGGGAAAAAACCAACAAAAACTGATACAAGAGCAATAGGTTGCTCTATTAAAGATAAAAGAAACTGGTAATTGAATATAAAGATTAAAAAGCATGATAAATCTCGCGGATTATGTGAGATTTTGTCTATTAGTATTATTTATTACCTAATTTTATAATCAATCGTAAAATGAAACCAAGAAAATAATGAAGAAATTATTACTATCACTATTATTTATCAGTGCTACATTAACAGCTCAAACTGTCGATTTGAGTTATTATTTACCAAAAGGTATTTCCTATAATCAAAGCATACCTACACCAAAATCTGTTTTAGGGCACGAAATAGGGGAGTGGCATGTAACACATGATAAGTTGGTGGAATATATGAAAGCATTGGCAGCATCTTCAAATAGGGTAACACTTGAAAATAGAGGAACAACTTATGAAGGAAGACCTTTAGTGTTACTAACAATTACGTCTTCTAAAAATCATCAAAATTTAGAAGCAATACGAGAAAAGCATATAAAAGCAACAAACAATGCTTCTGTAGATGTTTCTAATAGCCCAATTGTAGTGTATCAAGGTTTTTCAATTCATGGAAACGAAGCAAGTGGTTCAAATGCAGCGTTGGCAGCAGCCTATTATTTAGCATCAGCAGAAGGACAGAAAATAGATGAGTTACTAAATAATTCGGTAATTCTTTTTGATCCAGCAATGAACCCAGATGGTTTGCAACGTTTTGCCTATTGGGCAAATACAAATAAAGCAAATAATATCAATCCTGATCCGAATGATAGAGAATATCATGAAGTTTGGCCAGGTGGAAGAACAAATCACTATTGGTTTGACATGAATCGCGATTGGTTGCCAGTTCAATTACCTGAGAGTAGAGCACGAATTAAAACATTCCATAAGTGGTTGCCTAATATTTTAACCGATCATCATGAAATGGGAACGAATTCAACCTTCTTTTTCCAACCAGGAATTCCGAGTAGAACAAACCCGTTAACTCCAAAAATGAATCAAGAGTTAACAAAAGAAATTGCTACCTATCACGCAAAAGCATTTGATAAAATTGGGTCAACCTATTATTCAGAAGAAAGTTTTGATGATTTTTACTATGGAAAAGGGTCAACCTTTCCAGATATCAATGGAAGTATCGGAATTTTGTTTGAGCAAGGAAGTTCTCGTGGACATGCACAAGAAAGTGAAAACGGAATACTAACTTTTCCATTTACAATTCGGAATCAGTTTACAGCAGCATTATCAACGCTGGAAGCTGCTAAAAACATGCGATCTAAAATCTTACAATACCAACAAGATTTTTATAAAAACTCGAGGGGTTCAAAAACGAATAAGGTTATTGTATTTGGTGATGAGAAAGATGCAATGAAAACAAATCACTTAGCTGAGGTTTTACAACGTCATCAAATTAAACTTCATGAATTGAAAGAAGATTTTGTATCGAAAGGTAAACGTTTCAAAAAAGGATATAGCTATGTAGTGCCAATGAATCAAAAAAATCATCGATTGGTAAAAGCAATGTTTGATGTACGAACTACATTTAAAGACAGTTTGTTTTATGACGTATCTGCTTGGACCTTTAATTATGCTTTTGGAGTTGATTATGCGGATAATGTATCATTGTCGAAAGCAGGAGCTGAGGTGACTCAATTACAACCAAAACAAGGAATAATTCAACAGAAAAGTAGTGTGGGATATTTATTTCCTTGGAATGAATACAATACACCAAAAGTGTTAAATACGATTTTAGAAAAAGGTTTACGAGCGAAGGTAGCGATGAAAAAGTTTGTAAACGATGGCAATTCGTACGACTACGGAACTATTTTTATTCCAGCTCAAAATCAAAAATTAAATGGAAATGAATTATTTGATTTCTTAGGCACAGTAGCGAATGAAAATCATATTGCAATTAAAGGAGTTTCTACAGGGTTGAATGAAGGAATTGATTTAGGAAGTAGAAATTTTGAAGCTGTAAAACAACAAAAAGTAGCGATGTTGGTTGGAAATGGAGTAACAAGTTATGATGCAGGAGAAATTTGGCATTTGTTAGATCAACGTTACGATATGAAACTAACAAAGTTAGATACACAGTACGCTACAAGAGTTAACCTTGATAAGTATACGACGATTATTGTTCCGAATAGTCGCTCACTTGATAAAAACTTAGTAGAGAAACTAAAAGTATGGGTTCGTAATGGAGGAGTGTTAGTCGGATATAGAAATGCAGTAAATTGGCTGTCTAATAAAGGGTTTGTAAATGTAAAGTTTAATAAAACGAAGATAGATTCTGTTAATAATGTATCGTTTGAAAAGCGTTCGTTACAATCGGGAGCGCAAGTAATAGGAGGAGCCATTTTTGAAGCTAAGATTGATCGTTCACATCCAATCAATTTTGGATACAAAAACGATAAGATAGCTTTGTTTAGAAACACCAAGCAATTCATTCAAGCGGATGCAAAAAGTTTTAACAATCCAATTCAATACACGAATAATCCGTTATTGAGTGGTTATATTTCAAAAGAGAACTTAAAGGAATTGAAAAACACTGTTCCGTTTAAAGTCCAGCGATTAGGGAGTGGTAGAGTGATTGTTTTTACAGACAATACCAATTTTAGAGGTTTTTGGTTTGGAACTAATAAGTTATTAATGAACGCTATTTTCTTTGGAAAGTTGATGTAGAAGGAGTTTAAGTGTAACAAAATCCTAATTAACTCCCCGCTAGCGCGAGCATCCTGCTCGTGACGGTATGAGTAAGAATAAATAAGGAAAGAGTAAAAAATAGAATATAAAAAATGAGTAGAAAATATAAATTTCATAACGAATCAGCAGCATACTTTATAAGTTTTGCTACGGTGTATTGGTTAGATATTTTTACTCGACAAGTATATTTTAATGTCTTAGAAGAAAGTATAGAATATTGTAGAAAAGAAAAAGGCATGGAAGTATTTGCCTATTGTTTTATGCCTAGTCATGTTCATTTAATATTTAGAGCAAAAGAAGAAAACCCATCAGAGTTATTAAGAGACTTTAAAGGTTTTACAGCAAGAAAGTTGATTAAAACAATAGAACAACATCCACAAGAGAGCAGAAAAGAATGGTTACTATGGATGCTAGAAAGAGCAGGAAGTAAAAAGAGTAATGTTAAAAAGCATCAATTTTGGCAACAACATAATAAACCAATAGAATTATGGAGTGAAAAAGTAATACAACAAAAGATAGATTATATACATAACAATCCTGTTGAGAGTGGTTTTGTAACAAATGCTGTAGATTGGAAATATAGTAGTGCAAGAAATTATCAAGACGATCAAACAGTTTTAGAGATAGATATATGAGAAGAGAAGTTAAATTGAGTAAAGAAGACACAAGCGAGACGCTTGCGCCAGCGGGGGTCTGGATTATTGTTATTACCTATTGGAGCATATTTTCAAATAAAAGATAATGAAGAGCATGGTACAACTATTTATGTGCCAAATAGATTAGAAGGAATAAAATTTTTTTTAAAAATTTTCACAAAAAAATAAGCTAAAACTTAGTCAAAATAGAATTATAAAAATAATAATCACTTCACTTGTTATGATGGAGCTTGTTTTCAATATTAAAATAAGTGTAACAAATTTCTAATTAACTCGTCTTTTAAGTATACTAACTAAAAAAGTACTATGAGTTTATTAAGAGTTTTATTAGCAATATTTTTTCCACCATTGGCAGTGATAGGTAAAGGTTGTGGATCAATTATAATAGTGTTTTTACTAACACTTTGTGGATGGGTTCCAGGAGTTATTGCAGCGCTAATTATATTAAACAATCCAAATTAGTTTTGTGTAATGTAGCAATTTGGTAATTTGAAAATGTATCAATTAAAAACTCCAATTTGATGAAATCAAATTGGAGTTTTTCTATAGTCTCTTCTCGATATTCTATTTTCTCACTTCTAAGTTTCCTATTCAAGAACTTCTTCTATAATTTTTCCAGAACATCCATTAGGGAATTCTATCTGTAATAAATTAGAGATGGTAGGAGCTATGTCTACAATTTCATATTTCTTTTTAGAAACACCTTGCTTAATTCCGTTTCCATAAAAAATCATCGGAATGTGTGTGTCGTATGAGTACCCAGAACCATGCGTAGTTCCTTTTCTAGAGCTACTAGCAATAGTTGACGGATTAGGGATTAAAATAACATCACCCGAAAACTTTTGATTGTAACCGTTTTGTAAAACATGTAAAACTCCGTTTGTAAACGTAGTAGTCTGCATGGTTCTAGCAGTTACCGATTTATAAATTTTTTTATGATTAATAGCTTCATCAGCAATAGTTTGTGCTACATTCTCGTAATTAAGGCTTAATTCTTTAATTTTATCTTTATTTAAGAAAACTTGAAAGTTAGAAACATTTTCAATAATCTCGTCAGATTTAAAATGCTTTAAAGTAATCTCATTTAAAAAGTTTTTAAAAGTTACAGGTTTTATATAACCCGCAGGGATTTTTAAAGATTCTAAGTATGAAGGAACTTGAACCGCAGCATGATCTGCAGTTAAGAATAAGGTGTAATTACCTTTTCCAACCTGTGTGTCTAAAAACTTGAATAACTCTGCTAAATCTTGATCTAGACGTAAATAAGTATCTTCAATTTCTTTAGAAGCTACTCCAAATTGATGTCCAACATAATCAGTTGAAGAATAGCTAACAGCTAAAAAGTCAGTGTACTCAGATTTTCCTAAGTTTTCACCAACGATAGCTGCTTTAGCAAAATCGGTTGTGATAGAATTACCAGCAGGAATCCCTTTTATTATACTGTAATTGTTATTGCTTTTTCTTAGAGTAGGGATGTCGTGAGGAAAAACTGGTTTTTCTTCCCCTTTGAAAGTTACTTCAAAGTTATTATCATCATCAATGCTTTGTGTATACGTACTAATATCATATAAAGTATCCCATGGTTTACTTAAATATTCGTCAGCTTTCCCAGAAGTGTTGAACTCTTGTACCCAAGTAGGTAATTCATTCAAATAAAAAGAAGAAGAAATCCACTGACCTTTATCACCACCATCAAACCAGTAAGCAGCATTTGCTGTGTGACCTGCTGGCAAAATAGCAGAACGGTCTTTTATAGCAATACCAACGGTTTTACCATTCATGTTTTGCGCTAGTTTTAGCTGATCAGTAACAGTTGTAGTTAACATTCTATAAGGAGATTTTTTACCTCCATCGCTATCATTACCAATAGTATTGTAGTTATTATCATCAACACAATAAATAGATTTTTTTACATATTTATCGTACCAATAATTACCAATAATTCCATGGTGTGTTGGTGTAGTTCCTGTGTAAATAGAAGTATGCCCCACAGCTGTGTAGGTAGGAATATAATTGTAGTGAGCATTTTCTAAAGAATACCCTTCCCTTAGTAAACGTTTAAAACCATCATTTCCATATCTATTAGCAAATCGAGTTAGGTAATCGTAACGCATTTGGTCAATAACAACACCAACTACTAGTTTTGGTTTTTGAGTAGTTGTTTTTTTATTAACAGAGCAGCTCGTTAAACATATTATAGCTGCTAAAAAAGCTATTTTTCTCATTTTGTTTTTTGAAAATTAAAACCCAAAGGTACATAAAAAGCAAGCTAAAACTTGTAAATAAGGCGATGAGTTAATGGTTTTTTAATACTTTAGCAAAAAAGAAAATATATTTCGTTTGATGAATTACATTGAGCATATAGGTAAATACTTTGTAATGCTAAAACAGGTTTTCTCTAAACCTCAAAGAGCAAGAGTATTCCGTGAAGCTTTGTTTAGAGAAATAGATGAGTTAGGGCATAAGTCGATAGGAATTATCGCTTTTATCTCATTTTTTATTGGAGGAGTAATTGCCTTACAAACCGCTTTGAATTTAGAAAGTCCGTTTATACCAAAATCATTGATTGGTTTTGCTGCAAAACGATCTGTGATTTTAGAATTTGCACCAACGTTTTGTTCTATTATTTTAGCAGGAAAAGTAGGTTCGTATATAACTTCAAGTATTGGAACCATGCGTGTTACTGAGCAAATTGATGCACTTGAAGTAATGGGGATTAACTCACTAAACTATTTAGTGCTGCCTAAAATAATAGCAACTGTTTTCTTTTATCCATTTTTAATAATTTTAGGAATGTTTTTAGGGATTTTTGGAGGATGGGTAGCTGGTGTTTTATCAGGATTGTTTTCAGGGGCAGATTATATTGCAGGAGTTCAATTAGATTTTGACCCGTTTTTGATTACTTATGCATTGATTAAAACAATAGTTTTTGCCTTTTTAATTGCTACGGTACCTTCATACCACGGATATTATGTAAAAGGAGGTTCGTTAGAAGTTGGTAAAGCAAGTACACAGTCGGTTGTGTGGACAACGGTACTTATTGTAATAGCCAACTATTTCTTAACCCAAATGTTATTAACCTAATGATAAAAGTAAATAATTTACATAAAGGCTTTAGTGGAGTTGAGATTTTAAAAGGAATTACAACCTCGTTTAAACCAGGAGAAACAAGTTTAATTATTGGGCAGAGTGGTTCTGGTAAAACAGTGTTTTTAAAATCATTAATTGGTTTGCATACACCCGAAGAAGGAACAATTGTTTATGACGGACTAGCTAATGTTGATATGACGATAGAAGATAGACGTCAATTTCGACAAGAATTAGGAATGGTATTCCAAGGAAGTGCTTTGTTCGATTCACAAACAGTGGAAGAAAATGTAATGTTTCCTTTAAAGATGTTTACAAAGCAACCTGAAAGTGAAATGCTAGACAGAGTAAACTTTGTTTTAAATCGTGTAAACTTAGAGAACTCGAATAAAAAATTTCCAGCAGAGTTATCTGGAGGAATGCAAAAGCGTGTGGCAATTGCACGTGCGATTGTAATGAATCCTAAATATTTATTTTGTGATGAACCAAATTCAGGATTGGATCCACAAACGTCTATTGTTATTGACAACCTAATTCAAGAAATTACTGATGAATATCAAATTACTACAGTAATAAATACACACGACATGAATTCGGTAATGGAAATAGGAGATAAGATTGTTTTTCTTAAAAATGGAGTCAAAGCATGGGAAGGATCACATAAAGAAATCTTCAAAACAGATAATGAAGCAGTGGTAGATTTTGTGTATTCATCTAATTTATTTAAAAAAGTAAGAAAAGCATACTTAAATGATGTTTAGGTAACTTTCTGTTAATTAAGAGGTAACAAAAAACGTTAAAAATTTTTCAAAAAAACTTCTAAAAAATGTTTGTGGGAACAATAAAAGCTTCTATATTTGCACCCGCAAACGCAGAAAAGCAAAAGCAAAAAATGACCGGGTAGCTCAGTTGGTAGAGCATCTCCCTTTTAAGGAGAGGGTCCTGGGTTCGAGCCCCAGCCCGGTCACTAGTAAAGCTTCTCGATTTTACTGAGAAGCTTTTTTTTAAAGGTTTTGGGGAGATTCCAGAGCGGCCAAATGGGACGGACTGTAACTCCGTTGTCTTACGACTTCGCAGGTTCGAATCCTGCTCTCCCCACGAAAACTCAATCATAACGATTGAGTTTTTTTGTTTTTAATATTTTTTTGTTTAATATTTTTTATGTTTAATTAAACAAAATATGTATTTTTGTTAAAACTTAAATATTTTGATATGAAAAAAGTGTTGATATTCTTAGTTTTACTTCAGTCTTTCGCTGTTGTATCTCAAAATAGCGGGGAAATTTCAGGGAAGGTTATTGATTCTAAAACAAGAGAAGTGCTTCCTTTTGTAAATATTTTAGTATACGGAACAGAAATAGGAACAGTTTCAAATGAAAATGGAGAGTTTGTATTGAATAATGTTCCTTTGGGGTATAATAAAATACAGGCTTCGTTTGTCGGCTATAAGACGTTAATTTCTGATGAGTATTTAGTTACTAAAGATAATTCGCCATATATAACCTTAGAATTGATTGAAGATGCAACACAGTTAAAAGAAGTTCAAATACAAGTACCATTATTTAAAGAGTCTGTAGATAGTCCATTATCACTTCAAAGTTTGGGTATAGCAGAAATAGAAAAAAACCCTGGAGGAAATAGAGATGTCTTAAAGGTTATTCAATCTTTTCCAGGAGTAGCTTCTAATCCTGGATTTAGAAATGATATTATTATTAGAGGTGGAGCAACCTCTGAAAATAAATTTTATTTAGATGGAATTGAAGTTCCTGTAATAAACCACTTCCAAACACAAGGCGCAACTGGTGGACCAGTAGGGATTATGAATGCAGATTTAATTCGTAAGGTAGACTTTTATTCAAGTGCATTTCCAGCAAATAGAGGTAACTCTTTAAGTTCTGTTATAGAATTTACTCAAAAAAGAGGAAATCCAAATTCACTAAATACGAGAGCAACTATTGGAACATCAGATGCAGGAATAACCTTAGATGGTCCATTAGGGAAGAATACGACTTTTATGTTTTCTGCCCGTCAATCGTATTTACAGTTTTTATTTAAGTTGATAAAACTACCTTTTTTACCGACATACAGCGATTTTCAAGTAAATGTTAAATCACAATTATCAAAGAACAGTGAATTATCAATAGTTGTTTTGGGAGCTATTGATGATTTTGAAATAAATAAAGAGGTAAATGATGGTGAAACAGATTTAGAAACAATAAAGAGAAATAAAGTTATTTTAAATGCTGTTCCCGTGAATAGCCAATGGAATTATACAGTAGGAGCAAGTTATAAGTACTTTGCACAAAACTCGACACACTTAGTTGTATTAAGTAGAAATGAATGGAAAAACAAGGCAGTAAAGTATTTTTTTAATGAAGAAATACCAGCAAACCTATTGTTAGATTATTCATCTAAAGAAATAGAAAACAAATTACGATATGAAAATAGCTTTGAAACTGTTAACAAAATTGATTTTAACTTAGGTTTTAATCTAGAAACAGCGAGGTATACGAATAGTAATTATCAAAAAAATGCTAATTCAGATGGAGTTATTATTTATGATTTTAATTCAGCCATAGACTTTGTGAAATATGGAGTTTTCGGACAAGTATCAAAAAGATATTTAGATGAAAAGTTAGGAGTTTCTTTTGGTTTTAGAATGGACGGAATTGATTACAATTCAGAAATGAAAAATCCATTTAACCAATTTTCACCACGATTGTCGTTAAGTTATAATTTATCTGAAAAATGGACGGTGAGTTCCTCAGTTGGACGTTACTATCAATTACCATCTTATACAGTATTAGGATATAAAAACGATATAGGAGAGTTTGAGAATAAAAATGGATTGAAGTATATACAATCAGACCATTTTGTAAGCGGATTGAGTTATAAGCCTGATACAAGCTCAAAAATAACTTTTGAAGGGTTTTACAAAGGATATAAAAATTATCCATTTTCGTTAAGAAACCAGATAAGTCTAGCAAATCTAGGTGCTGATTTTGGTATTATAGGAAACGAAGCAGTGAGTTCAACATCTGAAGGGCGAGCGTATGGTTTTGAGTTATTAGCTCAAAAGAAATCGTATAGTGGACTGTATGGAATAGCGTCGTATACTTTTGTAAGAAGTGAATTTAAAGGCGCGCAAGGAGTCTATATTCCCTCAACCTGGGATAATAAACACCTATTAACAATTACAGCAGGTAAAAAATTAAACAGAAACTGGGAAATAGGAACGAAATTTCGATTAGTTGGAGGAAAACCTTATACACCATACGATTTAGATGCTTCTTCTTTAAAAGATAATTATGATGTGCAAAACGGCGGAATTTTAGATTATACCAAACTTAACACAGAAAGATTAGATACGTATACACAACTAGATATACGTGTAGATAAAACATGGTTCTTAAAAAAAGCAGCCATAAACCTATATTTAGATGTTCAAAATATATATGCTAGTAGCTCTAAACAGCAACCATTTTTATTACCTATTGAAGATGGGAATGGAAGAGTAACAAATCCTAACGATAGTTCAAGATATTTACTGGAAGAAGTAGAAAGCACAACAGGGAGAGCTTTACCTCGTATAGGTGTTATTGTAGATTTTTAACACTTTTCAAGTTTAATAATCTTTTAAAAAGAGTAAATTGCTAGCTTAAATTATCATAAGATTTTTAAATATGAAAAAAATTCTATTAGGAGCAGCATTCACTTTTTTAAGTATAACTTCAACTTTAGCACAAGAATATCAGTTTTCTACAGTAAAAGATATTGAAGATACTGAAGTAAAAAGTCAAGGAAGAACAGGAACATGTTGGAGTTTTTCTACAACCTCTTTTTTAGAATCGGAAATTATCAGATTAACAGGTAAAAATATTGATTTATCTGAAATGTACACGGTTCGTAACACCTATTCTGAGAAAGCAAATAATTATCTATATCGCCAAGGAAAAGCACAATTTAGCGAAGGAGGTTTAGCGCATGATGTAATTAACTCTGTAGAAAAATACGGATTAGTACCTGAGCAAGTTTTTACAGGTTTAGATTTGGGACAAGATAGACACAATCATGCTGAAATGATTGCGGTGTTAAAATCAATGTTGGATGCTTATATCAAAAATCCAGCAGGAGAATTAAGTCCAAAGTGGAAACAATCAGTAGAAAGTGTTTTGAATGTGTACTTAGGAAAAAATAAAGAAGAGTTTACTTTCGAAGGAAAAAAATATACTCCCAAATCTTTTGCAGAATATGTAAAGGTTGATCCTTCAAATTATGTAACGATCAGTTCTTTTGAGCATGCAAAAAAATATGACCAATTCATTTTAAATATTCCAGATAATTTTTCAAATGGAGCATTTTATAATGTTTCTTTAGATGAGTTAGTTGCAGTAACAGAAGACGCAATTAAAAAAGGATATACAGTAGAGTTAGATTGTGATGTTTCAGAAAAAACATTTTCATCAAAAAACGGAGTAGCAGTAATTCCTGCAAGTAGCACAGAAAATGAAAAAGCATTAACCGAAATAGTAGAAGAAAGAACTGTTACACCAAGTTTACGTCAAGCAGAATTTGAAAACTTTAACACAACCGATGATCACTTAATGCATATTGTAGGTTTGGTAAAAGATCAAAAAGGAAATACTTACTTTAAAGTAAAGAATTCTTGGGGTAAAAATCAAGGAAACAAAGGGTATGTATATATGTCAGTCCCTTATTTTAAATTAAAAACAATATCTGTTTTATTACATAAAGATGCAGTTTCACCGAATTTAAAAAGTAAGTTAAAGATTTAATAGTTTTAAACTTTACTATAAAAATTAGTAGAACTTCAATAATAAAAATAGGGTTTTGGACAATATTCCAAAGCCCTATTTTTTTGATTTTTCAGCCAAATATGGTTTACATCTATCTTAATAACCTACTGAAATTTCTGTATTTTTGAAACTCAAAAAAAATTGTTGCGAGTCACAACAAACATTTAACTTAAAATATATAAAAACTAACAGATGAAATTCTTTTTTACTATTGTTTTATTATTGTGTTGCATAACTATAGCTAATGCTCAAAAAGATACACTTTGGTTAGATAAAAACTGGAAAGAAACCAATAAAGAAAATGCTTTTTTTATAGAAACCCTATACAAAAGGAAGGAAAACTATATCGTGTTAATGACTTTTATATAGATGGTACATTACAAATGACAGGACTTTCTAAGTATAAAGATAGTATTTATTTGCAACAAGCCGTTTGGTACACAAAGGAAGGAAACCCTATAAAGAAAATGAGTTTTGATGATAAGCAACTAAAAGGAACATCTACTTATTATACAGAAAGTAAAGACAAAAAAACGACTATAGCAATCGAAGAGGCTACCTACGAGAATGGAAAAATAACAAAAAGAATAATTTTTGAAGGAGATAAAAGTGATATTCGTTATGAACATTACTATGATAAAGGAAGAATAACTAAAGAAATATATTATGATAAAAAAGGGAAAAAAATAGGACAGATAACCTTTGCTAAAAGAGCATATAGAGATGGGAAAAAAGTAAGCTATTATTATAACCCGATGAGCGTTAAATCTATAACAAAATACGAACAAGGGAACCCAATTTTTACGCAATACTTTTATCGTAATGGAATTGCTTGTAATCGTTTTGATAAAAGTACTTTAACAGAAACATTTTATGATGAACAAAACATTAAGTTAGGGGCTATAGAATACAAGTATGAAGAAGAATCAAGTTATAAAACTCCTTATGAAGGAAAGAAATACTTGTTTTTTTTCACCAAGACAGCAGTAGTAAAAAAAATAAATACTTATGAAAAAGGAAATTTAAAAAAGGTTGAGACATTTAATAAACAAGGTATTCTAATTAAAAAAGAAGAATTTGGAGATAAAAGGAACCTTGCTAAGGTAATAAGCTACGATGATCAAGGTACTCAAATAGGGGTGTTAGAACAAATAAATGATAAATTAGAAGGTAGAGTTGTAAAAAATAAAGGAGGTAATAAAGAAGATATTACTTACAAAAATGGAATAGCAGAAGAAGTAGTTGAATATTATAAAGATACTACATTGGTATTTTCGCATTTAAAAGATTCAGAAATTACTTATTATGATATTTCTGGAAAGAAATTAGGAAGACTAAAAGTAAAACTAAAAGAAGGTTATTATAACTCTAGAGCTTTAGAAACAGGTTATTACTCACCAATCCCTATTGAGGGCACTTTGTATAAGAAAAACTATCGAAATAAAATTTCAGAAAAAGAGAGCTTTAAAGAAGAGAAATTAGTAGAAAGAACAAAATATGATTATAAAGAAGATAACGCTCTTTATAAAGAAACAAGATTCTACGAAGATGGAAGTTTATCAAAAATCATTAGTTACTATATTAATGGAGGAAAAAAAAGTGAAGTAACCTATAAACTTAATTCGTACAGAAAAAAGTTAACAGCAATTTATTACGATAAAAGCGGAAAAGTTATTGCTAATTATAATTTTATAACTAAAACAGGAACAGAATACAAGTACTTCTACAAAACAGATCAAGTAGAAGAAATTAAAGAGTTAAATAAAGGCAAACTTATAAAATCAAAAAGATATCAAAAAGTATATAACTCAAGGAATAATGAATATGTCTTAAGAGAAGATATAGATGTTAATTCGAAAGCTAAATTTTACTCTAAAGAAGGAAAATTAATAGGACAAGCAACTTTTATCAATCAAAAACCTACAGGGGTTATGTATGATTATAAAGATCGAATAGAAATAAATGTAAAAAACGGGTTAAAGGATGGAGTTTATAAGAAGTTTGAATACGATGAAAAGACTTTAAAAGAAACTGGAAATTACGTTAACGATAAAAAACACGGAGCTTTTATTTATTATAAAAGAGGTAAAAAACAAAAAGAAGAAAATTATTACGAAAATAAAAAAGAAGGATACAGTATTTATTATAGTGAAAAAGGCAAAGAAATATCTCGATTATTGTATAAAAAAGGAAAACCTTTTGAAGGACAAAAGAACGGTCTTTATGGAACTCAAAAAACATATAAAAATGGTACTCTAGTTAAGAAAATAGAACAAAATAAAAATCAAAAAATAATTACCGAATATATATCAGAAAAAGAAACGACTACCACAGTTTACAATTTACAAAACCAAACGCTATTAACGTATAAGGAATTAAATAACCAATTAGAAGGTGAAGTTGTTCAATATGAAAAGAACAAACCTAAATATACTGCAGTTTTCTCAAAAGGTAAATTAGTAACAGGGATGGTATATTTAAAAGCCAACTCTAGATATCAATCTGAAGTATACTTAAAAATGAGCAAAGAAGACGAAGTTATAAGAATACAAACGTATAACGAGAAAGGAAAACTACTCTTTAAAGGAGAAATAAACCCTAGCTTATACAAAGAATATTCTAAACAAATCTTACCATATAAATTGGGAGTCAGAGAAATAGTTTATCATAACGACTTATTTATTTTAGAGTAACTTTTAATTTTTTAATAAAGTTATCAAAAAATAGTCTTTGTTGCGAAATTATTAAAGGAAACTAAAATAGTTCACCTTAGAGTTTTTAGCTTTTACTAATTACTGAATTTCGTATCTTTCCAAAGTTAACAAAAATCAGAATTTATGGAAGAAAATAAAGAAGAAGCAGCAGCAGCGGAGCAATCGAAACAATCGATACAGCAAGATGCAAAAGGTTTATGGGAAAAAGTAAAAAAGTTTATTTTAGAATTACTTGATTTTAGAGATGACACTGACCAAGAAGCAACAATAGAAGCAATAAAAAGCGATATTTCATTTAAAGGAGCCACGGCATGGATTTTAATTTGTTCTATTTTTGTGGCATCTATTGGTTTAAATGCAAACTCAACAGCAGTAGTAATTGGAGCCATGTTAATATCTCCACTAATGGGACCTATTTTAGGAGTAGGAATGTCTATTGCTATTAATGATATTGATACGTTACGAAAATCGTTAATAAACTTAGCAACTATGATTGTGTTGAGTTTGTTAACAGCATTTTTATTCTTTTTTATATTTCCACTTCGTGAAGAAACTTCGGAATTATTAGGAAGGGTAAGACCAGATATTCGAGATGTATTAATAGCCTTTTTTGGTGGTTTAGCATTAATTATTGCACGAACTAAAAAAGGAACCATTGCCTCAGTAATCTTTGGAGTGGCAATAGCAACAGCTTTAATGCCGCCTTTGTGTACTGCGGGCTATGGTTTGGCAATAGGTAACTTTGACTACTTCTTGGGAGCAATGTATTTATTTACAATCAACACTATTTTTATCGCTTTAGCAACCTTCTTAGTGTTAAAGCTATTAGGATTTACTATGATTCGTTATGTAAACTCAGCTAAACGTAAAAGAATAGCACAAATAGCGTCTTTTATAGCTTTTTTAGTAATGGTTCCAGCGGTATTTACCTTTGTGGGAGTGTATAATGAAAGTATAATAGATGCAAACTATAAAAAATTCTTAAAGGCAAAAGTGTATGATAATCCTAATTTATGGCTACAGCGTGAAAAGCTAGAAGTTAAAGATAAAACAATAAGTTTGTTTTTTAATGGAGATGTAAGTGATGCAACAGAGTCTTTTTTACGAAATGAATTAAAATCTTTTCCTAAAATAGATTCTTATTCTTTAGTTATAAATGAAAATAAAGCCAAAAGTGTTGATAGGGTAGTGGACGCCTATGATAGAGCCGTAAAAGAATTAGATCAAAAGGACAATGTTATAAAAGGCTTGCTCATGGAGATTGATGATTTAAAGAGTACAATTTCTAATTTAAATCAAACAATTGAACAAGATGCTTTATATAGAGATAAGAATTCGATTCCTTTTAGTAAAATTAGTACAGAGGCAAAAATTAGATTCAATGATATAAAAGAAATGAGTTTAGCTAAAGTTCTATCTTCAAGCGACTTTATAAAAGTAGATACAGCAACAGTAGTATCAGTAAAATGGAATGCAAAGTTAAAGGACTCTATTCTAGTAAAAAATGAAAACGAACTGAGAAGTTGGATACAGAAAGAGTTGAAAACAGACAAAGTGCAAATAAGAAGAAACTAAAATAAAAAACCGAGCAAATAGCTCGGTTTTTTCTTGATTATTTGTTAGAGAAGTATAGTAAATAAAATATTACTTATACTTATTAAGACACTACAACTCCAAAAGAGTCACAAATAAAAAGTAATAATAAATTAAAGCTTATTAAAGTATAAGCTCTTGATTATTCCGTCAGAAAGCCCAATTTTAGGAACGTATATTTTTCTTGCACCACTCCACTTCATGGCAGATAAGTATATTTTTGTAGCAGGAATAATTACATCGGCCCTATCAGGGTTTAAACTTAATTCTGAAATTCGCTCCTGATAACTCATTTTTTTTAAGAATTGATACTGAGCATTAAGATAGATGTATGAAATAGGCTTGCCACTATCTCTACCAGACATTTTAAACAATTTATTAATGTTTCCACCTGAACCAATTAAAGAAATACGCTTGTAACTACTTGTGTTTTCTTCAATCCATTTTTGAACCTTTTTAAAAAGAGCTTTGTTTTCTGGTTTTGTATTGTTAAGTAAACGTACAGTACCTATTTTAAACGATTTAGAGTTAATAATTTTTCCTTTAGAAAATAAGGTAAATTCTGTACTCCCTCCACCAACATCAACATATAAGTAAGTAGCATCAGATTCTATTAATTGATTTAAATCAGTAGATGAAATTATTGCAGCTTCTTTTTTACCATCAATAATATCAATTTTCACGTCAGTATTTTCTAAAATAGTAGCGGCAACCTCTTCACCATTTTCTGCCTCTCGCATCGCTGAAGTTGCACAAGCCTTGTATTTTTCAACACCATGAATTTTCATGATTAACTTAAAGGCTTGCATAGCATCAAGCATTCGTTGTGTATTGGCTTCTGAAATTTTTCCAGAAACAAAAGCATCAGCTCCTAAACGAATGGGTACGCGAACTAAGGATGATTTTTTAAACTGTGGTTCTTTATTTTTTTCTTCAATAACGTTGGCTACTAATAACCTTACTGCATTAGATCCAATATCAATAGCGCCGTACTTTTTTATCTTCAAAATGTATTGATTTATCTATGGTTTTTAGGAAACTCTACTAAAATAGTATTTCCTTTTTTAATGTCTTTCCAATGTTTAGTATCAAACTCTATTCCAATAACTCCACAAGTACTTACGTGAGCAATAGGCCTATTCCCAAATTTATTAACAAAACTATTAATACCGTGATCGTGACTAAATACAATAGCACTATTAAAGCTATCATCAAGAGCCTTTACAGTTTTTACCAAATACCCATCACTAAAGCTATATAACTGACGTTTTATTTTAAGATTGGATAAAGGATACCCAAAGTTCTCACAAAAAATAACAGCCGTATGAAGCGCTCTGTTGGCACTACTGGAAAGAAATACATCGGGTCTTTTTATTTCTTCTGCTAGGTACTTAGATAAAAGATGGGCATCGTTAATACCACGTTCTTTTAAAGGTCTGTCAATATCTTTAACACTATCATAATTCCATGATGATTTTGCGTGACGAACGATATAAAGTGTTTTCATTTAATTGTAAAATACTATGTAAATATAAAACTAAGGGGCTAAACGTTCAAGTTTCCAAGAAAAATCTTTTTGTAAAGTGTATCTAATGCGATCGTGCATACGGTTAGGACGTCCTTGCCAAAACTCAACAGAAACAGGTTTTACTAAAAAACCACCCCAATGTTTAGGTCTAGGGATTTCTTGATTCTCAAACTTTTTTTCAAAAGAAGCAAGGATGTTATCCAGCTCATTACGAGAGGTAACTACCTCACTTTGACTAGAAGCCCAAGCACCTAATTTACTTCCATCTGGTCTCGATTCAAAATATCCGTCAGACAAATTCTCAGCAAGTTTCTCAGCTTTTCCTTTAATAATAATTTGTTGTTCTAAACCAGCCCAAAAAAAGGATAAACACACATTGTTGTTATTTAAAATAGCCTTTCCTTTTTCTGAATTGTAATTGGTATAAAAAATAAAACCTTCCCAAGTGTATTTTTTTAATAAAACAACCCTGCTTTTTGGAAAGCCATCTAATCCAATAGACGCAATTGTCATAGCATTTGCTTCCTCTACCATTTCAGATTCATCTGCAACAAAAAACCAATTCCTAAACAATTCAATAGGATTCTCAGGACAGTTATTCTCTAGTAATTCTCTTTTTTCGTAAGATTTTCTATAGTCACTTAAATCGTGTGCCATTGTTGTTAATTTATACTATGTAAAAGTACAACTTTATCAAAAGTATTGTAGGTCTTACATATTAAAATTTAGCAAGATTTGAATAATCAAAAGCAAGAAAGGTAAAATAAAGGTAGTTAAGTAATCTTAGTTTTAGTGTGCAAAACAATTCATCCGTAAAATTATACAGTTGAGTATTTCTTTTTGTGTTAAAGTTTGAAAAGAAAGCAGTTTTGTGATGTCAAAAACGAACAAAATGAAACATTTATTACTTGTTGTATGCTTTTTAACGCATACATTATTAATTGCAGAAACTACTATTGCAGGAAAAGTAACTGATACTAAAGGGAATCCTATTGAAGGAGCAAATGTATATTTAAAGGGAACTTATGATGGAGCTTCGTCTGACGAAAAAGGAAACTTCTCTTTTACAACTTCAGAAGAAGGACAACAAACATTAACAGTGTCTTTTATTTCTTTTGAAACGTATATAAAAACAGCCGAAGTATCAACGTTTAAGAATTTAAAAATAATACTTCGTGAAGATGTAAATACGTTGGATACAGTAACTATAAATGCAGGAACTTTTGAAGCCGGAGATAATGCCAAAGTAACAGCGTTAAAGCCTTTAGATGTAGTAACCACCGCAAATGCTTTAGGAGATTTTGTTGGAGCCTTGCAAACTTTACCTGGAACCTCTTCGGTAAGTGAAGATGGGCGTTTATTTGTTCGTGGGGGAGAAGCGGATGAAACACAAATTTTTATTGATGGAATTCGAGTATTTACTCCGTATAGTCCTTCTGCACCTAACATTCCCACACGTGGGCGATTTTCTCCGTTTTTATTTAAAGGAATTACGTTTTCAACAGGAGGATATTCTGCGGAATACGGTCAAGCATTATCGAGTGTTTTATTACTAAATACGAATGACGAAGCAATAAAAGAGAAGACAGACATCTCACTAATGACAGTTGGTTTAGGAGTAGGAAACACGCAGGTATTTGGAAAAAATTCACTAAGTGTAAATGCCTCATATATCAATTTAGCACCTTATCAAAAATTATTTCCCGATAGGAATACTTGGAATAAACCAGTGCAATCATTAAATGGAGAAGCTGTATACCGTTTTAGATTTAAAAATGAGTCTTTGTTGAAGTTGTATGGAGCTTATAGTTATGCTGATTTTGATATGATTCAAGAGGATATTAATTATGAAGATGGATTTCGTTTTGGATTGAAAAATAGAAACTTGTACTTCAACGGGTCTTATAAACAACATCTAGCTAATAACTGGACAGTTACAGGAGGAGCATCGTTTACTAACGATAATTCAAAAATGAATATACTAGATGATAAGGTTGTAGATAATGAAAACTCAGCTCATGTTAAAGCAACATTGAAAAAAAGGTTTTCAAACCGATTTAAACTGAATTTTGGTGCAGAATATTTTATAACTGATTTTTCTGAAGATTATAACAATGAAACAAATGGTAATGCTACGTACGGATTTGACAGTAATATTTTGGGAAGTTTTATTGACGCAGATATCTTTTTTAGTAAAAAGTTAGCAACGAAAGTAGGAGTACGCATGGAAAACTCTGAACTGTTAGATGAATTTACCATTTCACCAAGAGCTTCTATAGCTTATAAACTAGGAGAAAATGCACAGTTTTCTTTGGCTTACGGTCGCTTTTATCAAAATCCGAAAAATGAATATTTAAAATTCAATACGGAGTTTAAAGCAGAGAATACATCACACTTTATAGCGAATTATCAGTATGTGAAAAATAAACAAATATTACGTGTAGAAGGGTATTATAAAAAGTATAAAGATTTAGTTAAGTACGATACCTATACAGCTTTACCATATTCAAACTATTCAAATTTAGGAAAAGGCTTTTCTAAAGGAATTGATGTTTTCTGGAGAGATAATAAAAATATAAAAAACACAGATTATTGGGTGTCGTATTCGTTTTTAGATACTGAGAGAAATTATAAAAACTATGCTATAAAAGCGACTCCTAATTTTGCGTCAAAACATAACTTGTCGGTAGTTGCTAAGCATTGGATTGCAGATTGGAAAAGCCAAGTAGGAATGAGTTATAATTTTGCTTCAGGTAGAAGTTATACCAACCCTAATAAAGGTGGATTTTTAAATCAAAAAACAAAGAATTATAATTCTGTAAGCTTGAATTGGGCGTATTTAATTAGCCAACAAAAAATATTGTATTTCTCGGTAAATAATGTGTTGGGTACACAAAACGTATTTGGATATAATTATAAAAACACACCAAACTCAGCAGGTACTTTTAATCGACAAGCTATAATACCATCAGCGGATAGTTTCTTCTTTGTTGGATTCTTTTGGACGATAAGTGATAATAAAAAAGATAACCAGTTAAATAACCTTTAAACAATGACAATTCAGTTATAAAAAGCAACAACTCAGTATAGTATTTTATATAAATAACACCAATAAAAAGATATTTGAAGTATTAATTAAAATCAATTAACATGAAGAAAATTATTACAGTTTTAGTATTAGTATTTACAGTAAGTATATCAGCACAAAATAAATACGAAAAAGGAATGGAAAAAGCTTTTGAGCTTTGGAAAGGGAATAAAACAACGGAGGCAGCTCAATTATTCGAGCGAATTTCTAAAGCTGAAAAAGACAACTGGTTGCCGTTTTATTATGCAGGGATGATTAACATCTTAGAGAGTTTTCAAATAAAAGAAGAAGCATCGTTAATTGCCAAATTAAATAAGGCACAAGAGTTTTTAGATACTGCAAAATCTATTTCACCAGAAAATCCGGAAATATTAATTACACAGGTATTATTACATGTTTCATATATGGCTTTTGATGGACAGAAGTACGGGATGACTATGTCGATGAAAAATGCAGCGTTGTATGAAAAAGCATTGAAAATAGCTCCTAATAATCCGAGAGTTATTTTAAGTAAAGCTGAATCGGATATGGGAGCAGCTCGTTTTTTTGGACAATCTACAGAACCTTTTTGTAATAATGTAAAAAGAGCTATTGAGCTAGGAAAGGAAGAAAAAATAAAAGAAAAATTTTACCCTAAGTTTAATGTACAAAGAGCAGAACAGGTATTGAAAAAATGTATGAAGTCCTAATACTTTTGTACTAACTGAACTAACAAGTTAAAAGAATCTTCATCAGTTACCCATTTTTTATATTTTTTAAAAGGGAGTTGTTGAAGGTTTTTTGTTGGATATAATTGATGAAAAATAGTAAGAGCAGCTACAAAACTTCCAGCAGTTGAAGGATGGAAGTTATCTAGACTGTATAAAGACTCTTTTCCTTTATAGGTATTGTATTCTTTCCATATATTTCCCACAGGAAATAAATAAGCATTGTTCTGTTTTGCGGCAGATTTGTGGTTCTCTATTACTTTGTTAAAAGTATGATAATATCTAACAGATGGCCATACCATAAAGTAACCAAGTTTGGTGTTATATTGCTCACAAAGTGCTTGTATAGTAGCTCCGTCTTGTATTAGCATTCTTTTTCCTGCTGTTTGTGAGGAAGGACCTTGTTGAATAATAACGTAATCAAACTGTTTTTTTGCTAATAGTTTTTGAAGTTTTCCGTCATTAATATGATCAATAATAGCATAATTAGGAAAACATAAGCTTTTGGTTTTAATAATAACTTCTTGTTGTTTTCCAATATACTCTAATATTTTAGGCATGCTGTTCGTATAGGTTAAACTATTTCCAACAAATAATATTTGTTGTGCTTGCGCTGAAATTTGCAGAAAGAGAAGTAAGTAAAGTAGTTTTTTCAAAGAAGTTGATATTATATATTTACACCTCTAAATTTAACCTATTTTTTAATTCTATTCTTCCAATAGAGGTAATAATTACTTCTCTAGAGTTTGGTTTTTTACGTAACCAATCTTTTTTTACCATTATTTCAAGAAGAGACGCACCTAATGCTCCTGCAATATGGTGCTTTCTTTCACTCCAATCTAAACATTGATGAGCAAAAGAACGTTTTTTGTGTTGGATAGCATGAATATCTACCCCAATTTCATCAAACCATTCTTTACCTGATTTCGTAACTATGTAATCTTTTCCAGAAATTTTAATGATTTCATTATCTAATAAAGACATTGTTATTTTTACCCCAAGGCTACCTGCCAAATGGTCATAACAGGTTCTGGCATACGTAAAATCACTTAATTTGGGAGCTTTAATTTTCTTGTAGTCTTTATCGATAGAAATTAAACTTGCCATTGATTCTATAACCCATGCAACTTCTTCGTTAGCAAATTTAAAGTAGCGATGTCTTCCTTGTTTTTCAACTGATAAGATGTTTACTGAAACCAATTTTTTTAAATGATTACTTGCCGATTGCAACGATATATTTGCGCTTGCTGCCAATTCTGTAGCAGTGTAGGCTCTACCGTCTAGTAAATTACATAAGATGATAGCGCGGGACTTATCTCCTAAAATAGCAGCAATTTTACTAAATTGATGTTCTAACTCTTCGATAGTAGTAACTTTTGTATTGTTTTAATCCCATATTTGAGGACATTTAACGCTAAGTGTTCTTAAATACCCTAACATTTGACCTGTATGAACAGCTTCGTGATATACCATTCTATTTAAATAATCTCCTAATGTTTTACTCTGACCTACCTCTTTTCGCTCTATTCGTATGTTCTCTAAATCTGCTTCATTAAATGTCTTGATCATCTCCATAAAACTATTGTGATATTGTTCAGCAAAGCTAAGTTCATTTTTTAAATTTGAGTAGGCCAAATCTACCCAAGGAGATTTATAATTACTTAAATCACCTCTGTTTTTAATAATTGCATGAAACAAATGTTCCCCTTCAAGCGTGTGTCTTATCATTTCGATAATCGAAAAGGCATCTGAATCAGGTTTCCAATTTAAAAACTCATCAGGAAGGCCTTTCTACAGTTTTATACTTCGTCTTCTTGTTTCTGAAAAGTTTAATAGTATATTTTCTATAGCGTTCATAGTTACTTATTGTTTATTTGAGTGTAAAAGTACATGACGATTTTATGTCTTATTTCATTTTAAAATGAAACATGAAATTTTATCTATTGAAAATACTCTAAAAAAACAAATGCTTTTCTATAAACAGGCAAAGCTGTAAGAAAAGCATTTTGTTGAGTGTTTTACTTTTTTAATAAAACGGTGTTTATTGCTGTACTATTTTACATCAATAACGAATTCATCTCTAGGAATTCTAACTTTTTTCATTGGTTTAATCCAGTCCTTCTCATCGTCGGCATAACCAATGTACATTAGTGATACACTTTTTAAGCCCATTTTGTTCAATTCTAAAACTTCATCAACCACTTTATTGTCAAATCCTTCAGCAGGACAAGTGTCTATTTTTAACTCTGCTGCTTGTGCTAAAGCTAATCCTAAAGCAATATAAGTTTGTCTTGATGTGTGTGCAAAGTTAACTTCATTAGGAAGGTTTAAGTAAGCTTTTTTAAGCATATCAGTATAGCTGTTAAATCTACCTCTTGGTAACCCTCTTTC
This sequence comes from Tenacibaculum sp. 1B UA, assembly GCF_033978845.1. NCBI lineage: Bacteria > Pseudomonadati > Bacteroidota > Flavobacteriia > Flavobacteriales > Flavobacteriaceae > Tenacibaculum > Tenacibaculum sp. 1B UA. The sequence goes on from NZ_JAKVUA010000007.1 coordinate 124,579, forward strand.
GTCTGTAGTATAGTCGAACATTTTGTCTATTCTTTCAGCCGTATAGTTATCCCAAGCAGCAAAAACTAACACATGTGAACAGTCTTTCATAGAATCAGGGTTTAAAGCTCCTTGTACTAACTTTTCTTTAACCTCCTGATTTGATATTGAAATAACTCTAAATTGTTGTAACCCCGATGAGGTTGGTGCTAATCTAGCAGCTTCAATAATTTTTTCAATATTTTCTTCACTTACTTTTTTATTTGGATCAAAAGCTTTTACAGCATGTCTCCAGTTAAGATTTTCTATTAATGACATTATATTAATATTTAATTATTTGTTGTATTTAATTTTACTTCAATATTTCCTCTTGTAGCATTTGAGTAAGGACAAACTTGATGAGCTTTTTCGGTTAAGGCTTTTGCTTCTTCTAAAGAAACATCAGGAATATTTACATCTAATGCTACTGCAAGTCCAAAACCACCATTTTCTATCTGACCAATACTTACTGTTGTTTTGACAGTAGTTGTACCAGTATTAATTTTAGATTTTTTGATGACTAAGTTTAATGCACTATCAAAACAAGCTGAATATCCTGCTGCAAAAAGCATTTCAGGATTTGGATAATCGTCATTAGCTCCTCCCAGTGCTTTAGGATGTCTAACATCAAGTTCTAAAACTCCGTTTTCACTTTTTACATGTCCGTTTCTTCCGCCAGTTGCCTTGGCGCTGATATTATAAATTGGTTTTATTTTTTCCATTAATCTGATTTAATATATGTTCTATTATATTTTTGAGTTCTGTTAATTTGTCAACAGAAATATTTAAAGAAGTCATAATTTGACCAGGAACACATGATGCTTTTTCTTGGATATTTTCCCCCAGTTCTGTTAAATTAATTTTCACAACGCGTTCGTCCGTTATCTCTCTTTTTCTTTCTATAAGTTTTTTGTGCTCTAACCTTTTAAGCAAAGGAGTAAGGGTACCACTGTCTAAATTAAGTTTAGAACCTATTTCTGAGACATTTTGATCTCCTTCTTCCCATAAAACTAACATTACTAAATATTGAGGGTATGTTAAATCTAGCTTTTTTAGTATGGGACGGTATAAACTAATTACTTCTTTCGCTAGCGTATAAACCGGAAAGCATACTTGATTGGTTAATTTTAATTGTTCTGACATAATTGACTTATAAATAACGGCACAAATATATCACGCAATTAAATTGTATGCAATTTAATTGTTGTAAAGTTATGTGAAAATTATTTTAAGAATGTTAATTGGGGGTATAGATTGATGAATAAAATGACATCGCTTTATTTCGTTACTCTATTTACTTGACAGTTGTAGCATCCGGATCTTGCGTTATGTATTTGTATATAAGATACTTCAAGATTGTTTAAAAATAATTGAATCTTATTTCTTAAATCATCACCCCTACAAGTATCCATTTCCTGTATCATTCCATCATTATCATATCCTCTCAAAGAAAGATATCTATGATTGAGAAATTTTGGAATCTCATTAACTTCTAATTTTGGGTTTTTAGCATTTTTTCTCACAAAATAGGTCCACTTGATTGATAAGGTGAATTAGTTTTGTGATGTTTAAAAGGTAATAATATAACTTCTTCTCCTATTTCTGCATCGATGAAAAAGCAGTAAGTCGAGTATCTTTAAAGATTACTAAAAAATAAATATTAACTTTGGAAAATTAGGCTAGTACTTTTCATAGGATAGTGTCTTAATTATTAGTTTTTGTCTTTCTAAGCTCAATTTCCATTGCTCTTTTATAAAAGTCAGCAAATTTTTTTTCGTTGTACTTAACTCTCATAGCAGCTAAAACATCTGGTAAACCTAAACTAAACCAATCCCAAAGCATGGTGTCAAAATTGTATTTATACATTTGTTTTCCTACTTCGTTTCTTATTTGTGCTATTTCAGCAGTTGAAATACCATGTCTATTTAGTAATTGTGTTGTCTTAATGTCTTCTTCTGGAGTAAAAGCTGTATCTAGGTATGGTTCTAATAACCAGTTCCAGTTTTTTGTTTCTTTAAAAGTAGCTATGTTGTTTCTCTTTGCAAACTCTTTAAGTGACTCGGTGTGCTCTCTTGAAATAAGTATAACTTCATTATCAATTTTAATTAATGGAGGATAGGATTGATAACAGATAGCTGTTATTTCACTAGCTTTAATCTTTTTATTAGGAAATACAAATGAAGGTTTAAAAGGGTATGCTAAAACTTCAACTTCAGTTTCTAAGATTCTGGCTTTACCAACTCCACAAATCATGTTGTCCGTTTCATAACTTGTAGCTCCAAAAAAGGTTCCTTTTTTACTAAATATTTTCTTTAAAAACTTCAGCATTTTTGATTGGTTGAGTTTTACTCATTTAAGTCATTGATTAATTTTCTAGAAATAACTGTGTCATAAATTATTTTTAGCTCTGTTATTTTGTTTTCAGAATCAAGCTCAATAATATCAACAACATCGAATTCTACTTTTTCATTGTTTTTTAAAGTCCACTTATAGGTAAAGTAAAGAGCTAAATTATTTGAGTCATTCTGTTCAAAAATTCCTTTTAGGAAAAGTTCAGAATTAGAAGTATCATTATTTAATTCACGATAAAATACGTCTGCTTTTTTAATTCCATAGATAGGAGACTCAACAATTCCGTTACTACTAAACAGGTCAATTACCTTTTCTATATTTCCGTTTTCGAGATGCTTTAGATATTTTTTTGCGATTTCACTTTTATTCATTGATTCAATATTTACTTACAGTTATATATACAGTCATTTTTAAAGGTAAGGTTTCTATTTTTATATAGTATAGTGACTTTTACAAACTTGGTCAGTGTAACTACGAATATAAAAACAATCACTACGAAAACAAACTACTTTTTATACAGTACTATCTACCGTATACATTTGACACTTGTAATTAATAATAAAACATTATATCAAGCAAAGATGGAAGAACAAGTTGCTATTTTAAAAAATAAAGAGTATTCTTTTAGAGAATTCAAAGGAGGCATTGCAATTTTAGATTATATAGGAAAGTCAACCAGTGTTGTGATACCCGACTATATAAACAATAAACCTGTAACGTATATACTAAGGGAAGCTTTTGATGATAAAGGACTCAAAACAGTAACCTTACCAAAATTTTTAGAGTATATAGATGAGGATGCTTTTTATAAGAATGAAATTAAAGAATTGGTAATTCCCTCAAAAGTAACGGAAATAAGAGGAGGGGCTTTTGGGAGAAATAAGATTGAAAAACTTGTTATTGAAGCATCAATTACAACGATTCATATGTTTTGCTTTGTGGGTAATGCGCTTACGAGTATAGATTTACCAGAGTCAGTAACTACATTGTATAACGATTGTTTTGCTGAGAATGATTTTGAAGAACTTACAATTCCAGAGCATATAACAACCTTAGGAAGTGATTCTTTTAAGGATAGCAAAAAGTTAAAAAAGGTAACTTTACCTCAAAAATTAGAAGATAGTATTACTGGAGCTTTTAGAGGATCAGATATTGAAAATATTGATTTTGTGTTGTACTAGGAGGTGTTGATTGGAGTTAATAAAAAACAGTCACTTTATTAAGTTAAGGTGACTGTTTTTTATATTCAGTTGATTACTATGCTTAATTGTATTTAAAACAAGAATAGGTTTTAAAAAGAAAATAGCGAACCGAAGTTCGCTAATAAATTTAATTACATTGGTTTTGGAACGCATTTACAATTTTCATCAAACTCATGATCTTCATCACAAGGAAGCGGAAGGAAACGGCATTTAGTAGTTTTTATTCCTCCATTAATAAATTGTTGTTCCTGTTTGTTTAAAACAGCACCTAAGTTTGAAATGTTCTTTAACATAATTTTGGTTTAAAAATTAATCAAAACTAGGTATAAATAAAAATAAAAGAACCTTTAAAACCGTAATAAAAGTAAGGTAATTCCTTACTTAACTAAAATTAACAAATGGTTGTTGTTGAAAAGAGTTAAAAAATAAAAGTAAAATGTGGGGAAATAGAAAAGCGAACCGAAGTTCGCTTTTTTTTACTTAATCATTGTAAAACATTGACCGCTTCCTGAACAAGACCCAGCACATGTTCTTAAACAGTTGAAATAATTTGGATTATTAAATGGTTGACAGTCATAACCATTTGTAGAGTAACAATCATCACCTTTTCCGTTAATAGATTTCTGTTCAGACTTGTTTAGGACAGTACCTAAGTTTGAAATGTTTGTTAACATAATTTAAGTTGTTTTAAAATTTATCAAACTTATAAATAAATAAAAATTAAGAAGTGGAAAAAAACATAAAAAAGTAAGGTAAAACCTTATTTATCAGTTTTTAGTGAGTTTTTTGACACAAAAATGTTTTTGTTTTAGCTAGTTCAAAATTTAGTTGGTTTGAAGATTCTTAAAACGAATAAGAATCACTACCTAATAAAAAAAGAATAATTTTAAGAGGCGTTTAATTAATTGCATTATCTTTTGTATAACATAATATCACTTTAAGTGTTGGTTTTTCCATAATACTTTTTCTTTAACCAAAAGGAAACCCTTACCAACAAAATCAAAGCAGGCACTTCAACCAAAGGACCTATAACTCCAGTAAATGCTTGCCCCGAATTCAATCCAAAAACAGCGATGGCTACTGCAATAGCTAATTCAAAATTATTTCCCGCGGCTGTAAATGCAACAGAAGCTGTTTTGTCATAGTCAGCTCCCATGGCTTTAGTAAAGAAAAAGCCAATAATAAACATTAAAGTAAAGTATATTAAAAGAGGAATTGCAATGATTAAAACGTCCATTGGAATTTGCACAATCAATTCGCCTTTTAAAGAGAACATCACCACAATAGTAAATAATAAAGCTATTAATGTTATTGGTGAAATTGTAGGAATGAATTTATTTGTGTACCATTTTTCCCCTTTTAGTTTCACTAATATAAATCTGCTTAATACTCCCATAAGAAAAGGAATGCCTAAATAAATAGCAACACTTTCAGCAATTGTTTCAATTGAAATGTCTATTATGGCTCCTTCAAAACCAAAATATGGAGGAAGAACTGTTATAAAAATCCAAGCATAAAAACTGTAAGCAAACACTTGAAAAATACTATTTAATGCGACTAAACCTGCTCCGTATTCACTGTTTCCTTCTGCAAGGTCATTCCATACTAATACCATGGCAATACAACGGGCTAATCCAATTAAAATCAACCCAACCATGTATTCTGGATAGTCTCGTAAAAATGTAATAGCTAAAATAAACATTAAAATAGGGCCAATTATCCAATTAAGAATAAGTGAAATCGAAAGAATTTTCGTGTTTTTAAAAACTTTTGGTAATAATGAATAATTAACCTTTGCTAAAGGTGGGTACATCATTAAAATTAGACCGATTGCAATTGGAATATTTGTAGTTCCGCTACTTAATGAATTTATAATATTAGGAAAGCTTGGTATAAAATATCCAAGTCCAACTCCAAAAGCCATTGCAACAAATATCCACAATGTTAGATTTCTGTCTAAAAAGCTTAATTTTTTTGTTGTCATTCTTTATGATTTTATTTGTGAAAAAACGTAAAATAATTCAGTAGCAATTTGAATACTTCTTTCTTTATATTTTTCAGCTTGTTGGGGGGTGTTGTCAAATACTTTAGGATCTTCAAAAGTTATTGGGATACGTTTTTCTGCACCTGCAATGAATGGGCATCCTCCATCAGCTTGTGAGCAAGTCATAACAGCTGCAAATTCAGACTTAGGATTAAATTCATCATCTAATTTTTTTGAAAACCCTATTATTGGATGCTCATTGTCAGCATATTTAATACTGTAAACAGGATTTTCATTTTTAGAAATAATGTTTACCTGAAAACCAGAGTTTTTCAAAGTTTCAGCAACCATAGGAAAAAGTGCTGTAGCCTCGGTTCCGCCAGAATAACAAAAAACGTTTTTGATATTAAAATAATTTGCCATTGTTTGTGCCCAAATTTGTGATAAATGACTTCTACGTGAATTATGAGTACAGATAAAGTTGATACGGACTTCTTTGTTTTTAGAAATCTTTGACTGAATAAAATCAGTTAGGGGTTGTAAAACTACTTTACGTTCGGTTGAAATAGTTAGCGGATTTAATTCTTTGATTTCTTGCTCTATTTCTGAAAATAGGGTTGGTTTTGTTGTTGTCATTTTCTTAATATTTAGTTAGCAACAGTTTTCACCAGGTGAACAACAAGATTCATTATTTATGGTAGATACTTTTTCCATAGGAATCCCACATTTATCTTTTGCCAAACAGTCAGTTTGTTTAGTAGTAAGTAAAAAATTATTACCGTCAAAATCAAGCCCAAACTTTTGGATAGTATCACCTTGGTATTCTACTTCTATTTCTGCATCTTTAAGTTGTAATACTTTTTCAGAAAGCTCAATAATATTCAACAGTTTTTCTGGATGTAATCTGTGGTCATAGTCATTTGCATTCCAAAGTTGGAAATTTATAACTTCTTCGTTTCTTTCAGTTCCACCACAATCAATAAAGTGCTTTGTTATTTTACCAACTTCTGTAACATGAAAATGGTTTGGTACTAATTCTCCATTAGGTAATTGAAAACCAATAGTTCTTAATTCTTTTAATACTGATTTTGTTTGTGATAGTTTCATTGTTATATATGTTTATTGCGATTATACGATTAATTAAGATAAATTTTTTTAACAGCAATTTTCTTTTGTGGTTATATCTTGATTTAAAAACTCTATCATTATAGCTTTCATAGCTATCCAGTTTTCTTTATGAATACAGTAACAAACACTTGTTCCTTCTACATTTCCTTTAATTAAACCTAAATGTTTTAGTTCTTTTAAATGTTGTGAAATTGTAGGTTGAGCTAATCCAATTTCGTTAACTAAGTCTCCACAAACACAAGAATTAATTTTGAATAGGTGCTGTAAAATTGCAACTCTAGCAGGGTGTCCAAAGACTTTAGCAAAAAGAGATATTTCATTTTGCTTATCAGTAAACATTTCAGTTTTTGCTAATCCCATTTTATTTTCTTTATTAATGTATTGCAATATTACGATTAATGTTTTAAAACACAAATTTTATTTACACTTATTACTATCAATTCTACTTGTTAAGTAGTAAGTTTTATTTCTGTTGTTTCTATTTTAATTCTTTTTTATCAGGATTATTTATTCGAGGCGAGAATAAGTATGTTTAATCATTATGTTAATGCTCTTCTTGTAATGAGTTCTGTATTGTTCTTCTACAAAATATCTAATAACTTTTTATTAGTCATATTTTTAGCCAGACGTATAAACCTTTAGAATAACTATAAAATCTATTCAGTTTTGTTTAGGTGTAATTAATGATAAATTAAAAATAAAACTCATCTTATATATCAAGATAACTTTCTGCAAGCATTTTTCTATATCAACTATATAGAAAAGTTAAGTTAGTAACTATGTTAAAGTTTCTCTGTTTTTTAAGGGGTATATTTCTAATTCAAGTCGGAAATTTCTTTTTTAAATTAGTAACAATGCCATCTTTTTTAGCTTAAAACTTTTTTTGAGACGATTAGTTAAATATTTATTTAATACCATGTTTTTTCATTCTCTTCTTCAGTTCTTAGCCAGCGGTTAGTAAAAAGTTAAGACCATTGTTTTGCTTTATATATTTATAACAATTTAGAGGTTTTATATATTTATTATTTAAGGTACTTTGATAAAATACTTTTCAGTTAAAGCTTTATTTTGCCAAAAAGCAAGCTTAAAAGTCCAATATGGTTCATCCTCATATAAAGTATGATAATCTCCCCAAGAATATTCAAAGGCATATTCTTTTTGATTTTTCTTACTATATATTGTTCCAAACAAATATGAAGAAGTAGTACCACTTACACGCCCTGTATGTAGTTCTGCTTTATCTATCATAACTTCTGTTCCGATAGGTATTTTTGCAGCTATTTCTAGTCCTGAATCCATCCCATAACCATTTCCATCTTCCAAGTGATATGTATATTTTTCAGAAGCAGGAATATCAGGATTTTTTATAATTAAAATTAACCTTTTTGTTATAAGTTTTTTATTTATAACTGCTGAAAAAGGTTTGTCTTTAGAGCTATTTCTGTATTTGGGTAAAGTAAGTGTATAAAATATTAAACAGATTAAGCTAAAGCCTAATATTAAAAGGATGCTACAACCCAATATTATTTTTTTCATTTTTTATTCGGTTTATTTTTCAATGTTAACTAATGCGCTTAGCTATTAAGAGCAATATAAATTGGTACTTTATAAGTACAGATTAAACTGAAAACCATGAAAATTTAAGAAATAAACTAGAATAAGCAACTTTTATTACCAGTATTTATTTTGTCAATATCCAGTTTATTAGGTCTTTTTTGTCTACAATAGCCCAACTATGAGGATGTCGTTCACCATTTGCTCTATATCCTTTGTTTGTGGTTGGTATATACTCAACATTATTAAAACCTTTAGTTTTTAAACTCTCATATAGTTTTTTGATATAGAAAGCATTCATTTGGTCATAATCAGCCATTCTATTCTTTTTCCACCATAAAGTATCAGGTTCTGTATAAAGTCTAATCTTAGTGTTTTTTAATTTCTCTATGTTAGAAATATTGTCTGTACTAGAGGTAAATACGGCTTTTTCCTCGTATTTTTCAATACTGTCTTTAGGGTTGCCAAAGTTATTACCTAATGTTTCTAATAGCCAAGTACTTTCAAGAATTGAAGGCTCTGAAAAGTTTCGTTCTATATTTTTTTCTGAAGATTTATACAAAGCAACTAAGTCTATTGGGGAATCTACTATAAATACTCCTTTTGGGTCGATATTGAACTGTTTCTTCCCAACAATATAATTACTTATTAAAAGACTAACAACTCCACCGCTTGAAAAGCCTCCAATAAAGATATTGTCAGTTGGTAATTGATTTTCTGTAATTATATTCTGTAAACTTTTGGCAAGTTGTTGTTTTTCGTTTTCTTCAAGCCATAATTTCTGATTAAGATTAGAAAGTATAACTGCAATATTGTTTTTTCTAGCGATATCAAGAATTTTAAATTCTCTTTTAATGTCTTTAGCAACCTCAGGGTAACCTCCAAACAAAATTAAGACTGCTTTAATTTCTTTTGTTGGTTTATAAAGTTCGTAATCTTCTTTTATAAGCTCGGTAAACTCAAACTTTTCAGAAGTTACTTGTTGTGTTTCTTGTTTGCTTTGTTTGCAGGAAACAACCACAATAAAAGCTAGAATTAAAATTATTGTAAGTTTTTTTATTTGTATAGAATATTTGAAGGAATAGTAATTTCGATTAAGAAGTATGCGAGAACAAGCAATTACTTATAGCCATTGTTGTAAAACTTTTTTTAATTTATTCCTTTTTCAAAATCTACTTTAATTATTTCGAAAATTATTATTGAAATCCAGTTAATCCCTTGATTTATAATTGGTTTAAAAAAGTAGTCAGGAAATAGAATTTCAGTTGAACTTAAATTATTTTGCCAAGTACCTTTTGTTAAATGAAAAAATCTATTTCGTATAACTATAATGAAATCATAGAACCCTATAAATGATAATTTTATTTCTTGGTTTAAAGTTTCTCCTTTTAAACCTTTACTGTTCATTGGTTTTTCTTTAATTTTATCTAAATATAATTTATAATATGCTTCTCTTAAATCAGTTCTGTCAATAGTATTGAAATCTATATCAACAGTTGATTTGAAAAAATCCTCATTTTTATATGTTTCTGATATGAAACGTTTAAAAAAGGCTAGTTCCCCATCTTGTTCATTATTAAAAAATGATTGTAACTGCTTGTATGTTTTATCAAAGCTTCTGTGTTTAGAAACGTAAATTAATGGAATCGAATATGATATTCCTTCAAATATTCTATATAAATAAAAGAAAGCTTCTAAATGATTTTTTTTCTCTACTGCAATAAGACACTTTATTATTTCAGGCTCTATCGAGCCATAAAATTTTGAATTAAATCTTGATCGTTTGAAATATTCATTTAAGTCCTTTAGTTTTACTTCATCTGGGAAGTTATTTAAGACAACAGATTGGTTTATAGCCTCATTTTTAGTGTAAGGAAAGTTTGAATAATTATGACGAAACTTATAAACTTTATTGTCGTAAGTGTCTGTACAATTTATTGTACCAGAGATTAATCGAAAAATGTTTAATATCTTATTAGAACTATCGATTCTTAAATTTGTGTTCTTAGTTGAAGCTTTGAAAATCGGGTCTTCGTATGTATATCGATTAATCATTTGTTAATTCGCTGAAATATTCTAGTAATTCTAAACTATCCAAATCTTTTAATTTTGCGAAATTTTTGAAGTAATCATAGGAAAGTTCACGTCTTAATTTTCCTAATTTTATTTTGGATGGATTAAAATCTGAAAATGCTTGGTCAAAGGTTTTAATTGCATTTTCAAACTCTTCAACGCTTAAGTCTTTTATATCCTTAGATGATGTTTTCATACCAACTGCAAATCCAACTAAATTATTAGCTTGTTTTAACCATTTTAATGAAATTGGACTTTTCTGAAATTTAGCAAGAGATTTTATTACATTTTCAAAAGACGATTCTTTCTCAACTTTTTCAGCAGAAACTATTTTGTTAACTATTAATTCATCCATTTTATCTTGGATGATTTTTTTGTTATCTACCATAGGGCTATTAGCCATATAAGCCAAGTAGGCTTGAACTAAATCTGATTTATTGAAAGAATTCATTTTTATTTTAACAGCTCTTTCTTTTTCAGTTTGAACTTCAATTCCAAGTTCATTAAAGTCAAAAACATTTGCCATCATAACTTCTACTTGATGACGAGGTGTCATTGGTTTTTGTCCATTATTAAGAGTTATCATTCTGTATAGTAGTTTATCTACAGAATCACTATAAACGATATTCAAATAAAGTTTCTTTTCTAAATTAATTTTATCTGAATCACTTACTCTCTTAAGTGTATTTAACCTTTGAATTCCATCTAAAACAAATGATTTTTTGTAATTTTTATTAAAAAAAGTAATGATATCATCTTTACTTGATTTAACTGTTACTGTTTTATCTACAAAAGCAATAGTAATTGATGGCATTATACAGCCTTCTACGATATCTCTTTCTAACTTTTCATAGAATTTTTTGTCTTGTAATTTTCTCTGAAATTCTGTTTTACTTATGAGAGGAACTAATTTTTCAATTGCTTCTCGATATGTTATAGAACCGCTTACTACAATAGCATCAATTACTTCATCAGAATCAATTTCGTATATGTTCATATTCAATATGGTTTTATTTCAAATTTACAATTATTTTCTAAACAAAATTTCCTCTCTTTAGTTTAATTAATTGAAGAAACTTTATTGATTTGTAAATGTTTTACAACTAATTCATATCCATAATAAAATTACCAATACGCATTTTACACAGTAGAATAAATGGAAGATATAGCAATTTTATTAACACTCTCAAATATAAAAAAAGTAAGATAAAAAAGTGTAACTTTTTTATCGGGTCGACACCCCAAGCCTAATCGGGTCGACACCCCAAGCCTAATCGGGTCGACACCCCAAGCCTAATCGGGTCGACAC